>JAEUQA010000008.1 GCA_016789845.1 Chromatiales bacterium
CCCCCCCCCCCCCCCCCCCCCGGGGGGCCCCCCCCCCTGGGGGTCCCGGCCGGGGGGGCGGGGGGCGGGGCGTCTGGCGGCCCGCCCTGCGGGCGGGCTCCCCCCCCCGACCCCGCTATCCACGGCTCCCGAATCCGAGCAGGACCGCCTCTTCACCCTGATCCGGGACGGCAATCTCCTCGCCGTCATGGCCATGTTCGCCGGGCTTGGCCTGCTGCTCTCGTTCACCCCCTGTTGCCTGCCCATGTACCCGATCCTCTCGGGGATCATCGTGGGCCAGGGCAGCCGGGATGGCGCGCCCCTCGGCTCCACGAAGGCCTTCCTGCTGTCGCTCGCCTTCGTGCTCGGCATGGCCACCACCTACACGGCGCTCGGCGCCGTATTTGCGGCCGCGGGCTCCCAGGTACAGGCCGTCATGCAGCAGCCCGTGGTGACCATCGGCGTGGCCTTGCTGTTCGTGGCCCTGGCGCTCTCCATGTTCGGGCTCTTCGACCTGCAGATTCCCGCGTCCTGGCAGACGAGGCTCAACTCCATCTCGGGCGAGCAGAAGTCCGGGAGCTTCGTCGGCGCGGCGATCATGGGCGTGATTTCCGCCGCCGTCGTCACCACCTGCGTGACGCCGCCGCTGGTCGCGGCGCTGACGGTGATCGCGAAGACGGGCGACGTGGCGCGGGGCGCGCTGGCGCTGTTTGCCCTCGGCATCGGCATGGGCATTCCACTGCTGGCGATCGGCGCGTCGGCGGGCCGGCTGATGCCGAAGGCCGGCCCGTGGATGGTCTCGGTCAAGGCCGCCTTCGGCCTGATGATGCTGGGCATGGCCGTGTGGATGCTCGACCGGCTCTGGCCGGGCACGCTCACCCTGGCGCTCTGGGCCGTGCTGCTCGTGATCGGCGGCGTGTTCCTCGGCGCCTTCGCCCCCGTGGACGGTACCGCCGCCCTGTCGCGCAAGCTGGGCAAGGGCTTCGGCATCGTCGCCGTCATCTATGGCGCCGCCCTGCTCGTCGGTGCGCTGGCCGGCAGCGAGGACGCGCTGCGGCCGCTCCGGTTCGTGAACGCGCCGACCGCATCGGGCGCGGCGCCGGTGCATGGCGAGGGCAAGGCTTTCACGCGGATCAAGACGGTGGCCGATCTGGAGCAGGCCGTCGCCGGCGCCCGGTCGGCCGGCCGGCCGGTGCTGCTGGACTTCTATGCGGACTGGTGCGTGTCCTGCAAGGAGATGGAGAAGTACACCTTCCCCGATCCGGCGGTGCAGGCCGCACTGGCCGACGCCCTGGTGCTCCAGGCGGACGTGACGGCCGTGGATGCCGAGGACCGTGAACTCATGCGGCGGTTCGATATCATTGGCCCGCCGACCATCATGTTCTTCACGGCGGACGGCATCGAGCAGACCTCACGGCGCGTCGTCGGTTTCAAGCCCGCTGCGGATTTCGCCGCCCACGTGTCGGCGGTCTTCGGGGGCTCGCCGGCGGCGACCGCGGTCGCCACCAACCTGAACTGAGCCGCCATCAACCGCAACCAAGGACTGGCCCTGCACCGTGCGCCCCATCCGCAAGCTGGCCATCGGCCTCTGGATCGCTGTCTTCCTGTTCGCGGGGATCCGGCTGGGGATGAACTGGCAGCAGCGGTCGTCCGGGGAACCTGTCAATACGACTGTCGACTCAACTGTCGATAGAAGTGACAAGTCGCAACCGGCTGTTTCCCCTGATATTCCACCCCCTGGCGTAGGGATCGGCGATGCCCTGCCGGCCATCCGGCTCAAGGACCTCAAGGGCGAGGAGCGGGACCTGGCCGAGTGGTCCGGCCGGACCCTGCTGATCAATTTCTGGGCGACCTGGTGCGCGCCCTGCCGCAAGGAAATGCCGCTGCTGGAACAGTTCCAGCAGGCCCAGGACCCGGCGCGGATGCAGGTCATCGGGATTGCCATCGACCGGCGTGACCCGGTGATGCAGTTCCTCGGCGAGACCGGTGTGACCTACCCCAACCTGGTGGGGGAGATGGACGCCACCCGGGCGGCCGAGCAGTTTGCCGAGAGCTTTGCCCTGCCCCTGTCCGTGGTCGCCGCCCCGGATGGCACCGTCCTGGCCGTGCACATGGGCGAACTCAAGGCCAGTGACCTGGAACAGGTTGCCGCCGTGGCTGACGGCCTCGCGGCAGGTACACTGCCGGTCGCCGAAGCCCCCGCCCGCCTGGCGCTGGGCAAAAAGGTACCGGACACTTAGTTATTCGGAGTGCTTAGTTATTTGGCTCGCGGTGTCCAGGGCGGCAGGGGTGAATAACTAAGCACTCCGAATAACTAAGTGTCCGGTACCTTTTCCCCCTTGCTCCCCTTCGGCGGCCAAATTCTGTAAACTCGCGGCCATCTCCGGCGATCCGGTTCCTAATCGATGGCGCGGCTCCTGCTGCTGAACGGCCCCAACCTGAACCTGCTCGGCCGGCGGGAACCCCACCTGTACGGGGCCACGACCCTGGCGGACATCGAGCAGGCGGTGGCGGCCGCCGCCGCGGCCGCCGGGCACCAGCTGGAGGCCTTCCAGACCAACTCGGAGGCCGCCCTGGTGGACCGGATCCAGCAGGCCGCCGGCCAGGTGGACTTCATCCTCCTGAACCCCGGCGCCCTGACCCACACCAGCGTGGCGCTGCGGGACGCGCTCCTGGCCGTGGGCATCCCGTTCATCGAGATCCACCTCTCCAACGTGCACGCCCGGGAGGAATTCCGGCGGCACTCCTACGTTTCCGACGTGGCCGTTGGCGTCATCACGGGGCTTGGCGCCCTGGGCTACCAGCTGGCCCTCCAGGCGGCCTGCGAACAGCTCGGCCGACCCAAATAAGCGAGGACTTCCATGGATATCCGCAAGGTCAAGAAGCTCATCGAGCTGCTGGAAGAGTCCGGCCTCTCGGAACTCGAAATCACCGAGGGCGAGGAATCGGTGCGCATCAGCCGCCATGCCGCCGGCGCGCCGGTGCAGTACGCCATGCCCCCCATGCAATTCGCCGCGCCGCCGACCCCGGCAAGCCCAGCTGCCGCCGGCGCAACCGCCGGCACCGCCGGCTCCGCGCCCGCCAGCAGCGGCCCCGCCGGCCACAAGGTGCTGTCGCCCATGGTGGGCACCTACTACGAGGCCCCGGCCCCCGGCTCGCCCAACTTCGTGAAGATCGGCGACCAGGTCCAGGCCGGCGACACGCTGTGCATCATCGAAGCCATGAAGATGATGAACCAGATCGAGGCCGACGTGGCCGGCAAGGTCGTCGCGGCGCTCGCCAAGAACGGTGAACCGGTCGAGTTCGGCCAGGCCCTGTTCATCATCGAACCCTGATCCCCCGATGCTCGACAAGGTCGTTATCGCCAATCGCGGGGAAATTGCCCTGCGCATCCAGCGCGCCTGCCGGGAGCTGGGCATCAAGACCGTCGCCGTGCATTCCACGGCCGACTCCAGCCTGAAGCACGTGCTGCTCGCCGACGAAACGGTGTGCATCGGCCCGCCGCCCTCGTCCCAGAGCTACCTCAACATGCCCGCGATCATCAGCGCGGCCGAGGTCACGGACGCGGTGGCCATCCATCCCGGCTACGGCTTCCTCTCGGAGAACGCCGATTTCGCCGAGCGCGTCCAGCGCAGCGGCTTCATCTTCGTCGGCCCGCCGCCCGAGGTGATCCGGCTGATGGGCGACAAGATCTCCGCCAAGGAGGCCATGCGCGCCGCCAACGTGCCCTGCGTGCCGGGCTCCGACGGGCCCCTGGGCGAGGATGGCGACGAGACCCTGAAGATGGCCCGGTCCATCGGCTACCCCGTGATCATCAAGGCGGCTGGCGGCGGCGGCGGCCGCGGCATGCGGGTCGTGCACAGCGACGCGGCGCTGCTCAACGCCGTCCAGCTCACGCGGAGCGAGGCGGGTGCCGCCTTCGGCAACAGCACCGTCTACATGGAAAAGTACCTGGAGAAGCCCCGCCACATCGAGTTCCAGGTGCTGGCCGACGCCCACGGCAACGCCGTGCACCTGTTCGACCGGGACTGCTCGATGCAGCGCCGGCACCAGAAGGTGCTGGAAGAGGCCCCGGCGCCCGGGATTCCCCACGAGCTGCGCATGAAAATGGGCGCCCGGGTGGCCGAGGCCTGCCGGGAGATCGGCTACCGCAGCGCGGGAACCTTCGAGTTCCTCTACGAGAACGGCGAGTTCTACTTCATCGAAATGAACACCCGGGTGCAGGTGGAGCACCCGGTCACCGAGCTCGTCACCGGCGTGGACATCGTCAAGGAACAGCTCAAGATCGCCGCGGGCGAGAAGCTGTCCTTCCGCCAGGAAGACCTCGTCCTCCGCGGCCACGCGGTGGAATGCCGCATCAACGCCGAAGATCCCCGCACGTTCATGCCGTCGCCCGGCAAGGTCGACGTCTGGCACCCGCCCGGCGGCCCCGGCATCCGCGTGGACAGCCACCTCTACAGCGGCTACACGGTGCCGCCGTTCTACGACTCCCTCGTGGCCAAGGTGATCTCCCACGGCGACACCCGGGAATCCGCCGTCGCCCGCATGCGCATCGCGCTGACGGAGATGGTGGTGGATGGCATAAAGACCAACATCCCCCTGCACCAGGAGTTGTGCCAGGACGCGGCGTTCCTCCTCGGCGGCACGGACATCCACTACCTCGAGAAGAAGCTGCGGCTCTGACGGCGCCCATGGCCGAGACCTGGCTGCAGGCCACGCTGGACTGCCCGCAGGCCGCCATCACGGCGGCCGAGGAGACCTTCGAGCGGCTCGGCGCCCTCGTCACCTGGACCCAAGGGGCGGACGACGAGGAAATCCTGGAGCCGGAGCCCGGCGCCACGCCGCTGTGGGCCACCGTCCGCCTCACCGCGCTCCTGCCGCCAGACACGGACCGCGACCGCATCACCGCCGCCTTCCCGGGCCATCCCGTCCACTTCGAGGTCGTGGCGGACCGGGACTGGGACGCGGAGTGGCGCAAGTCACTGAAGCCCCTGCGCTTCGGCCGGTGCCTGTGGGTCTGCCCCGTCGGCCAGGCCTGCCCCGACCCGGACGGCATCAGCCTGCTGCTGGAGCCGGGCCTGGCCTTCGGCACCGGCACGCACCCCACCACGGCCATGTGCCTCGCCTGGCTGGACGGCCAGGCCCTGGCTGGCCTGCGCGTACTCGATTACGGCTGCGGCTCGGGAATCCTGGCCATCGCCGCCCTGGCGCTTGGCGCCCGGTCGGCTGTCGCCGTGGACATCGACCCCCAGGCGCTCGTCGCCACCCGGGACAACGCCGGCCGCAACGGCTGCGCCCCGCAACTCCGCTGCGGCCTGCCCGCGGACCTGCTGCCACCATCCCGCCAGGAGCACTTCGAGGTGCTGGTGGCCAACATCCTCTCGGGCCCCCTGGTGCGCCTGGCACCCGAACTGCGGCGCTTCGCCGGACCGGCCACCCGGATCGCGTTGAGCGGTATCCTTGCGGACCAGGCCACCGAGGTGATTGCGGCGTTCCGTCCCTGGGCAGACCTTGCCGTCACTGAGGAACAGGGCGGCTGGGTGTTGCTGGCCGGTACCGTTGCCGGCCCCGTGGCTCCCTAAGACGGCGCACTGAAACCATGTACACGAGCTGCCCCGAGTGCGGCACGGTCTTCCGCATCAGCACCACCGAGCTGCGCGTCGCCGAGGGCTACGTGCGCTGCGGGCACTGCTCGGCCACCTTCAATGCCATCGCCACGCTGACGGACGAACCGCCACCCACCGTCACCCTCCAGAAGCTGGTCCTGCCCACCGAGCCGGAACCCGAGGCGTCCCCTGCGCCACCGCCTGCGCCTCCGGACACGGAGCCAGTGCCGGAACCCGAGCCCGCACGACTGCCGGGCTTCCCCGCGGAGCCGGCGGAGCCGCCAGCACCGCCGGAACCGGAGGAGACGACCCCCGACCTGCCCCTGGCCGTCAGTGACGACACCCTCGAGTTCGACATCCCCGAGGACAGCTGGTCGAATTTTTTCGAGGCCGAGATCCCGGCCCCCGCCCCGGCTGTCGCGGCAGGCCCGGAAACGGAGAGCAAGACTGAGCCTAAGACTGAGTCTGAGTCTGAACGGGAATCCGACGCGGAAGCGCCTGCCGACCCCCCGGCGACCGCGCCCGACATCGGCACGGGCGCGGGCTCCGACACGGTGGACCAGGCCGGCCTGTACAAGGCCCTGGCGGCGGAGACCGGGCTGAATCCCGACGACGACGCCGACTGGCAGGCCCTGCTGGCGGAAGTCCGCGACGACGAGGCCGCGCCCGAGCCCGTGTATGTCATTGGCGAGGAAGAGATCCAGGATCCGCCCGAGGAACTGCCGCTGCCGGATGTCTCCTGGGATGAACCGGCTGCCGAGGACACCCGGGCACCCGCGCCGCTGCCGCCCGACTTCGCGCCGGAACTGAGGCCGCCCGGCGCGGCCGACGAACCCGGGCCGGAACTGACGGCCCGGCGCGAGCCATCCATCGCTGACCGGCCGTTCATCTGGGAGCCACCCGCACCGCCGCCCCCCGAAACCGGCCGCCACTGGGGCTACACCGCGGGCAGCATCCTGGCCGTGCTCCTGCTGGCAGCGCAGCTGCTACACCGGCAGCGCGACGAGCTGGCGACGAATCCGAGCCTCACGGAACCCCTGCGGCGAACCTACGCGGCCCTGGGGATGCCTCTCTGGCCCGCCTGGGACCTACGGTCCTACGAGATGCGCAGCTCGGAAGCCGTGGCCGACCGCAGCAGCCCGGGCGCGCTCGACATCCTCGGCCGGATCGCCGTGGTCGGCAAGGACCGGGTGGGCCTCCCCCTGGTGCGCGTTACGCTCCGCGACCGGTTTGGCGAGTCGCTGGGCTCCCGCGTGTTCCAGCCTGCGGAATACCTGGCCCGGAATGCACAACTGCGGGAGCCCGTGAGTCCCGGCACGCTCATCCCCGTCGAGATCAGCCTGAAGGACCCGGGACGCAACGCGCAGGGCTTCGATGTGGACGTCTGCGTCATGAGCCGTCGCGATGGCGTCACCTGCCGGGGCGATCGGGAGCCCTTCGCGCGCTAACTCACCTCACGAATCGCGCGCAACTGATTGTCCAGAGGCGCCACGCGCGCACTGGCGCGCTTCATCCGCGTTGCGATCGACCGCAGCGCGGGAGCAATGAACAGAAACACAGCACGCGGTTTCATCGTGCTATGATTTCGTCCCTCGCGAGTGGCTAATAATTCATCGACGATCCACCGCGGGAATCCACGACGAAACTTGACAAGCTGGTTGTTGACAAACCCGTTGTTGATCAACCAGGGCTTCGGTGGCTGACAGCATCTGTATGGCGGCCGGGGTTTGACCTTCTTGCAGGAGTGGCGGAGCGGTGGCCAAGAGCGCGCGTAGCAAGACCCCGACCAGGAAACATGCGCCGGCACGCAATGGCGCCTCGACGATTCGCGTCAAGAATCGTCCCCTGCGTGATCACACGGAGGAGGCGCTCCAGAAATATTTCGGGGATCTGAACGGCCACCGGCCGGGAGACCTTTATGAACTCGTTCTCGGCGAAGTCGAAGAGCCGCTGTTCAAGACGGTCCTCGATTACACCAAGGGAAACCAGAGCGTGGCCGCCGAGATCCTCGGGATCAACCGGGCCACGCTGCGCAAGAAGCTCCGGCACTACCAGCTGCTGGGCTAGGGGCGGCGGCAGCCGCGGCAGCCCCTTCCTCAACTAGCTTGGCCTCAACTAGCCTGGCCTCAACCAGCTTGGCCTCAACCAGATGGGCCCCGATCCCATGAAGAGCCGCGCCCTCATCAGCGTGTCCGACAAGGCCGGCGTGGTCGAGCTGGCCACCCGGCTGCGCAAACTGGATATCGACCTCCTGTCCACCGGCGGCACCGCCGCGGCACTCCGCAAGGCGGGCCTCCCGGTCACGGATGTCTCTGAAATCACAGGGTTTCCCGAGATCATGGACGGGCGGGTCAAGACTCTCCACCCCGCGGTCCACGGGGGCCTGCTCGGCCGCCGGGACGTGGACGCCGCGGTCATGGGCGAGCACGGCATCGGGCCCATCGACCTGCTGGTCGTCAACCTCTATCCCTTCGAGGCCACGGTGAGCCGCCCGGGCTGCACGCGGGAAGATGCCATCGAGAACATCGACGTGGGTGGCCCCGCCATGCTGCGCGCCGCCGCGAAGAACCACGAATTCGTCGCCGTGGTCGTGGACCCGGCGGACTACGACCGCGTGCTGGCCGAGCTCGAGAGATCGGGCAGCGTGGGCACCGACACCCGCCGCTACCTCGCCCGCAAGGCCTTCGCCCACACCGCCACCTACGACGCCGCCGTCTTCAACTGGCTACGCCAGGCCGACGGCGATACCGAATTGCCGGTGCGCTACCCCATCGGCCTGACGCTGCGCGAGACGCTCCGCTACGGCGAGAACCCGCACCAGCGCGCCGGGCTCTACACGCTCCCCGGCGGCGCGCCCGACACCGTGGTGGGCGCGGAGCTTCACCAGGGCAAGGAGCTCTCCTTCAACAACCTGGCGGACGCTGACGCCGCGCTCGAGTGCGTGCGTGCGCTCACCAGCCCCGCCTGCGTGATCGTCAAGCATGCGAATCCGTGCGGCGTGGCGCTGGGCCTCAGCGTCAGCGACGCCTACGAGAAGGCCTACCGGGCCGATCCCACCTCCGCGTTTGGCGGCATCATCGCCTTCAACGCCACGGTGGACGGCGAGCTCGCCACCACGATCATCGAACGGCAGTTCGTCGAGGTGATGGTCGCCCCGAGCTACACGCCTGACGCGCTGGCCGCGTTCGCGAGGAAGCCCAACATCCGCGTGCTGGAGACGGGACCGCTGCGGTCCACGCTCCCGCCCGGCCTCCGCGTCGAGCAGCTGGAGGGCGGCATGCTGGTGCAGGACACCGACGTGGCAACCCTGGCCCCCGGCGCACTGCGGGTCGTGACGAAGCGCCAGCCGACGGCCGCCGAGCGCGCCGACGCGGAGCTGGCCTGGAAGCTGGTCCGCTCGGTCAAGTCCAATGCCATCCTGTTCGTGCAGGACGGCGCCACCATCGGCATCGGCGCCGGGCAGGCGAGCCGCGTGATGAGCGTGCGCATCGCGGCCTGGAAGGCGGAGGAAGCGGGCCTGAAGACCGCCGGCGCGGCCCTCGCCTCCGACGCCTTCTTTCCCTTCCGGGACGGCATCGACCTGGCGGCGGGCTTCGGCATCCGCACCATCATCCAGCCCGGCGGCTCCGTCCGCGACGCCGAGGTGATCGCCGCCGCCGACGAGCACGGCATCGCCATGCTGTTCACGGGCATGCGGCATTTCAGGCACTGACCTCATGAAAGTCCTCGTCGTCGGCGGTGGCGGCCGCGAGCACGCGCTGGCCTGGAAGCTGGCCCAGTCGAAGGACGTGGAGGAAGTCATCGTCGCGCCCGGCAACGCGGGCACGGCGCTCGAGCCCAACGTGCGCAACGCCACGGTCGCGGCCGAGGACATCGACGGGCTGCTGAAGCTGGCGAAGGAGGAGCACGTGGGCCTCACCGTGATCGGCCCCGAGGCGCCGCTGGCCGCCGGCATCGTGGACCGCTTCTGGAACAACGGCCTGCGCTGCTACGGCCCCCGCAAGCAGGCGGCGCGCCTGGAGAGCTCCAAGACCTTCGCCAAGGAGTTCATGGTCCGGCACCGGATCCCGACGGCGCACCACGCCTCGTTCACCGACCTGGAAGAAGCCCAGGCCTACCTGGAGGAAGTCGGCGCGCCCATCGTGATCAAGGCCGACGGCCTGGCCGCCGGCAAGGGCGTGGTGGTCGCCCATACCCTGGAAGAAGCCTACGCCGCCGTGACCGACATGCTCGGCGACCGCCGCTTTGGCGACGCGGGCGCCCGCGTCGTGATCGAGGAATTCCTCACCGGCGAGGAAGCCAGCTTCATCGCCATGGTGGGCGTCGACGGCGCCATCCTCCCGCTCGCGACCTCCCAGGACCACAAGGCCCGGGACGACGGCGACCAGGGCCCCAACACCGGCGGCATGGGCGCCTACTCGCCCGCCCCCGTGGTCACCGACGCCATCGCCCAGCGCGCGATCAACGAAGTGCTGCGGCCGGTGATCGAGGGCCTGCGGGAAGAAGGCGTGCGCTACACGGGCTTCCTCTACGCCGGCCTGATGATCGGCCCCGACGGCACGCCCAAGGTGCTCGAGTTCAACTGCCGCTTCGGCGACCCCGAGACCCAGCCCATACTGTTCCGCCTGAAGTCCGACCTGCTGCAGCTCATCGACGCCGCGCTGGAAGGCAAGCTCGGCAAGACGAAGGCCGAGTGGGACCCGCGACCCGCCGTCGGCGTGGTGATGGCCGCCGCCGGCTACCCGGGCGACTACCGGAAGGGCGACGTGATCTCCGGCCTGCCCACCGCCCCGTCGGCCACCAGCAAGGTCTTCCACGCCGGCACAGGCCGCAACGAACGCGACCAGATCGTCACCCGCGGCGGCCGCGTGCTCTGCGTCGTCGGCACCGGCGACACGGTGAAGGCCGCCCAGGCTGAAGCCTACCGCGTCGTCGACCAGATCAGGTTCGAAGGCGCCCTCTACCGCCGCGACATCGGCTACCGCGCCATCGCCCGCGGCCTGTAGGAGCGCCGACCGGCGCGATCCGCATCTCTACGGATGCGCTATTGGTCGCCATATCCACTGGAAAGTCCGCGTGCAGTATGCATATGATATGCATACTCTCGACGAATGCGGGTCGACGCTTGGCATGAAAGCTGAATACAACTTCTCGAAAGGCAAGCGTGGCGCCGTCATTCCCCAGAAGGGGAAAACGCGGATATCGATATTCATAGACAACAGCGTCCTGGATGCCTTCCGGGCACGCGCGGAGAAGTCGGGGAGCGGTTACCAGACCCTGATGAACGACGCGCTGCGCAAGTACTTGGCGGAGGCCGATCAGCCCGTCACGGCGAAGGTGCTTCGGCAAATCCTCCGGGAGGAGATCCCGGAGTACGTTGCAGGGTCACCCCGCCCCGCGAAGCGCCGTGCTCGCGGGGGTACGCCCGGCTAGCCCTCTGCCCTGACGGTTGCTGCGCCGTCGATCACCGCTTCCCGCTCAGCTCCGTGCGATAGAACGACGCCGGCGAGTGAATCGCCACGCCCCGCACCCGCTTGCCAAAGAGCGGCGCAAAGTCCCGCCTGTCCCCGGTGACGAGCACCCCGCACCGCAGGCGTATCGCCGCCGCGAGCACAAGCCGGTCGTCCGGTGGCAGCACGCTCAGCGCATCGTCCAGCCCGGCACTCAGCGGCAGGAAGGGAGCCAGTCGGCATGCGCCGACCAGCGCCTCGAAAGTCGCCAGGGATCCCGGTGACTTGACCTGAAGGTTCCGGCGAGCCTCGGTCTCGACGTAGGCGTCGATCCAGCACTCGTGACCGGCGGCACGGGCAAGCCGCAGCAGCTGACGAACCGCCCCGTCCGACCAGGCTGCCGAGAACAGGATATTGGCGTCGAGGAATATGCGCACGGGCAGCGGCCCTAGCGGGCGCGCCGCTTCTTCCGCGCCATTGCCGAGGCCAGTTCAGCCTCGGCGGCCTCGAACTCCGCAAGCCGCTCGTCCGTGTACATCTCGACCGGCAGGGTGACCGCCGGCCGCAGCAGCAGCCCGCCCGGCACCGTCTCGGCGATGAGCTGGTCATCGGCCTTCAGACCGAGGCTCTGGCGCAGCTTGGCCGGCAATGTGAGGGTGCCGCGGCTGCTGAGTGTCAGTGCTGCCTTCATGGCGGCGATTATTGCGGCTCTGCTGCTTTTCTGCAATTCGGTCATGGCGTTCTTATGTCCGGGCAGGGTTCTGCCGCCGAAGACTGGCTCCTCTAGCGGCCCCAGGCCAGTCGCGAATCTGGTCGGTTGGCGGCGTTTCATGGGTCCCGGCGGCGCTCCCTTCTTGCCCCACTTCGTCCTGCAGCACAGAATCGGGGCACCGGACCGGTGCCGTATATTCAATCGCTGCCAGTGTCCGGTTAATCGCCCGTCGCTGTGAGGTGAATCATGGAGTTGGGTCGATCCCCGGCGAGTTATGCGGCACATTTGACGTGTTTCAAACGCGTCACTTCGCCCCCCCTAATTAGTAGTTATGTGCTCAACAACAAGGGGGAGTAGCAATGCGCACAATTGGCAACTTTCTTTGGTTCATTCTTGGTGGCGTGTTGATGGGCCTCGCATGGTGGTTTGTCGGCCTGTTGGCTTTCGTAACAATCGTCGGGATTCCTTGGGGTAAGGCGTGTCTTGTCATCGGCCAATTCACCTTTTTCCCATTTGGTCGAGAAGCGATTAGCCGAAAAGAGTTGAAACAGAAAGACGACATTGGTACCGGTGGCCTCGGGATAGTTGGAAACGTCATTTGGTTCATTTTTGCCGGTGTGTGGTTGGCGATTGGGCATGTCATTTCTGCTTTGGCTTGCTTCATCACGATTATCGGCATCCCTTTCGGGATTCAACACCTCAAGCTGGCCGGTATTGCGCTGGCCCCAATTGGCAAGACGATAGTAACCAAAGAAGTAGCCGCAGCCGCGAAAAAAGCGAATGCGGAGGCAACAGTCGCGACATTGAGGAGCGGCACATAACAAGCGCTTCGAGCGCGACCTCGTGAAGCGCTGCGCGCTTCGCTCGGCGTCTCAAGCGCGGCGTTAGATGGCATGACCTGAGATTCAAATTTGTAGCCAATCCGACCGTGAGTTCCCATGGTAGTTTGAACCGAGGAGAACTCACCGATGAAGAAGCGGTTTACCGAAGAACAGATCGTCCGCATCCTGCGTGAAGCTGAGATCCCGGGGGTCCAGATCCGGGAGGTGTGCCGCAAGCACAACGTCACGGAGCAGACCTTCTTCCGCTGGCGGAACAAGTACGGCGGCCTGGAAGTGGCGGATACCCGCCGCCTCAAGGCGATCGAGTCGGAGAATGCCCGGCTGAAGAAGCTGGTGGCGGACCAGGCCTTGGTGATCGACACGCTGAAGGAGTTTGCGCGGGGAAAATGAGTTCCCCGGTCGGTCGGCGGCGCGTGCTGCGCCGGGCGATGGATCGGGGGGTCTCGGCGCGGAGGGCGTGCCAGTTGCTGGGCTTCAGCCGGCGTGTGGCCTGCTACGGCCTGCGGCAGCCGGTGAAGGACGAGCCCCGGGTTGCCGAGCTGGTGGCCACCAGCCAGCAGTACCCGCGGTTCGGCTACCGGCGGATGGCCTGGTGGCTGCGCTGGAGCCAGACTCGTGTGCGGCGGCTCTGGTCCCAGCAAGGCCTCCAGCTGCCGCGGCGGCGGAGCCGGAAGCGTCGCCTGGGCACGGACGTACGAGTCCCCGGGGCGCCGGTACCGAACAGCGTCTGGACCTACGACTTCGTCCACGACCGGCTGGCCGACAAGACCGCCTTGAAGCTGCTCTGCGTGCTCGACGAGCACACCCGGGAGTGCCTGGCCATCGAGGTGGCCCGCTCCATGAGCTCGATCACCGTGATCAACACGCTGGCCCGCCTGATGCGCCTGCACGGCAAGCCGGCCCACATCCGCTCCGACCAGGGCGCCGAGTTCACCGCGGGCGTCGTCATGCGCTGGCTGCGGGACCAGAACGTGGGGCCGGTGTTCATCGCGCCGGGCAAGCCGTGGCAGAACGGCTTCGTGGAGAGCTTCAACGGCAAGCTCCGGGACGAGTGCCTGAGCCGGGAGTGGTTCCGGGATCTGCGCGAGGCCCGGATCCTGATCGAGCGGTGGCGGCACTTCTATAATCACCAACGACCCCACAGCGCGCTCGCTTACCGGACCCCGGCGGCCGTTCGCCAGGAGTGGCTGAACGGGACTATGCTTACTGCAAACCTCACGGCTTGAGTGGCTACAAAAAGGGATCTCAGGTCAG
>JAEUQA010000081.1 GCA_016789845.1 Chromatiales bacterium
GGCGCCCCCCCCCCCCCCCACTCCCCGCGCGCACACTATACCCGGGGCGGGGGGGTCGCGCCGGACGCCGCTCCTGCCTCAGTGGGCTTCGTCCCAGTTGGCGCCCGTGCCAGCGTCGACCTTGAGGGGCACCCGCAGCGCTGCCGCGCCGGACATGAGGCGCAGGACCTCTTTTTGCACCGCGGCCAGGGCGGCCGTGGGCACCTCCAGCACCAGCTCGTCGTGCACCTGCATGATGATCTCGGCACCGCTGCTGCCCTGGCGCAGCCACTGGTCCACGCTGATCATGGCCTTCTTGATGATGTCTGCCGCCGTGCCCTGCATGGGCGCGTTGATGGCGCTCCGTTCCGCGTACTGGCGGCGGGCCTGCTGCCGGGCCTGGATGTCCGGGAGATAGAGGCGCCGGCCGAAGACCGTTTCCACGTAGCCCTGCTCCCGGGCCTGGGCCCGGGTGCGGTCCATGTAGGCCTTCACGCCGGGGTAGCGGGCGAAATAGAGGTCCACGTAGTTCTGGGCCTCGTCCCGGGCGATGCCCAGCTGCCGGGCAAGCCCGAAGGCGGACATGCCATAGATGAGGCCGAAGTTGATGGCCTTCGCCGAGCGCCGCTGGTCCGTCGTCACGGCCTCGAGCGGCACGCCGAAGACTTCCGCGGCCGTGGCCTGGTGCACGTCCTTGTCGGCGGCAAAGGCCTCGAGCAGGCCGGCATCCTCCGACAGGTGGGCCATGATCCGGAGCTCGATCTGGGAATAGTCCGCCGCCAGCAGCGTGCAGCCCGGCTTCGGGATGAAGGCCTGGCGGATCCGCCGGCCTTCCTCGGTGCGGATCGGGATGTTCTGCAGGTTCGGGTCCGATGAGGACAGCCGGCCGGTGGCCGCCACGGCCTGGTGATAGGACGTGTGGATCCGCCCGGTGCGCGCGCAGACCTGTTCCGGCAGCTTGTCCGTGTAGGTGGACTTGAGCTTGCTCAGGGAGCGGTAGTCCAGGATCAGCTTCGGCAGGCGGTGCTGTTCCGCCAGCTCGGCCAGTGCATCCTCGTTGGTCGAGGGCTGCTTCGTCGGCGTGTACTGGGTGACCGGGAGCTTCAGCTCGTTGTACAGGACTTCCTGCAGCTGCTTCGGCGACCCGATGTTGAAGGGATGGCCCGCCGCCTCGTGGGCCTCCTTCTCCAGGGCGGCCATCTTCCCGGCGAACTCGCCCGACATGGCCCGGAGCAGCCGGGTGTCCACCAGCACGCCGGTCTCCTCCATGCGGGTCAGCACGGGCACCAGTGGTTGCTCGATGTTGTCATAGAGCGCGGCGAGGCCCGGCGTCGCCTCCAGCTTCGGCCAGAGGACGTGATGGAGCCGGAGCGTGATGTCCGCGTCCTCCGCGGCGTACTCCGCGGCCTTCTCCACCGACACCTGGTCGAAGGTGATCTGTTTCGCGCCCTTGCCGGCCACGTCCTCGAAATGGATCGTGTCCAGGCCCAGGTACTTCCGGGCCACCGAGTCCATGTCGTGGCGGGTTGCCGTGCTGTCCAGCACGTAGGACTCCAGCATGGAGTCGTAGCGCATCCCGGCGAGCCGGATGCCGTGGTTGGCGAGCACGTGGGCGTCGTACTTCAGGTGATGGCCCACCTTGTGGGCCTCCGGGTTCTCCAGCCAGGGCTTGAGACGGGCGAGCACGGCCTCCCGGTCGAGCTGCTCCGGCGCGCCGACGTAGCGGTGCGCGACGGGCAGGTAGGCCGCCTTGCCCGCGGCGAGGCCGAAGGAGAGGCCCACGACCTCCGCGTCCATGTAGTTGAGGCTCGTGGTCTCCGTGTCGAAGGCCACGAGCTCGGCGTTCTCGATGAGGATCAGCCAGACGTCGAACTGCTCGGCGGTCAGGATGGTCTCGTAGTGACGGGTGACGGGGTCGGGAAGGCGGACGGGCGTGGCGGCGGCCTCCGCCGCCGGATCTGCAGGCGGGTCCTTGCCGGGGGCTGCCGCGGCAGCCAGGGCCGCGCCTGCTTCCGCATCGGCGGGTCCTGCTGTCGCTTCCTCAGCAACCCGCAGCAGGCTGCGGATCTCCAGCCGCTCGGCGAGCTGCCTGAGGGCCGTCACATCAGGCGTGCCCGCCACGAGGTCCTCGGGCTTCATCTCCAGGGGCACGTCCACGTGGATCGTGGCGAGCTGCCGCGACAGCGGGATCTGCGGCAGGCTTGCCCGCAGCTTCTCGCCTACCTTGCCCTTGATCTCGCCCGCCCGCTCCACGATGGCGTCCAGAGTGCCGTACTCGGCCAGCCACTTGGCCGCGGTCTTCGGGCCGACGCTGGGCACGCCCGGGATATTGTCCGACGTGTCGCCGACCAGCGTGAGGTAGTCGATGATGCGCTCTGGCGGGACGCCGAACTTGTCCATCACGCCCGCGGCGTCCAGCTCCCGGTTGTTGATGCCGTCGAAGAGGCGGATGTGCCCGTTGACCAGCTGGGCCATGTCCTTGTCGCTGGTGGCGATCAGCGTGTCGATCCCGGCAGCCTGTGCCCGCTTCGCCAGGGTACCGATCACGTCGTCCGCCTCGACGCCGGGTTCCCGGAGCAGGGGCAGGCCCAGCGCCCGCACCATTTCCAGCAGCGGCTCGATCTGGGACTGGAGCTCGTCGGGCATCCTTTCGCGCGTCGCCTTGTAGTGCTCGTACAGCTCGTCGCGAAACGTCGGTCCTGGCGCGTCCATGACCACCGCAATGAGGTCCGGCTTCCGCGTGCGCTGGATCTGCCGCAGCATGTTGAGGAAGCCGAAGATCGCGCCGGTGGGCTGGCCCCGGGACGTGGTCAGCGGCGGCAGTGCGTGGAAGGCGCGGTACAGGTAGGAGTAGCCGTCGATCAGCACGAGCCGGCGTGGCGGGTCGGCAGGCCCGGTGCCAGTCATTCCGACCGGGCCGGATCCGGCGTGGACGGGATCGTCTTGCGCTCGCCCTTGTCCGTGGCGCCGGTCGCCGGCTCCGGCACCGGCTCAGCAGCTTCCGTGGGCTCGGCTGCGGGCTGGGCCTCATAGAGATCACCCTTCATGCCGCAGGCGGCAAGGAGGATGACGACAGGCAACGGCAGGAGGTGGCGCATCGCCGGATTATACGGCGCGGCTCCTCGCCTAGCCGGGGTTGCGCCGGGCCAGCTCCGCTCCCACCCGCTGGTAGGCCTCCCGGAAACTGATGCCTTCCTTCTGCACCAGCTCGTTGGCCCGCTCGGCGGCGTGGATGGAGTCGTCGAGGCGGATGTTCTCCGGCAGGAACCTGAGCCCGCGGACCAGGTGGGCCATCACCCGGGCCGAATCGCCGGCCAGGTCGATGGCGCGGAAGAGGGGCGACTTCATCCGCTGCAAGTCCCGCTGGTAGCCGGACCCGAGCTTGGCGGGCAGGCCGAGGATTTCCACCAGCGCCGCCTGCATGGTAGGCACGGCGCCCCTCACCAGCTCGAGGACGTCCGGGTTGCGCTTCTGGGGCATGATCGACGAGCCCGTGGTCATCGTGTCGGGCAGCGCGATGAAGCGGAATTCCTGCGTGTAGAACAGCAGCAGGTCGGCCGCCATCCGGCCCAGGTCCTGGGTGAGCAGGGCCAGCTCGAAGACCAGCCCGGCTTCGCCCTTGCCGCGGGAGATCTGGACGGCGGTGACGGGCTCGTGCACCGCGTCGAAGCCCAGCGTGCGGCGCGTCGCCTCCCGGTCTATGGGGAGCCCGGGCACGCCGTAGCCCGCGGCGCTGCCCAGCGGACTCTTGCTCAAACGCCGCCTGCTGGCAGCAATCCCCTCGGCGTCGTCGCGGATTTCGGCCGCGAAACCGCCGGCCCAGAGCGGCACGGAACTCGGCATGGCCTGCTGCATGTGGGTGTAGCCGGGCAGCAGGGTGTCCTTCTCCCGCGCCGCCAGCTCGTCGAGGGCGACCGCCACGTCCCGGGCGGCCGCGGCGATGCCTTCCGCCGCGTCCAGCAGGTACAGGCGCAGCGCGACCAGCACCTGGTCATTGCGCGAGCGGCCCAGGTGCACGCGCCGGCCAGCCTCGCCGATGATCTGGGTGAGGCGGTGCTCAAGTGCCGTGTGGCAGTCCTCTTCCTCGAGGCTGATCTGCCATTCGCCGGCCGCGTGGGACACCCCGATGGCCTCGAGCCCGGAGATGATCTGCCGGAGGTCATCCGCGGACAGCAGCTTCTGCCCGTGCAGCATCTGGGCATGGGCGATGGAGGCGCGCACGTCGTAGGGCACCAGCCGGGCATCCAGCAGGTGATCCTCCCCGGCGGTATAGCGGAGGATGCGCGAGTCGAGTGGCTCGCCCTTGTCCCAGAGTCGCTTCATGGCATGGCCCTCAGGCGCCGGCTTCCTGCTCTTCGGGCGTCAGCGTGTCCGTGTCCTCGACGACCAGCGTGCCCGTGCCCTCGTTGGTGAAGATCTCCAGCAGCAGGCTGTCGGGGATCTTGTAGGAAATCAGGTGCACGCGCGGCACGCCGCCATTGATCGCCGCCTCGATGGCCCGGGCCTTGGGTAGCATGCCCTCGGCCAGCGAGCCGTTGGCGCGCAGCTCCTGCAGATCCTCGAGATCCAGGTAGGAGACGAGGGACGACGGGTTGTGCCGGTCCTCCAGGATGCCGGGCGCGCCCATGGTGAGGATCAGCTTGGACGCCCGGAGTGACGTGGCCAGGGCGGCGGCCACCGTGTCGGCGTTGATGTTGAGCACCGTGCCGTTCTCGTCGGCCGACAGCGGGCTGACGATCGGCACCATCCCGTTCTCGAGCTGGGCCCGGACCACGTCGGTGTCCACGCTGTCGATGTCGCCCACGAAGCCGAAGTCCACCGGACCGCCCGCGTGGCCTTCCACCTGGACTGGCGGGCGCCTGTGGGCCTTGATGAGGCCCGCATCCACGCCGCTGATGCCGACGGCGGGCAGGTGCAGGTCACGGCAGGCCGCGAGGATCCGCGTGTTGACGGTGCCGTTCAGCACCATGGTCGTGACGTCGAGGGTCGCCCTGTCGGTTACCCGGCGGCCGCCGACCATCTGCGTCGGGACGCCCAGCGCATTGGCCAGCTCCGTGGACTGGGGCCCGCCACCGTGCACGAGCACGACCCGGATCCCTACCTGGTGCAGCAGCGCGACCTGCTCGAGCAGGTGCCGCGTGGCCTCGTCGGACGTGAAGACCTCGCCGCCCGCCTTGAGCACGAAGATCTTCTTCTTGTAGAGGCGGATGTAGGGCGCCGCGTGCTTGAGCGCGGAGACGACCACATCCCGTTCATGACTTTTCATTCGCTACTTCCTGTCTTGATCCGTCGGAGCGCCTTCAGGCGCGAGAAATGGGGACAGATTTATTTTCCCGGGCCGGCAGTCCCGGGACAAAAAATCTGTCCCCATTTATCGCGCCGGAAGGCGCTCCGACGGATCAAGAAAGGAAGTAGCGAATGAAAAGTAATGAACGGGATGTGGTCGTCTCCGC
>JAEUQA010000074.1 GCA_016789845.1 Chromatiales bacterium
TGCGCCACCGGTTTGGGCACCTGGCACCGTCCGCGGCCCGGCCGGGTTAGTTGCCAGATGCCACACCCGGTGCCTCTGGCCCCTTGTGGCCGGCCGGCAGGGAGGCGCAGAATGCGCGCGCCGCGCGTTACGGTCGCGGCTTAAGCCGCTCCTACAACAGCGCAAGACCCCCCCGATCATGTCGACATCGCGCCTCAGGGCCGCGGCAGTCATTGGCGCCATCGGTGTCGTCTACGGCGACATCGGCACCAGCCCCCTCTACGCCTTCGGCGCCGCGATCAAGGCGGCGGACGGGCTGCCGCTGGCCTTCGCCACCCTGGGCTCCCTGTCGCTGATCTTCTGGAGCCTGGTCTTCGTCGTCGGCATCAAGTACCTGCTGGTCGTGGTGCGCGCGGACAACGAGGGCGAAGGCGGCATCCTCGCGCTGCTCGCCCGGCTGGAGCAGCACTCCTACCGCTGGGGACGGTGGTCCCGGTACCTGCTGCTGGCAGGCGCCCTCGGCGCCGCGCTCTTCTACTGTGACGCGGCCATCACCCCCGCGATCTCCGTCCTCAGCGCCGTGGAGGGTCTCGAGGTTCTCAACGCGCGGCTCGAGCAGTACGTGCTGCCTCTCGCCTGCGGGATCCTGCTGGGACTGTTCCTGATCCAGCGCTCCGGCACCCACCGGGTCAGCAGCTACTTCGGGCCCATCATGGTGCTCTGGTTCGGCGCCCTCGCGGTCACCGGGGTGCTTTCCATCCTCAGGACGCCCGAGGTGCTGCAGGCGCTGAACCCGCTGTATGCGCTCGGCATGCTGGGCCAGGAAACCACGCTGGCGCTCGCGATCGTTGGGGCGATCTTCCTGGCCGTCACCGGCGCCGAGGCCCTGTATGCCGACATGGGCCACTTCGGGCGCCCGGCGGTGCGCGCCGCCTGGTTCGGTTTTGTCTGGCCCGCCCTGGTGCTGAACTACCTGGGCCAGGGGGCCCACGCCCTGCGGGACCCGTCGAGCCTGGCAAGCCCGTTCTTCAGGCTCGTGCCGGAACCGCTGCTGGCGCCGCTGATCGTGCTGGCCACGGCGGCCACCATCATCGCGTCCCAGGCGACCATCACGGGCGCGTTCTCCGTCACCCGCCAGGCCGTGCAGCTGGACCTGATGCCGAGGGTGGAGATCATCCAGACATCGGCCCGGGAGCGCGGGCAGATCTACGTGCCCGTGGCCAACTGGGTGCTGCTCGCGTTCGTGCTGCTCATCACGGTGGGCTTTGGCTCGTCCGGCGCGCTGTCGGCGGCCTATGGTGCGGCCGTGGCCGGCACGATGTTCATCACCACGTGCCTGGCCGCCACGCTGGCGCGGCTGGACTGGAAGTGGCCCTGGGTTGCCATCCTGATGGTGTTTGGCACTTTCGTTGGCCTGGATGCCATCTTCGTGGCCGGCAACATGACCAAGATCGCCGATGGCGCGTGGGTACCGCTGTCCATGTCCGCCGCGATCTTCCTCGTGTTCATCGTCTGGCACGACGGGCGGGAGCGGCTCAGCGCCCAGCTGGACGCCAACGCGGTGCGGATGGCGGAGCTTCCCCGGCTGCTGGCGGGCACGACGCAGGTCGCCGGTACCGCGATCTTCCTGGCCAGCCGGCCGGACTCCATCCCCAGCGCCTTCCTCCGCAACCTGGAGCACAACCGGGTGGTGCACGAGAGCGTCGTGTTCCTGCACATCGACTTCCGGCGGGTGCCCAAGGTCGACGAGACGGCGCGGCTGGACATCGACACCCTGCGGCCGTCCATCTACTCGGTGCGGGCGCACTACGGCTTCATGGAAGACCCGGACGTGATGGCGATCATCCTCCAGTGCAATCGCCAGGGGCTGCGAATCTTCGCCCGGGACTACACGCTGTTCCTGGGCCAGCACGTGGTGATGCCCCTGGAGCAGCGGCGGGCCCGGCGGTGGCAACGACAGTTCTTCGCCTGGCTCCAGCGGCGCTCCGTCGGCGCCGCCGAGTTCTTCGGCATGCCGCTGCGGCGCGTGGTGATCCTCAGCACCGTCGTCGAAATCTGATGGGTGAAAAAGGTACCGGACACTTAGTTATTCACCGCTTAGTTATTTTCTTGGCCGAGTGCCTACCGAATAACTAAGCGGTGAATAACCAAGTGTCCGGTACCTTTTTCAGGTGCCCTTCTTGAAGAGGCGGTCGAGGGCGTCCTTCAGCGGGTCTGCCTTCGGCGCGGGGGGCGCGGGCTCCTCGCCGTCGGCGGGCGGGGCGGCCTCCTCCGCCGGCTTGCCGAGACCAAGCCTTTCCAGGACCTTCTGCTCCAGCGTCTGCCGCGCGGTGTCCCTGAGTGCCTCCTTCACCATCTTGCTCAGGTCGACCCCCACCCTGGGGCTGGCGACCGGGCCGCTGATCGTCAGCGGGATGCGCACGTTGACCAGGTCCTCCAGGCTGGTGTCATCGCCGAAGACGGGCTTCTCGAAGACAAGCGCCGTGAGCTTGCTGTCCAGCCGGGATTTCGGCAGGTCCACCGTAGCGTCGCCGGCCACGCGCAGGAAGGGAATCTCGGCACTGAACCGGTCGGTACGCAGGACGCCGTCGGTGAGCTTGCCGGACAGGTCCAGGGACTTGATGGGCGTCTCCTCCGGCCCCGAGCGCGCCGGTGGCGCCAGGCGACTGAGCAGTGCCCGGGCGCGGCGGATCTCGTACCAGACATCCATGCCCTTGTAGGTCCCGTCGACGAGCGAGAAGACCAGGTTGCCGGCCAGGTTCTCCAGCAGTTCGTCGTCCGTGGCACCCACTGACGTGCCGGCCAGGTTCAGGCTGATGGTGCCCGTGATGTTCCGGACGTCGGCCAGGTCGGCGAGCAGGGCCCCGAAGTTCACGCCGGTCAGGGCCTGGTCCAGGGTCAGCCTGGACTTTGCCCCCGTGGCGTCAAGCCGGATCCCGGTGCGGAGGCTGCCACCGTAGGCTTTCGCCACCAGCGGCTCCAGGCGCAGTCGGCCCCCGTCGGCAACGGCGGTCACGTCCACGTCGGCCATCTTCAGGCCGGTGATGGTGAGCTGGCCGATCCGGGCGCGCCCCTGCAGGTTGAGCCCGCGAATGGTGGCCACCGGAATCTCGGTGGGCTTCCCGTCGCCATCCTTCGTGCTGCCATCCTTGCCCGAGGGTGGCGCGTCGGGCTCCAGGTAGCGGTCCGCGTTCAGCCTGTCGAGGGTGAGGTCGAACTGCGTGCGGGGCGTCGCCTTGCTGCCCGCCGGGAGCAGCTCGCACGCCAGGGACCCGGCCACCCGCGTGTCATCCAGCACGACGGCGAGCTGCTCGAGGCCGAAGGACTTGTCGCCGAGGCGCCAGTTGGCGGCGCCGGAAAGCTTCCGGAGCACGTCCGGGTCGGCGGTAACGGGCACGTCCTGCTTCAGCTTCGCCAGCACCTCCCGGGGCGAGAATTCCGGAAAGCGCACGGTGCCCCGGAGGTCGTTGCGCTCGCCAAAGCCTCCCTCCCCGGCCAGGTCGAGGGGGACGCCGGCAACCGTGGTCTTCGCGGTGAAGCGGGTGACGGCGCCGCTACCGGCATCCACGTCGTAGCGCAGGCCGGACAGGGTCGCCTGCACCGGCGCGCCGCCGCCGGGCAGGTCCGCGCCTTTCGCCTCCAGGTCTGTCACCAGCTCCGGTGCCTCCAGCAGGGTGTTGTCGCCCAGGCGCACTTCGATCCGGGGCGCGCGCAACGTGCCGCGGAGGGCCTCGAGACCCCCGAAACCCCTGGTATCGAGCTGGGAGTCGACTGTTGAGAGCCTCACGGTGGTGATGTCGCCATCCACCGCCACGCTGGCCTGGGCGCTGAGCTTGACGGCCCCACCCGAGTTGTCGGCCAGGTCGGTGAGCCGGAACGAGGTGCTGACCTCGAAGGGCGCGCCGTCGCGCACGGCGCCGGTCGCGAGCTGCAGCTGCTCCACGCGGTAGCGGGTGCCATCGGCCTCGTCGCTATAGTTGATCCGGGCATCGTCGAGGCTGATTCCGGCGAGGTTGAACGACGAGATGCCACCAGCCTCGCCCTTGCCGCCAGCATCCGGTGCCTCGGGCGTGGCATCGGTGAAGGTCCAGTTGTTGCTCCCGTCCCTGCGCCCGACCAGGTTGGCCTCCAGGCCAGTCACGCGGACCGTGCCAATCTCCACCTCACGGCGCGTGAGCAGCGGCCAGAGGCGGATCGCCAGCCGGGCAGACCCGATGCTCACGAAGGGCTCGGCGTCGAAGCCCGGCGGGTTGCCCAGCGTCAACCGCGTGACCTCGACGGCACAGCAGGGCAACAGCTTCAGCCCGACGTCGCCATCCAGGGTGAGGGTGCGGCCGGTGGACTGCTGGACCGCGCTCACGATGGCCGGCCGGAAGCGGGCGGGGTCCACGAGGGTGACGACGGCGACGATCACGGCGACGCCCAGTGCCACGAGCGCACCAAGGCCGATGAGCAACCATCTGAGGAACGGTTTCACCAGCGGTATTTAGATCAGAGGCACCGGGTTTGCAACCGTAAAAGGGGACAGATTTATTTTTCCCGGCGGGCCCGTGGGGCCGCCGGGAAAAATAAATCTGTCCCCTTTTACAAACCCGGGCCTCTCAGCAGCCGCTGGTCCGGGGAGTGATGGCCGGGTCCTGGCCGGGAGCGGCGGGCGGGCTGTAGGCGACGCCACAGGACCGGCTGGCGCTGACGCTGCCGTGGCGCCACACGCCATCGTTGTAGACGAAGGTTGCCGTCTCGGCTCCCGCCAGCATCAGGGGCAAGGTGGCCGTGGACGGATAGCCGTGGGTCATGGCGACCGTGCCCCGGGGCCCGTCGATGACGGGCGGCCGGTCCGCGGCGAGCCAGCGTGCATGGGCCAGGCGGGCAGCCATCGCAGCACTGCGGGAGAGTGCCGTGACCTCGTCGAGCCGCGTCTCGGCGGCAAGACGCGCGTGGCGGGGCACGGCGACCACGGTGCCCGCGGCGAGGCACGCGATGAGGACGAGCACATCCACCCGGCTGATCATTGACGTAATGTCCGGCGAACACCCGGACCACGTCTGTGACGTGCCTCTCAGGGAGTCAACGGCGGCAGGGTGCGGGGCTAGCTTCCCGGCCTGGTCTTCTCCGCCACTGTCTCCTGCACCCACCGGGCAAAGAGCGGGTGGCCGATCATGCCCTTGTCCACCAGGGTATAGCTGAGCCCGCTGAGGTCGTTGCCGATCTTCTTCGACACCCTGCCGCCGGCCGTGAGCAGCACCGGCTCGACGAGCACCCTTTTCCCCGATGAACTGGCCTTCGCGATCCAGTCGCGCATGGCCGCGACGTTGGCAGCCCGGACCGCGGGCGGTGCATCGTCCTGCAGCGAACCGTAGAAGACCTCGGACATGCCCGTGACGTCCTTCACGACGGCAGCGAGCTTCGCCAGGTTACGCAGCTCGTCATCGTTCTCCTCCTTGTTCTCGGGTCCATGCATGATGAGGAGCGCGGCCTCCCTGGCCGGGTCCGTGCTGGCCGTCCTGAGGTTCTCCCCGAGGATCCGGCCGATGATCGGGCTGCGGGTGGGCGACGTCGCCATGATGACCTTCGCCCTGGTGCGCACCCGGGGCACCTCAAGGTAGCCCGAGTTGTCCGTGAGGCCGAACATGTAGTGCCACTGTCGCACCAGCGAACTGGTCTCGCTGGTCTCGCTCGGGAGCACGACGATGGTGGTCGCGCCGGCGGCCTCCAGCTTGTCCACGGCCGCCTGGACGTGGGAGGAGTCCATCATGGACATTCCAAGGGCGACCGCCGTCGGGTGTGCCGCAGCCACCGGGGCGTAACCCGCCTTGAACTGCTCGTTGCCGTCGCCCGCGTAGCCGTGACCAAGCCCCAGGACGCCGATGGCATCCCGCACCGACGGCCCGCTGAGATAGGCCTGGGTGTCGGGCGCCATGCGGCTCATGTTCGCGTTGATCTGCTCGTCGGTGAAGCCCGCATACAGCGGCACCTTCTTCCTGAGCAGCGCCATCTGTTCCGGGGTCATCTCGTGACCCGCATGCCCGGCATGCCCGGAGTGGTCGACGGCGGCATCGTCCGGCATTGCAGGGCCGCCAAGCAGGAGGCCCAGGAAGACGGCGCCAGTTGCCGGAATCACGCGTCGAGTGAACATGGGAATTACTCCTGCTGCCCTGAAGCCCGTGGTTTCGACCGGAACTGTGCGACACCGCAACGGCCGCGGGAACGCCAGTGTGAACCCGGTCTCAATGATTTCACATAGTCCCGCCGTAGATTAGCTGACGCAAGCCTCCCCGGAGGCGAGGGTGTGGCCGGCGGGTTGGGCAGGCCGGTAGACGTGGGCCCCTGTGGAATTCTGCATCGATGAAACTGCTCCTGGTCGAGGATAATCCCGCCGACGCCGAGTTCCTGGCCGCCTCGCTCCGGCGCCAGCGCGCGGGCGACGTCGAGCTCGTCAACGTCCCGACCCTGGCTCTCGCCACGGAGAAGCTCGGCCTCGACCCCTTCGACGTGGTGCTGCTCGACCTGCACCTCCCGGACGGCTCGGGCCTGCAGTGCCTCGACGCGATCCAGGCGGTGAACAACGAGATCCCGATCGTCGTGCTGAGCGGCCAGGACGACGAGGAGTTCGCCGTCAGCATCCTGAACAAGGGCGCCCAGGACTACCTGGTGAAGTGGGAGGGCCAGGGCCGCACCATCCTGCGCTCGATCCGCTACGCCATCGAGCGCAAGAAGTCCGATCTCCACCTCAACTACCTGGCCCAGTACGACCCGCTGACCGGCATTCCGAACCGCCAGTTCTTCAACGACCAGCTCACACGGGCCACGGCACGCGCACGCCGGGACGGCCGCAAGGTGACGCTTCTCTTCCTCGACCTGGACGCATTCAAGGTCGTCAACGACACGCTCGGGCATGACGCCGGGGACCGGCTGCTCAAGGAAGTGGCCGACCGCATCAGGCGTTCCGTGCGCACGGGCGACATCGTGGCCCGGCTCGGCGGCGACGAATTTGCCGTGATGCTGGAGGGACTATCCAGCCCCCGCGACGTGGAGGCCCTGGCGAGCAGCCTGCTGGAGGTCATTGCCCAGCCGTACCACATCGCCGACCGCCAGCTGACCATCACCACCAGCATCGGCATCACCATGTACCCGAATGACAACTCGGACACGCAGATGCTGCTGAAGAACGCCGACATCGCCATGTACCAGGCCAAGGAATACGGCCGGAACAACTTCAAGTTCTTCCACGAGCAGATGCACGCCGACCTCATGCAGTACCACGAGCTCGAGCGCGACATCCGGGAGGCGCTCCACCTGGGCCAGTTCCACCTGGCCTACCAGCCCAAGGTGAACATCCGGATCAACCAGCTGCAGGGCCTCGAGGCGCTGCTGCGCTGGAACAGCCCGTCCCGGGGCAGCGTGAGCCCGGCCGACTTCATCCCCGTGGCCGAGGAGAGCGGCCACATCATCCCGCTGGGCTACTGGGTGCTGAACGAGGTGTGCCTCACCATCAAGTCCTGGCAGGACAAGGGCCTCACGCCGGTGCCGGTTTCGGTGAACGTTTCCGCCCGCCAGTTCCAGCAGCCCGACTTCCACAAGCGCGTGGCGGAGGTGCTCCGCAGGCACGGAATCGACCCTGGCCTGATCGAGATCGAGCTCACCGAGGGGCTCGTGATGGAGGACACCGAGTCCGCCCAGCGCGAGCTTGCGCAGCTGAAGAAAATCGGGCTGCGGATCTCGATCGACGACTTCGGCACCGGCTACTCGTGCCTGAGCTACCTGCAGCGCTTCCCGATCGACGTGCTCAAGATCGACAGGTCCTTCGTGCAGGAGATCGGGGGCAGCCGCGACGGGGAAAGCATCATCGACGCCATCATTTCGCTCGCCAGGAGCCTGCGGCTGGAGACCGTCGCGGAGGGCGTCGAGACGGCGGCGCAGCTCCACTACCTGCTGGACCATGGCTGCCACGTCGTCCAGGGCTTCCTGTTCGGCAGGCCGATGGAGATGCAGCTGATCGAGCCGCTGCTGGCGGCTCTCGAGCAGGGCGGCATGGACTCAACCGCGGTCGTACGGGCCCTGAAAGGTTTTGGATGACCACTGCGCAGGGATCTCCCGGCCTCAGCCCGGAACTGCAACGCACGCTGGAGGCCAGCGGCGTTGGCGTGTATTCGTTCGATGCGGGAACTGGCGAGTTCCTCATCGACGCCACGTGCCGCCGGCTGTTCGACATCGACCCTGACCTGCAGCTGTCGCCGGATGTCATGGCCTCGCGGATTCACCCGGACGACCTGCAGCGCTACTGGGCCGCGGCTGGCGAGAGCCTGAAGAACGGCGCATTCGCCTGCGACTACCGGGTGGTGCACCGGAACGGGGACGTCCGCTTCGTCAGCGGCCGCGGCCACCTCCAGCCCGGCCCGCCGGGGTCCCCGCCACGCCTGCAGGGCGTCTGCATCGACGTGACGACGCAGCGGGCGCTGGAGATCCAGCTGCAGGCCACCCAGGCACGGATGCAGGAGCTGGCCGACGGGGTGCCCGGGCTCTTTGCGTACCTGGACAGGACCTTCACACTCCGCTTCCTGAGCGCCCAGTACGACCTCTGGTACGGGCACTCCCGCACCCGGCACCTGAACCAGCACATCTCGACGGTGATCACCGCCGAGTCCTGGGCGCGCCGCAAGCCCCTGTATGACCGCTGCCTGGCGGGCGAGGTGATCCAGTACGAGGAAGCGCGGACGATGGCCAATGGCGAGCGGCGCTTCTATTCGGTCACTTACCAGCCCCATCGGGACGCCACCGGCCAGGTGCTCGGCATCCTGTCGCTGGCCATGGACATCACCGAGCGGCGGGCGATCCAGGAGGAACTGGCCCGGTCCAACCAGGATCTCGAGCAATTTGCCTACGTGGCATCCCACGACCTCAAGGCCCCGCTCCGGGCCATCGAGATCCTGGTGGAGTGGCTGCGGGAGGACCTGGCGGGATTCACGGGTGGCGAGGTGCAACAGAACCTTGGTCTCCTGGCCCAGCGCACCGCCCGCCTGCACCGGTTGCTGGACGACCTGCTGGCCTACTCCCGCGCCGGCCGCAAGCCGGGGGAGGTCGTGGCGGTGGACGCGAAACTCCTGGTGGAGGATCTCTTCGTGCTGCTCGCGCCGCCGGAGACCATGCGGTTGCGGGCCGACGATTCACTCCCGGTGCTCAACGCCCACCACGCGCCACTCGAACAGGTGCTGCGCAACCTGATCAACAACGCCATCAAGCACCACCCCACCCGGGAGGGCTCGGTCACGGTCTACGCGCAGGACAAGGGCGATGAAGTGCTGTTTGCCGTGGAGGACGACGGCGCGGGGATCCCGGCGGAGTTCACGGAGAAGGTCTTCCAGATGTTCCAGACGCTGAAGCCCCGGGACGAGATCGAGGGCAGCGGCATGGGACTCGCGATCGTCAAGCGCATCGTGGAGTGGCAGGGTGGCCGGATCTGGTTCCACGGGGGGCCGGGCGGCGTCGGCACCGTGTTCAAGTTTACCTGGAAGAAAGTGCCCCGCGAGGGGGCGAATGTTGGCGGGGGCGAGGTGACCCATCATGGAAATGAACAGAACCGTGCAAATCTTGCTGGCTGAGGATGATCTCATCGACGAGAAGGCGTTCCTTCGCGCGATCGAGAAGCTCCGCATCACCAATCCCGTGACTGTCGCGCGGGATGGCATGGAGGCGTGGGAGATCCTCAAGGGGTTGAACGGGAAGCCACCGCTGGCCCGGCCAAACCTGCTGGTGCTCGACATCAACATGCCGCGCATGAACGGGCTTGAGCTTCTCCAGCGGATCCGGGAGGACGCCGAACTGCACGACTCGATCGTGTTCATGCTGACCACGTCGAACGACGACGAGGACAAGATCGAGGCGTTCAACCTGAACGTCGCGGGCTACATGCTGAAGTCCGACGTGGGCAAGAGCTTCGTCAAGGCCGTGGAGCTGGTGGACAACTACTGGCGGGTCGTCGAGTTCCCGCAGCGCACCAGCCGCGGGAACGGGGCGAGTACCACGGACGATCGGCGCCAGTACGTCCGGCACCCGGACTCCCGCGGGGTGCTGTAGGAGCGCCTTCAGGCGCGACTGCCCTCCC
>JAEUQA010000076.1 GCA_016789845.1 Chromatiales bacterium
CCTTCCCGCGAGAATCGAGTCCGCGAGTCTCGAGCGGGAAGGGGTCCCGCCTCAAGGCGCTCCGGCAGGCGCTCTGCGACAACTTGCCGCGTCGACCGCCCATTACGGTTGCATCAGGGCGGTCCTGCCAGCGGAATGGCGCCTAGAATAATCGGCATGAACGCTGCCATTGCCCCGCTCGCCACGACGGTCACGCCGGCCAACCAGGACCAGCCGACGGGCATCAACGTCCGGCGGCTGATCTGGATCCGCATGATCGCGGTGCCGGCGTCGGCGGTCTGCCTGCTGCTGGCCCGCCAGATCTACGCCCTGCCGATCCCGGCCCTGCAGCTCATTCTGATCGTCGTCGGTTTGGCCGCCTTCAATTTCTGGGTGTGGGTGCGACACAAGGCCGCTGAGCCGGTCACCGACCGGGAATTCTTCATCCAGCTTCTGGTGGATCTCTTCGCGCTCACCAGCATCCTGTACTACGCGGGCGGCGCCTCGAATCCGTTCGTGTATTTTCTCGTGCTGCCGATGATCATCTCCGCGGCGGCGCTGCCCCAGACCTACACCTGGGTCATCGCGGGCATCAGTGCCTGCAGCTACACGCTGCTGATGCTCTGGCGCGTGGAGGTGCCCGAGTTCATCAACATGCACAACAAGTCCGCCATGGACCTGCACGCTGCAGGGATGTGGATCGGCTTCGTCGTGCTGAGCGTGCTGATTGCCACCTTCGTTGCCGCCATGGCCCAGACAGTCCGGGCCCGTGACCGCTACCTGGCCCAGCTGCGCGAGACGGCGCTGCGGGACGAACGCGTGGTGGCCGTGGCCACGCTGGCGGCTGGCGCCGCCCACGAACTCAGCACGCCCCTGGCGACCATGGCCGTGATCACCGGGGAGATCGCCCGGGAGTATCCCGCGGCGACGCACCCGGCGCTCAACCGGGACCTGGGGATCCTCCGTGACCAGATCGCCCGGTGCAAGGAGGCGCTGTCGGTGATCTCCGCGTCGGCGGGCGCCGCCCGGGCCGAGTCGGCGGAACGCCTGGCGCTCGACAGGTTCGTGTGGCAGACCGTCGCGGAAGTCCGCCGCCTGCGGCCTGGCAGCAACGTCCGGGTGGAACCGCCGGCGTCAGGCGGTTCGCCGCCGCTGCTGGTCGTGGAGCGGACGGTCCGGCAGGCGCTGCTGAATATCCTCCACAACGCGGTGGACGTGTCGCCCCGGGACGTCCGTGTCGTCTACAGCTGGGATGCCGCGAACCTCGACATCGCCGTGATCGACCGGGGCGGCGGCCTGCGCTCCGGACAGCCGGGGTCACTCGAACGGCTGGGCATGTCGAGCAAGGAGGGCGGGCTGGGCCTCGGCCTGTTCCTGTCCCACGCCGCCATGACCCAGGCCGGTGGCAGCCTCGAGGCAGCGAACAACGACGAGGGCGGCACCACGGTCCGGCTGCGCCTTCCCCTGGTAAGGCTTACGGAGCACACGGCATGAAGACCCTGTTGGTGGAAGACGATCCGGTATTCAGTGACGTGCTGGCCACGGCCTTGCGCCGGCGCGGATTCGACGTGACCGTCGCGCTGAGTTGCGAGGAGGCAGCGTCGCTGATCAACCAGTCACCGCCCGATCTCGCGGTGGTGGACCTGCGGATCGGCACCGGCTCGGGCCTCACGCTGATCCCGCTGCTCACCAGGGGCCCGCGCCCCGCGCGGACCGTGGTGCTGACCGGCTACGGCAGCATCGCAACGGCTGTCGAGGCCGTGAAGCTCGGCGCCAGCCAGTACCTGACCAAGCCGGCCGATATCGATGCCATCGTCGCCGCCCTCACCGCGCCGGATTCCCAGGCGCCGCAGCCGCTGCCAGCAGCGCCGCGGCCGCTGTCGGTGAAGCGCGTGGAGTGGGAGCACATCCAGCGCGTGCTGACCGAGAACCAGGGCAACATCTCGGCGACCGCCCGTTCACTGGGCATCCACCGCCGCACGCTCCAGCGCAAGCTCCAGAAGCGTCCCGTCCGCCAGTAGGAGCGCCGGTCGGCGCGACTCAGGCCGTTCTGCGGCTCCTGCTTCTCACGGCACGCGCCCCAGCATCAGGATGAATATGAGGAGCGTCCCAAGTGCGGAAACTACGCCATTCACTACCAATCCCCACCTGGCAGCGTACCCCGGCGGGAATTCTTCGGGCCTCAGTGTTTGCAGAATGATCGAATATTGCCGGGCTGAGTACGCGGAAGAGAATGCGCCCAAACTGATGAAGCAAATCCCCAGCCAGAATGTCAACGCGACGTGACCAGCCTGGACGTTCTCCGGGGTCATCGCGTCCATCAGCAGACCAGCACGCTCGACGATAAAACCGAAGGCGATCAGCGAGAGACTCGCCCTGTTCCATGCGAGCAAGGTTCGCTCCGCCGCAAACAGTACTCTGGGATCCTTGAGTTCGGACACAAGGCCTCCGGGGCGTTACGCGGGGAAGGACTTCGGGAACGGCTTGAGGCGCGTCAGCATCAGCGCGGCAATGATCAGCAGCCCCGCGTGCAGGTACAGGATCTCGGTGTAGTCGCCGAAGCGCTCCACCGCCTGGGCGGTGAGCAGCGGCCCGATGCCCGCGCCGGCGGAGTAGGCGCTGTAGAACCAGGCGTAGGTGCGGCTGAAGTACTTGAGCCCGAAGTAGCGGCTGGCCAGGAACGCGGTGACGTCCACCTCGGCGCCGGCGGCGAGGCCCGTGAGCATGCCCGCGATGAATGCGCCGGTGCCGCTCGCGCCGGAGGCCAGCAGGACGATGCCGACGATCGGCCCCACCAGGAACGCGATCGCCACCCGCGGCGCGAAGAACCTGTCCATCAGCACGCCGGCGACGAGCCGGCCGACGATCAGCGCCGCGGCCACCAGCGACTGGGCCTGGGCCGCGCGCATGGGCTCCACGTCCCGCAGCACCAGCATCGGTACCAGGTGCAGGATCAGGCTCTGCACCGCGAGGCCGATCAGCAGGAAGGCGGCGAGCATCAGCCAGAAATGGCCCTGGCGCATGGTCTGGGCCAGCGTGAAGCCGGTCTGGGCAGCAACTGCCGGCACGACGCCGGCCACGGCCTTCGGCTGCGCGTCCCCATCGGGCCGCAGGCCCATGGACTCCGGCGATTCCCGCACCACGAGGCCGATGGAGAGAATGCCCACCGTCGCCACCGCCAGCGCGACGATCACGTAGGCCGTGCGCCAGCCGTACTCCGTGATTGCCCACTGGGACAGGATCGGCCAGACGATGCCGCCCAGGCCGAGGCCCGCGAGGGCCAGGCCCAGTGCCAGGCCGCGACGCCGGTCGAACCACACGGAGATCACGCGGGCGAAGGCCACGTGGGTCGTGCCGAGGCCGAGGATCGCGAGGGCGACGTAGCGGATGTAGAAGGCCGGCAGGGACTCCGTCTGGGTGGCGAAGGATGCGATCACCGCACCTTCCATCAGGAAGCCCACGAGGATCATCCGCTTCGCGCCGAAGCGGTCCACGAGCGAGCCGATGAATGGGGCCGCGATCGTCACCGCGGCCGTGACCAGCAGCAGGCCCGTGAAGGTCTGCGAGGGCGTCCACCCGAACTCCGCGCGGAGCGGCCCCAGGAAAATGGAGAACGTGGCCGTGATCACACTGGCCAGGCCGCAGGCCAGGCCAAGACCGCAGGCTATCGCGACGTACCAGCCGTAGAAGATTTTGCGCATAGGTTCCCAATATAGGGGGAATGCGCCGGACGTGGTACCGCTAAACTGCTAGGCTTCCGCGTGGTGAAAGCCCGGAGACCCCGATGACCCGCCTTCCGAACAGCCGGAGAACAGTCCCACCGGCCCTGCTGGCCCTGATCTTCCTGTTGCTGGAGGCGCCCGCCGCGCTCGCTGAAACCGAACTCTACGGTGGGATCGGCATAGGCTATTCCACGTTCCAGGTCGACTCCGTCAATTTCGAGGGCTCCGCCTACGCCACCCGCCAGTTCGTCGGCTTCACCTGGGGGGATTACCTGGGCGTCGAGACGGGCTACATCAACTTCGGCACCGTGAACGACCGGATCCTCGACCAGCCGGGCCAGCTCACCCTGAACAATGGCATCGAGACCTGGGGCTACAACCTGTCCCTCGTTGGCCGCTACCCGCTCAACAGCGAACTGCACGCCATCGCCAAGCTCGGCATGATCCGCTGGGACAGCGAGGCGACGCTCGAGCCCTTCCCGCTGCCGGTCAAGACGGACGGCGATGACATCCTCTGGGGCGTCGGCCTCGACTTCCGCGGCTCCAGCCGGGTGCATTTCCGCGTCGAGGGCGAGTTCGTGAACATCGAGTTCGCGGACTCCTGGTGGGTGCTGACGACGTCGCTGATGTACAGCTTTCCCTTCGGGCGGTAATGAATCGCGCCCGTAGGAGCGCCTTCAGGCTCGACATTGCGGTCGCGCCTGAAGGCGCTCCTACAGTGCGGAGGTCAGGTTGCCGCGGTCGTCCTCGATGAAAGGCAGCCAGGCGATGCCACAGAACTGCACCGTGATGTCCGAGGTCGCCGGGCGCACGCTGATTTCCTCCAGCGGCTCGGACTGGGCATCGAAGCCCGCCTCCAGGGCAGCCACCGCCGACTGAACCTGGGATTCCAGGTCGGCAATCTGCCCCCGCACCTTCGCCACCGTCTCCGTGGCGCGCTCCACGTCGCCGGACTGGCGCTGCGCGTTGCCCGCCTTGCGCAGGGCCGACGCCGCCCGGCCTGCCGAGGTCGTGGAGATGGCCTTGCGGCCGAGAAAGGCGCCCAGCACCGCCGCGCCCATGGACACGGCGGCATCGATCTTCGACCCGGTGGCCTGCTCCTTCTCCCGCCCCACGGCCTGTTCCGCGCGATGCAACCTGTCCTGCAGGCTGGCGTACTTTGCCGCGTGCTGCTGCCGGAGCCGGGCGATTGCCTGGTCCCGGGCTTCCCGGGCCCGGAGCTGGAGGCGCGCGCGAAACGCGCCCTCGGGCTCGTCCGGCTCCGACACCAGTTTGAGCGCGGCGCTCCGCCGGAGGACTACGGGCTGCTCGGTGCGCAACCAGGTGCGGAACTGCTCCAGGGCTGATTTGATGATGGCGGGATCCGCGAGCCCGGCTGGCAACTCCGCGAAGGCTATTCCCGCGTCCGGCTCCTTCGCGAGGCTGGCGGGATCGATTGCCACCGGCTCCGCATTGCGCCAGTCGACGGGTCCGCCGCCCTCGAGCGCCAGGGCCACGTCGCGCTTCAGGTCCACGCCGTGCTTCGTGCTGACCCACCCGACCCGGGCGGCGCCCAGCAGGCGCGGCTGGTAGACCAGCCTGCCGGCCGGTGCCGACTTCGGCCTGACGAACGCGACGGGAATGGACGGTGGCAGCACGGGGCGCTGGCCGGAGGCCGGCGGGACCGGCCTCGGGATGACCGGCGGTGCCGCGGGCGCTGCTTCCATTGGTCTTGCTGGTGCCGTCGTCAGGCGCCGGATGTCCTCCCGGGTCAGCGGCCCGCGCAGGTAGGCCATCGCCCAGCGGGTCTGCATCAGCACCGGGCCCTTCTCGTGCACGTTGTGGAGGAGGAAGGTGCGCTTGCCGAGGGACGCCAGCGTGGCATCGAGGCTCCCCGCGTCGAGCCCTTCGGTGGGCGCCGCGGCCAGCAGCCCGTCCCGCACCCGGTTCCGGTCCTGCTCGGTCTGCAGGCGGCCGATGAACCAGGTGCCGGCGTTGGACAGCGCCTTGTAGTCCAGGTCCACGGGGTTCTGGGTGGAGAGCACGACGCCGAGGCCGAAGGCGCGGGCCTGCTTGAGCAGCGTGAGCAGCAGCACCTTGGACGGCGGCGCGGCGACCGGCGGCAGGAAGCCGAACACCTCGTCCATGTACAGGATCGCGCGCAGCGACGAGGTGCCGGACTGGCTGCGCATCCAGGCCACGATCTCGTTCAGCAGCAACGTGACGAAGAACATGCGCTCCGCGTCACCCAGGTGGGCGATGGACATGACGCTCACGCGCGGCCGGCCGTCGGCGGTGAAGAGGAGCCTGCCGGCGTCCAGCGGTTCGCCCTGGGTCCACGCCTGGAAGCCTGGTGCCGCGAGCAGGTTGTTCAGGCGCATGGCGAGGGTGAAACGGTCCTTCGCCGGGTAGAAGGACTCGAGGTCGAGTACACCAATCTTCTGGACGCCGGGATTCTGGATCGCGCCGATCAGGCCACCCAGGTCGAGGCTGCGGCCCTGCTGCCACTGGTGGTCGAGGATCGACGACAGCAGGATGTGCTCCCGGCTGCCCACCGGGTCCGCCTCGATGCCGACCAGCGTCAGCAACCCCGTGACGACGCCCCCGATGTGCTGCCGGTAGAGATCCGCGTCCGCGCGCAGCGCCTCGGGCGGCGCGGAGAACGAGCCGAGCACCGACAGCGACAGGCCCGCGGTGCTGCCGGGCGTGTAGATGGCAAATTCCGCCGCCGCCTTCAGCCGGGCGATGCGCTCCGGCCCCTGGCCGGATCCGGCCAGGCCCTGGCGCCAGGCCTCCGCCTGGCTCGCGGCGAATTCGGGCACGGTCTTCCCCGCCGCCGCGGCCGCCTGGGCATCCACCCAGGGCTCGAAGTCCGCCGGGTTGAGCTCCGGAAAGGTCAGCAGCAGGTTGCCCAGGTCGCCCTTGGGATCGATGGCGATGACCGGGATCCGGTCGATGGCAGCCTCCTCGAGCAGGGAGATGCCGAGGCCGGTCTTGCCGCTGCCGGTCATGCCGATGATCACCGCGTGGGTGGTGAGGTCCGGCGAGTCATAGAGGACGAGCTCGTCCGTGAGCTTGCCGGCCGCCGGGTCCCAGCGGCGGCCCAGGTAGAACGCTCCGAGCTTCTCGTAGTCCTGCATCTCTCGTTCTCCGGTAGGAGCGCCTTCAGGCGGGACCCCTTCCCGCTCGAGACTCGCGGACTCGATTCTCGCGGGAAGGGGTCCCGCCTGAAGGCGCTCCTACGCCAGTGTGCGTAGGTCTACCTGCATGCCGCGTTCCGCGATGATCGCCCGCGGGGCACCGTCCTTCTTCAGCCGGGCGGCGAGGCCTTCCGCGGCGGCCGGTTCGCCATGCACCAGGTAGACGGGCGGCTTCGGGCTGAAACTGCCGTACCAGCGCGCCATGTCGTCCTGGTCGCCGTGGGCGGAGAGGCCGCCGACCGTGTGGATCCTGGCCCGGACGCGGATGTTTTCCTGGTGGATCCGCACGTAGGTGTTGCCATCCACGAGCTGCCGTCCCAGGGTGCCGTTGGCCTGGTAGCCCACGATGATTACGTCGCACTCCGGGCGCCACAAGTTGTGCTTGAGGTGGTGCACGATGCGGCCGCCCTCGCACATGCCGCTGCCGGCGATGACGATGGCGCCGCTGCGGAGCCGGTTGATGGCCTGGGAATCCTCCGCCGACGCGGAAAGCACGAGGTTCGGCAGGCGCGGCATGCCGCCCGCGTCGTGCAATTGCGGGGTATCCCAGTAGATCTGCGAGGTGCGGATCGCCATGGGGCTGTCGAGGAAGACCTTCCACCGGGCCAGGTTCCATTCCGCGTAATGCGTGGCGAAGAGGTGGAGGAGTTCCTGGGTGCGGCCCACCGCGAAGGCCGGGATGAGCACATTGCCCCGGCGGTGGTCGGCCTCCTGGATGATCCCGGCCATCTCCCGGACGGTGTCCGCCCGGTCCCGGTGCAGCCGGTCGCCATAGGTGCTTTCCATGAGCACCAGGTCGGCCTCCGTGTTCCGCGCCGGATCCTGGAGGATGGGCGTGCCGTACTGGCCCAGGTCGCCGCTGAAGACCAGCTTGCGCTGCACGCCGCCGTGCTTCAGCCACACCTCGACGCTGGCGGAGCCCAGGATATGGCCCGCATCCACGTACCGGATCCACACGCCCGGCAGGATCTCCCGGCGTTCCAGGTAGGGCAGCGTCACGAACTGACCCAGGGTCTGTTCCACCTCGGCAGTCGTGTACAGCGGCTTGACCAGTGGCAGGTCCTTGCGTTCCCGTTTGCGGTTCTCCCGCTCGGCGTCGCCTTCGGCCAGCCGGGCACTGTCCTCGAGCATGATCTCGCAGAACCGGGCCGTGGTTTCCTGCACGTAGATCGGCCCCCGGTAGCCGCGATGGATGAGCAGGGGCAGGCGGCCGGAGTGGTCGATGTGGGCGTGGGAGAGCACCACCGCGTCGATCCGGGCCGCCTCGAAGGGAAAGGGTTCCCGGTTGCGGGCTTCCCGCCGCCGGCCGCCCTGGACCAGGCCGCACTCCAGGAGGATCGTGCGCTTGCCCACCCGGAGGATGTGGCAGGAGCCGGTGACCTCCTGCGTGGCGCCGTAGAACTCGATTTCGAAGGGGTCTGCCATGGGAAGGTAGTTGCGATCTTCTGATGCAGAAGCTTAACCTAAGTGCCCATTGCCCAAGGAGCCAGCCATGCTGAAGGAATTCAAGGAATTTGCCATGCGCGGCAACGTCGTGGATCTCGCCGTCGGCGTGATCATCGGCGGTGCCTTCGGCAAGATCGTCACCTCCCTGACCAACGACGTCATCCTGCCGGTGGTGGGGCTGGTGCTGGGGAAGGTGGACTTCAGCAACCTCTTCGTCAACTTGGGCGATGGTGACTACAACACGCTGAAGGAAGCCACGGATGCGGGTGCGCCGATCCTGAAGTACGGCGTTTTCGCCAACACGATCCTGGACTTCGTGATCCTGGCGTTCATCATCTTCATGATGGTGCGGGCCATGAACCGCATGCGGGCCGAGACGCCGCCTGCCGCCCCGCCGGGTCCCACGCCCGACCAGCAGCTCCTGACTGAAATCCGCGACCTGTTGAAGAGTCGCTGAACGCCGGGGCGCAGCTGCCCGACCAGGCAGTACCGATGACGGTGACCGTCAGCCCCCGTGGCGCCAGCCGGTGGGCTGCCGGTCACCCCTGGATCTACCGGACGGACACGCGTCTACCCCAGGGCATTGCCAGCGGCGCCATCGTCCCGGTACAGGACGCGCGGGGCCGCTTCCTGGGCCAGGCCTGCGTGTCCCTCCAGTCCAAGATCGCGCTCCGCCGGATCTCCCGCTCGGACCAGCCCGTGGACGTGGACTTCTTCCGCCAGCACATCGCCGCCGCCGCCCAGCTGCGCCGCAACCTGTATCCCGGCGACAGCGCCTACCGCGCCATCCACGGCGACGGGGACGGGCTGCCCGGCCTGGTGGTCGACCGCTACGGTGACTGGCTGAGCGTGCAGTTCCTGATTCCGGCGATGGAGCAGCGGCGCGACCTGCTGGTGCCCCTGCTGGTGGAGCAGTTCGGGTGCAAGGGCATAATGAACCGCTCCGACGCGGGCGTGCGCGCGCTCGAGGGCCTGCCCCAGGAGAAGGGACTTCTGTGGGGCTCGGTGCCCGACCCGGTGGTCATCCGCGAGGGCCAGCTCGAGTTCGCGGTGAGCCTCGAGCACGGCCAGAAGACCGGCAGCTTCCTGGACCAGCGGGAGAACCATGTGGTCGCGGGCCGCTATGCCCGCGGCCTGGCGCTGGACTGCTTCAGCTACATCGGCGGCTTCGCGCTGCAGATGGCGCGCCGGTGCGAGCGGGTCACGGCGGTGGACAGCTCCGAGCCCGCCTGTGAGCAGATCCGGGCCAATGCGGCCCGGAACGGCATCGCCAACGTGGACGTGCTCGCCACCAACGTGTTCGACTTCCTGCGCGCGGAGGTGGACGCCGCCCGCCGCTACGACACCGTCGTGCTCGATCCGCCGGCCTTCGCCAAGAACAAGGACTCCATCGCGGCGGGGCTCCGGGGCTACAAGGAGGTCAACCTGCGGGCCATGCAGCTCCTGAATCCCGGCGGCTACCTGATCACTTCCAGCTGCAGTCACCACGTGGACGAGGCGGCCTTCGAGACCATGCTCCAGGCTGCCGCGGCGGACGCGCGCCGCGAGGTGCAGATCATCGAGAAGCGCGGCGCCGGCCGGGATCACCCCGTGCTGCTGGCGCTGCGGGAAACCCGCTACCTGAAGTGCTACATCCTGCGCATGATGTAGGAGCGCCTTCAGGCGCGACCGACCCATGAGGTAGGATTACCGCCATGCGATGGGAACGCGGGCGGCGCAGCACCAACGTCGAGGACCGGCGCGGAATGACCGGCCGTCCGGCGTTCGTGGGCGGCGGCCTGGGGACCATCGTCCTCGTCCTGCTGGCACTCTATTTCGGCGTGGACCCGACCTTCCTGCTGCAGAACGCGCCGGTCAGCGGCGGCCAGCAGCAGCCGGGACCACCCCTGGGCGCCGACGGGCAGCCCGATTCCGCCGCCGATTTCGTCTCCGTCGTGCTGGCCGACACGGAGGACACCTGGACGGCGATCTTTGCCGAGGCCGGCCAGCAGTACCGGGTGCCGAACCTGGTCCTGTTCACGGGGAACGTGCAGTCCGCCTGCGGCTTTGCGCAAGCCGCGATGGGGCCGTTCTACTGCCCCGCGGACCAGAAGGCCTACATCGACCTCAGCTTCTACCAGGACCTCCGGGACCGGTTCCAGGCGCCAGGGGACTTCGCCCAGGCCTACGTGCTCGCCCACGAGGTCGGCCACCATGTGCAGAACCTGCTGGGCCTGTCCGCCAGGGTCCAGCAGGCCCGGCAACGGGCCAGCGAGTCCGAGGGCAACGCGCTGTCGGTGCGCCTGGAGCTGCAGGCGGACTGCTTCGCCGGCATCTGGGCGAACCACGCGGACCGCACCCGGCAAATCCTCGAGACCGGCGACATCGACGAAGCGCTGGCCGCGGCCAGCGCGATCGGCGACGACCGGCTGCAGGAGCAGTCCCGGGGCTACGTGACCCCCGACTCCTTCACCCACGGCAGCGCCGAGCAGCGGGTGCGCTGGTTCAGGCGCGGCTTCGCATCGGGACAGCTGGAAGCCTGCGACACATTCAACGCCCGGTCACTCTGAGATCGTCCATGAGCCGTCCCCACATCGAGCCCTACGTCGAGATCGACCAGCCCTACAAGCGGTTCAGCCTGAAGGCCTTCCCGAAGGGCGCCTGGTACAAGACGCTGAGCATGGACCAGGACACCGGCGCCAGCTCGCTGAAGATGCGCTTCGACGCGGGCTTCCGCCGGCCGCCCGGCCTGGCCTTCTCGGACCTGGAACTGTTCGTGCTGCGCGGCTCGGTGCGCATCGGCGGCGTGCTCTGCGGCGAGGGCCAGTACTTCTTCGTGCCCGCCGGTTTCGCGCTCGGGGCGATGTCTTCACCCGACGGTTTCGAGGCGCTCGTGCTCTGGAACGACGGCCTGCCCAGCTTCGCCGAGTCCGACGAGCACCACCGCTACGCGCTCACCTCGGCCTTCGTCGCCACCAACGGCTACGAGGAGGCGCCCTGGATCGCCACCGCGCGCTACCAGCCTGGCGTGGCGACCGGCTGCTGCGTGAAGCCGCTGCGGGTGGACCCGCTCTCCCGCGCCACCACCTTCCTCTACACCATGGTGCCCGCCTACCGGCAGGACAACATCTCCTACCACGACTGCGCGGAGGAGAGTTACCACATCTGGGGCACGTCCTGGATGATGCAGTTCGGCGAGATTCCCACCGGCGGCTACTTCTGGCGGCCGGCCTACATCAACCACGGCGCCTTCGCGTCCCGCCACGGCTGCATCGCCCTCGGCCGCACCGACAGCGAGCTCTTCAACTACTTCCACTACGACCCGTGGACCACGCCGCACGACAACGCCGCGCGGGCGGCGGCCAACGTCTACCGGAAGCGGCCGAAGCTGTGGGACTGGCAGGTCAGCGAGGGCCACAACCACCCGGATGGCCCGCCCGATTTCGAACTCGATGCCGGCCAGCCGTAGGAGCGCCTTCAGGCGCGACCCATCCCCCAGGGAACCGCTCCGTATCGACAGCCGCAGCAATGCAGCAAATTTTACAATATCGAGGTACCAGGAGCGCCGGAGCCTTCGTGGGCGCCGCCCGGCTTGACGCGACGATCACGATGGGCGCATATGAGCCGTAAGCCGTAGTTCGAGCATTGATGATGTTGGTTTCGCGTCTGCAGTCCCGACGGCAAGCGTCAGCGCCTCGTCGGACCGCCGCGCCCCTGGCCACCTGCGTCCTCGCTCTCGGTGGCTGGTTCGCCCCGGCGCCAGCCGCGCAAGCAGACGTGATCATCATCGTGGATACCGCCGCCGACGTGATCGCCAACGACGGCGCCTGCTCGCTCCGGGAGGCGATCACCGCGGCCAATAGCAACGCTAACTACTTCGGCTGCATCGGCAGCGGGGGCGGCTACGACCTGATCGAGTTCTCGATCGGTGGCGGCACCCCGGTGATCAACCTGGCAACCGCGCTGCCCACGATCACTGGGCCCGTCGAGATCAATGGCGGACTGAACCGGGTGGAACTGCGGGGGCCGGGCAGCGGCTCGGGTCTCGTGGGACTGTCACTCTCCGGGGCGGGCACGGCTGGCAGCGTCATCCGGAATCTCGTCATCAACGGCTTCACCACCGGCATTTCTCTCGCCACGACGACCAACATCAGCATTCGCGGGAACCGCATCGGGACCAATGCCGCCGGCACGGCGGCGGCCGCCAACGGGCAGGGCGTCCTGCTGACCAGTGCCACGGGCCAGATCGGCGGCACCAGCGGCGTGACGCCGGGCGGACCCTGCACCGGCGACTGCAACCTGATCTCCGGTAACACCGGCCCCGGTGTACAACTGTCCACGTACTCCACTGCCATCGTCCGGGGCAACTTCATCGGCACGAACGCCACCGGAACGTCCGCGATCGCCAACAACAACGGCATTCGTGCCTGGACATCGTTCGTTACGATCGGTGGCACGACGGCCGCGGCGGGCAACCTCATTTCCGGCAACGCCTTTGGCATCACCATTAACATCACGATGAATCCGGCCGGCGGGGGCAGCGTGATCCAGGGCAACCGGATTGGGAGCAACGCCGCCGGTTCGGCGGCCGTGCCGAATAACCTCGGCATAAGTGTCGACCTTGGCAATCACAATTACCCTCTGGTGATTGGCGGCGCAGCCGCCGGGGCCGGCAACCTGATTTCCGGCAATACCAGCTGGGGCGTTCTGCTCACCGACTCGGACTATGTGGCCATCTACGGCAACCTGATCGGCACGCGGCCCGACGGGATCACGCCACTGCCGAATGGCGGAGCAGGCGTCGAGCTGTACTCGTCGCAGTCGAATCTCATCGGCGGCACCGCCGTCCCGGGCCAGGGCAATGTCATCGCCAATGGCGCGGTTGGCGTGACGAACGTGTTCAACTCCTATTACAACCAGATACGGGGAAACTCGATCCGGGCCAACACGGGGAAGGGCATCGCGCTGGAGGATTTCGCGTCCTTCGCACCTCTGATCAACGGCGTGTCACCCGTCACCGGCACCGCCTGCCCCGGCTGCATCGTTGACGTCTACTCCGATGCTGCCGACGAGGGGGGCACCTTTCACGGCACGGTCGCGGCGGACGGCGGTGGCAACTGGGTATTCAACGGGCCGGTGGTGGGCCCCTACATCACCGCAACGGCCACGACGGTTGAGGGCGCCGCGGGGAGCACCTCCGAGTTCTCCGCGCCGTTCGCCTACGCGCCAATGGACAGCGATGGCGACGGCGTGCCCGACTTCATGGACAACTGCACGCTGGTGGCCAACCCGACCCAGTGCGACTCGGACGGTGATGGCTACGGCAACCACTGCGACGGCGACCTGAACAGCAACGGGTTCACCAATGCCCAGGACACCGGGCTTTTCCGCCAGCAACTCGGGCAGCCCAGCGTCGGCCCGGCCTACAACACGGCTGATCTGAACTGCAACGGCGCCGTAAACGCGCAGGACACCGCGTTGTTCCGGAGCCTGCTTGGCCGGCCGCCAGGACCGTCGGGGCTGCATCCCTGAGGAACTTGGGGTTCAAGCTCGGCGGGTGGAGAAGCCTCAGGCCGCGACGAACCTGAGAGACGCGATCATCAGTCCGAAGCCGACCACCAGCATCGAGCCGAGCCGGACCGTCATGGTGGTGGACAGCAGTTCCATATCCTTGCGAAGGCCTGTCGCCTGGACGTCCAGGTCCTTGCGCACGCCCGCGATCTCGCCGCGGAGGCTGCCGGAGAGGATCTCCAGGTCCTTCTGCACGAGGGCGAATTCCTGCCGGATCTCGCTGCGGAGCAGATCCAGGTCTGATTTCGTCGCCAGGGTGGCGCCGATGTCCCGCTCCATCGCATCGACGACCGCCAGCGCCTTGTCATTCGGGACGCTGATGCCGACCAAGGCATCATAAGGAAGCGGCCCGGGCTCGTCAGCTCACGTACCGGGATATAGAAGATAGTCCCGCTGCTCCACCAGCCACTCCGCTTCATCAGTCCGGACGAGCCCCTCCAGGTCCCCGGTCGTCGCCGCCGGATCGTCAACCCACTCCCGCAGCAGGGGTCCGCCGTTGATCACGTCGATCGCCAGCCGCTCCCGCTCGTACTCGTAGGGGAAATCCCGCCAGAGCGGGTAGTCGGGCCGGAGCTGGCGCAGCGCCTTGAAGGCCAGCGCCTGCAGCCGCCAGGGCCGGAAGGCGGCGTGATCGTAGGCCGGGTCGTCCACGTGGACCTGCAGGCCGCTGCAGAGCCGGCCCACGTGCTTGTGGAAGGTGGGCTCGAACCAGCACGGGCGCAGGCGGCAGCCCGCGAGCCACGCCGGCGCCAGTGCGTGCATCCTGCCGTGCAGGGCGGCGGCGTCCACATCCGGCGCGCCGAAGAGCTCCAGCGGTCGCGTGGTGCCCCGGCCCTCCGACAGCGTCGTGCCTTCCAGCAGCACCGTGCCCGCGTAGCACCGGGCCATCGCCAGGCTCGCCGCGTTCGGGCTCGGGTTCACCCAGCTGCGCTCGTGGAGCGGCCAGCCGTGCCCGGGGGCCGATTCCGGCTGCCAGCCCTCCATCGGCACCACCCGGTACTCCAGGTCCAGCTTCAGCAGGTCGATGAACCAGTGGCCCAGCTCGCCCATCGTGAGCCCGTGGCGCATCGGCATCGGCCCGGCGCCCACGAAGCTCTCCCAGCCCGGCCGCAGGCTGAGGCCCTCCACCGGCCGTCCCGCCGGGTTCGGCCGGTCCAGCACCCACACCGCCTTGCCCGCCCGCGCGCAGTCCTCGAGCACGTAGCGCAGCGTGGTGATGAAGGTGTAGATGCGGCAGCCGAGATCCTGCAGGTCCACCAGCAGCACGTCGAAGGTGTCGAGCATGGCCGCGGTCGGGCGACGCACCTCGCCGTAGAGGCTAAACACGGGGATGCCGTGCACGGGGTCCGTGAAGTCCGGCGACTCGATCATGTTGTCCTGCTTGTCGCCCCGGAGGCCGTGCTGGGGGCCGAAGGCGCTGGTGACCATCAGCTCCGGCAGCGCGGCGAGGGCGTCGAGGCTGTGCCGGAGGTCCGCGGTGACCGATGCCGGGTGGGCGAGCAGGGCGATGCGCCGGCCCCGGAGCGGCCTCCGCAGCGCGTCGTCGGCGAGCAGCCGGTCGATGCCGAAGTTCACGGGTCGACCTGCAGCACGAAGGATTCGGCGTGATGGAAGTCGGGCTTTCCCTCGGGGTGGTGCAGGGCCCAGTAGCCCAGAGTGCCCGCGTCGTCCTCGATGACGGCGGCAAGGGCCACGCGGAGCGGAATGGGCGGGCGCGGGCCCGGCGGCCCGGGGAGATCGTCCATCCGGAAATCCACCAGGAGCGTCAGCTCATCCCCCATCCGCTGCCAGCGCGCCCTGGGGTCGTTCCGCAACGGGAGTGGTGCCATGCCCGTCCGGTAACTCCGGAAGCCGTAGGCTGCCCATTCACCCGACGGGGAGAAATTCAGTTCCAGGTAGCCGGCGGAGTGGGGATCGGCCACGAAGGCCTCGAAGCAGGTGTGTTGCCACAGCTCGTCCGCGCGTGCCGGCGTCGTGGCCGGTGGCACGCGCAGGCGGGCCAGGTCCGCCACGAGGCGCCAGGTCAGCTGGAGCGCGCCGTCGGGGCCGTAGGCCGCCGTCGCCTCGACCTGGCGGACCGGGCCGGCGGCCGACTCCGGGTGGGGCTGTAACTGCATGGGTGCAGTCTAGGCCACCGCCGGTCCTTCTGCGCCTACCAGGGGATGACGCGCCCGTCCTTGTAGTCCAGGAACTGCCCGTTCTGGGCGGGCGTCAGCCCGTCGATCACCCTGATGATGCCCGCCACGCTCTCGGCCGGGGGAATGACGCCGGGCTGCTTGAAGTTGGTGCCAAAGCCCAGCTCGCCCTCCACCGGCTTCGTGTCCACCGAGCCGGGGGAGATCGCGGCGATGGTCACGCCCTTCTTCGCCGTCTCGTAGCTCAGGGTGTAGACGATCATGTTCAGCGCCGCCTTGCTGGTGCGGTACTCGTACATCATCGACATCTTGGGGCTCTCGGCGAAGGAGCCCGCCTTGCTGGAGATCACGGCGATCTTCTTCTGGTCCGACTTCTGCACGTGGGGCAGGAAATCGGCGATCAGCTTGGCCGGCCCGAGGGCATTGATCTCGAAGCTGTTCCGGGCTTCCTCGTAGTCGATGGTGGCCGCGCCCTTCATGGCGGACATGTAGCGCGGGGTCTTGGCCGCGTTGCTGAGCAGGACGTCGATGGGCTGGTCCTTGTACTTCGTGGCCAAGGCATCCACGGCGGCATGGTCGGTGACATCCAGCTTCTCGATGGTGATGTCCGGGTCGACCTTGGCCAGTGCCTGCAGTTCCGTCGCGCCGGCCGGATCCCGCGCCGTGGCGATGATCTTCCAGTCCCGGGCCGAGTATTGCCGGACCAGCTCGAGGCCGATGCCCCGGTTCGCTCCCGTGATGAGCACGGTGGGCTTGGCCGCGGCCAGGGCGGTCGTCAGGGGGGCGATGGCGGCCAGGAGGCTGGCGGCAACGAGGGCGATCAGGCGCATGGCGGGAAGTCTCCGGGGAACGAGTGTGTAAAGAGCTTCGGCGAAGGGCCCGGTACCGTCAAGGCGACCGTGCGGGCGCCCCGGCAGGTGGTTGCGCCGGTTGCCGGTTGATACGCTAGGCGCCTGGTGGATGAGGGAAGGACGCGCGTGGCAGACGGAGTGCTGATTGTCGGGGCGAGCCGGGGCACCGGGCTCGAGGTAGCCAGGCTGCTGGCGGCGCGGGGCGAGCCGGTCACCGCCTTCGTCCGGCCCACGACGGACATGGCCGGGCTGCTGCAGCTCCGGGTCAAGCTCTGGAAGGGCGACGTCCTCGACCCGCGGTCGGTGGAGGGCGCGTTCGCCTCGGGCAACTTCCGCGCGGTGATCGACACGGTGGGCGGCAGGCGCGGCGAGCCCCGACCGGACTACCACGGTACCCGCAACCTGGTGGACGCCGCCCGCAAGGCCGGCGTGCCCCGCTTCATCTTCGTCACGGCGATCGGCTGTGGCGACAGCCGGGGCGCCGTCGGGCCCAAGGTGCTGGAGTTCCTCGGCGCCGTCCTCGAGGAGAAGACCCTCGGCGAGGACTACCTGATGGCGAGCGGCCTCGACTACACCATCCTCCGGCCCGGCGGCATGACCCACGATCCCGCCAGCGGGACGGCGATCCGCACGGAGGACCGCATGGCCATGGGCGTCATCAACCGGGCCGACCTGGCCCGGCTTGTGGTCGAGTGCCTGGACGACCCGACGACTGTCGGCAAGGTGTACCACACCATCGACCCCGCCATTCAGCGCCAGGCTCCCCTGCAGCGGGGCGAGGACCTGCCGGGAGGGCGGGTGTAGTGAGGCCTGGCGCAGAACCCGGTATCCCGGCCGCAAGCAACTGAATCCGCACCGGATTCCCGGGCGAAAATCCCACTGGCAACCGCCTTTAGCGAGACAGACCTGAACCATGGCACGAGCGCAACCTTCCCCTGGCAATGCCTTCGCGGGCGACCTGCTCGAGCGCGGCGCCGCCGGCTACGGCGGCTTTGCCGCGTCGCTGATGCTGGACCGGGATCCGGGCCTCCGCGAACGCCAGGGGCCGAACGCCCTGGCGGCCTGGCGCACGCACCTGACCCAGCGCGTGCTCGAACTTGCCGCGGCCGTGCAGGCCGGGGACTCCCGGCTGTTCCTCGGCCGGGTGACCTGGTCCCGGAAGGCCTTCCGGGCCCGGGGCCAGGACGACCAGGACATCCGCCACAGCATCCAGGCCCTGCATGACGTGCTCGTCGAGCGGCTGCCGAAGCCGGCGCTTCCCTTGCCGATCGAGTACGTCGATCTGGCGCTGAAGCTGCTCGCCTCGCCGGCCCCGTCGCCGGACCCGTCAGAGCTGGATCCGAAGCGCCCGTCGGACCGCCTGGCCCTCGAGTACCTGCAGAAGATCCTGGAGGGCAACGTGGCGGACGCCATTGCGGCGGTCACCACCGCGGCACTGAATGGCCTTGGCCCGCGCGCGGCCTACACCGACGTGCTGCTGCCCGCCCAGCGGGAGGTGGGCCGGCTCTGGCACGCCGGCGAGCTCAGCATCGCCGAAGAGCACATGGTGACTTCGGCCACCCAGCGCACCATGGCCGTGGTGGCCAGCCAGGCTCCCCGGCAGCCCGCCAACGGGCGCACGGTCGTGGTCGCCGCCGTGTCGGGCAACGTGCACGACGTGGGCCTGCGGGCGCTGGCCGACATGTACCAGCTGGCCGGCTGGCGCGTGATCTTCGTCGGCGCCGACGTGCCGATGCAGGACCTGCCCACCATGCTCGCGTTCTTCGAGGCTGACCTGCTGATGCTGGGCGCCACGCTGGCCACCCACGTGCCCCGCGTCGAGCAGGCCATCCGCTCCATCCGCGAGCGCTGCGAGCGGCCGGTGCGCGTGGTGGTGGGCGGCGCTGCCTTCGATGAGGCATCGGACCTGTGGACCCGGGTCGGCAGTGACGGCTACGCGCCGACCATCGACCAGGCGCTGGACCTGGGTGCGCGGCTGGTGGGGCTGCAGCAGTAGGCCGCGACATGCGCCGGCTGCCCGCCTCGCTACTGATCCTGCTCGCGGCTGTCGCGGGCGCGGCAGACCAGAGCGATGCGGAGCGCCAGGCCGAGCTGGACCAGCGCTGCGAAGCCGCCCGGGACGAAAAGCTGGCGCCGATCCGGGAGGAGGTCTACGCCGAGTGCCTCGAGGGCCGGAAGGGGGACGAAGCCTACTGCCGGCGCTACGCGGACGGGTATAACGGCGAGCGCATCGGCGGGTCCCCGCGCTTCTACGAATTGCCCGAGTGCGAGGCAGCGTTCCGGTTTCGTAACCGAAACCGAAAGCCCGGCACCTAGGTCGCACCCCACTTCGCCAGCGTCGCGCCGTAGAGGCGATCCACTTCCGCCAGCGCGTCCGGCGCGCCCTTCTCGAGCAGTGCCCGGTTGGTGGCCGGGAAGTCGGGCCGTCCGCCTTCTTCCGGCCACTGGATCGTGGCATCGATCACGATCTTGCTGGTGCGTCCCTGCACCGGCTGGCTCGGGTCGGTGATGATGCCCGTCACGTCCTTGATGATCTCGGCGGCGGGGGACGGCTGCCAGCGGGAGCCGACGGCGAACAGCACCTGCGTGCGGTCCATCACGTCCACGTCCTTGTCGACGACGATCACCACTTTCGCGATCGGGTTCCGCTCCGCCACGACGCGGCCGGCCTTCATGCCCTCGCCCGGCGCCTTCTTGTCGATGCTGAGGATCGCCACGCCCATCAGGTCCTGGGGCTGGTAGATCTCGATCAGGCCGGGCACGGCCCGGCGCAGGAAGTGGTCGTACAGCGCGTCCTGGGGCGACGTCACCATGCCCCGCTGCATGCCCGTGAAGGCGTTCATGATCCAGGGATCCCGGCGATGGGTCACCGCGGTGACGTTGAGGAAGAAGTTGTCCTCCTTGGCGGGGCCCATGTAGCCGAACATCTCGCCGAAGGGGCCCTCGGGCAGGCCCTTGCCCTGCAGCGGGACCTCGCCCTCGATGATCATCTCGGCGTGCGCCGGCACCAGCAGGTCGTTCGTCTCCGACTTCACGACCTCCACCGGCTTGCCACGGAAGCCACCCGCCAGCGCGAGCTCGTCGACGGGCTTGTCGCCGAAGCGGTTGGCCACCCGGGTGCCGCTGATGAACCACACCACCGGGTCCTGGCCCAGGGCGATCGAGACCTTGGCCGTGGCCTCGCCGCGCTTCCTCGCGGCCATCAGCATCTTCCAGCCGGTCTGGTTCGGCTCCGGATTCAGGCCGAGGAGCCGCGGGCCCTTGAGCTGGCAGCGGTAGGTGCCGAAGTTACCCCCCATCACCGGATCGTTCATGAACACCGAGCCCGTGTTGACATAGCGGCCGGCGTCCACGGGATTGGTCTGCACGAAGGCAAACTTCGTCAGGTCGATGTCGTCGCCCCGCAGGACCACCTGCTTGCAGAGGGCCTTCTCCCGGGCAATCGTCACCGGCGGAATCTGCGGGTAGCTGCCGTTGTTCTTCTTCAGCATCTCCGCCAGGTATGCCTTGGCATTGCGGTAGCTGGCGGGACCGTTGCCCGGGACCACCGCCTGGCCGAAGACGATGGCGTCGGTGTGCAGGTTGGCCTGGAGCAGGCCCACCAGTGGGCCCTGCACCCACTTGCCGCCGATCTTCACCCGGTCGAAGTACAGGGCCGGCACGCCGAAGTAGGTGTAGCGGTCGTTGGCGCGGAACACGAGGCCCGTCGCCTGGTACGCGTCCTGGTCCACCTCGGGGATGCGCAGGAGAAGGCCGTGGGCGTCCAGCGCGGCCACGTAGTCCCGCAGGGTGTCGAAGGGCGCCCGGGGTGCGCTGGCCGGGCTGCGGGCGCCGGCGGTCAGTCCGCCGGCTGCCGTGGCACCACCGGCTGCGCACCCGGCAGTGGCCAGGGTGGCCGAAAGCGCGGCCAGGGTGGAACCGGCAGCCAGGATTTCGCGACGGGACAGCAGGGAATCGGACATGGGGAACGCTCCAGCGGCGGGGTGCTTGCGATAGTGCGGATACTAGCCGGCGGCCGCCCGCACGGCGCGACGCGCCCGCCAGCGCAGTGCGAAAATTGCCCCGGTCACCACCACGAGGGCAGCCAGCCAGCCGCCGGTCCGGCGCTCGATGACCTGGAAGACGACGCCGTGGGCGACGGTCAGGACGAGGGCGGTCGTCGAGATGCCCTGCAGCTGTTTCCAGCGGGCCGGTCCCAGCCGGCGCAGGCTCCAGTTGTTCGACAGCAGCAGGAGGAGCAGGAACAGGATCCCCACGAGATACCCGCCCAGGATGCTGGAGTTCCCGAGCCAGTCGGGCCAGCCGGGCAACGGCGGCCCGTCCGGCCCGGTGAGGTACCGGTTGAAGTAGGCGGGCTGCATGACCTCGCCCGTTGCCGCTGCCAGGTGCGCGAGGCCGGTTAACCCTGCCCAGATGCCGAGGTCCCGGCGCAGCAGGCTGTTCAGCGTCGGCCGCCCCGTGCGCAGCGCCTCCAGGGGGCCCAGCGCCAGTGCCGCGACGAGCAGCCCGACGCACAGCCAGGCCGTCAGCAGGCTCAGGCGGTCGAGGGCGGTGGCCGGACTGCCGGCGAACCAGGCCGCTGCCGCCGCGCCCGTCGTAGCGAGCAGCAGCAGGGCGTGGCGCGGCTGCCGCCTACTGAAGCGGTTGCCCAGGGTCCTGGCCGGGCATCCGGCCCCGGGTGTGCAGCTGGTCGATGCGTTGCGTGACGACGCTCGCCCAGCGCCGGGCCACCCGGCGCACCTCGCTCCAGGCCTCTACCGAGGTCACGCGGGATACGTTGGAGTTGCCAATATCCACGGGGTCCGCGGCCCGTCGATCCACCGCCCGCGCCAGCATCTCGCCGCTCTGGGAGTCCTGCAACTCCAGCACCAGCGTGGCCTCGCCCACCTCGTCCAGGAAGATCTCGTTGCGGCCCGGGATCTCCGGTGGCACCTTCGAGACGATATCGACCAGGGATGCCCGGACCAGCAGCACGTCCGGCCCGGGCGCTGTCGTGAGCGTCAGGTGGCGGCTCTTCGCGAGTTCTTCCCGGAAGACGTCGGTGACCATGTCCACCAGCCGCTTCTGGTCGGCGGCGCTCAGCGGGAATTCCCGGTCCTGGGAGGTGTACCGGGTCGTGCCCGCGGTCGGGCGGACGGCCCGGAACTGCACTTCGATGGGCAGCAGGAGCATCTGCTCGTAGCTGCTGAGGTTGATGTCCGGCTTGATCCAGGCTTCCTTCAGGCCCGAGTCCCGCACGGGGACCATGCCGTCCCAGGTGGGGCCGTCGGGCACGATGACGGGATTGGCCGGCGTGCAGGCCACGATGGCGAGCCCGGCAGCCAGCAGGGTGCCGGTGGTGAGGGGGCGTAGTTTGCTGGCCGTCATGCAGTAGTCCCGCCGCCTCTGCGGTTCGGTCCTCATCTTATACTCTTTGGGCATGCTGGCCTATCGTTCATGTCGCGATGCATGACCCCCTGCGCAGACTGGTTCGAGGAGTCCTGGCGCGCCTGGGTGCCAGGCCCCATTCCCGCTTCTCGGGCGCGTATCCCGACTGGGAGACGGCGCGCCGGGACTCGGATGGCTGGGACTCGCCCGCCGTCCTGGACAAGGTCAGGGCGGGTGTCCTGGATGTCCTGCAGGGGAGGAGCGCCTACGAAAGGGACGGCACGTCGTTTGCCGCCTTGCCCAGGGCGGACACCCTGCGACGGCTGCTCTCCCGGCTGGCGACAGCCGATTCATGGATCATTGATTTTGGCGGCGGACTGGGCGGAACCTGGATCAACAACCGGGACATCCTGCCCCCGGGGGTGAGGTTCACCGTCATCGAGCAGCCCTCGTTCTGCGAGGCGGGGCGCAGGATCGCGGCGGACCACGGCCTTCCAGTGCAGTTTTCCACTTCGGTGGAGGCGCTCGGGGAGCAAGGCAAGCCGGACGTCGTGATCTTCAGCGGGGTGCTGAGCTACGTCGAGGACTGGGAGAGGATCGTCGCTGCCGTCCTCCGGCTGGAGCCGGCGAACATCGTTGTCGACCGGCAGATCCTGACGGCGGAGGACGGTTACGTCTGCACCCAGCGCGTTACCGGCTACTACGCCCGGCCGGTTTCCTACCCGCTGCGTGTCTTCAACGAGGAGCGCTTCGTCGCGGCGTTTGCCGGCTATGGGATCCGGCAACGCTGGGTTTCCGACTTTGATCCCCCGGACCACCTGGGCTTTCACTTCGTGAAGGCCGCCAATGGACGCTAGGACGCAACACACCCCTGGGGCCGCAACCGGCACTCGGGCTTGTCGAACACCACCTGCACCGCGCTGATCGCCCGCTCCAGGAAGCCGCCCTCGCAGTACGCCAGGTACCACTCCCACATGCGGATGAACTCGTCCGGGTAGCCCAGGCGGCGGACGTCCTGCGCCCGGTGCAGGAAGCGCCCGCGCCAGACCTGCAGCGTGCGCGCGTAATCGAGGCCGATGTCCTGCAGGCCGGTGAGCTGCAGGTCGGTAACGCGGCTGACGGACGACAGGATGGCGGCGCAGGAGGGCAGGGCGCCGCCCGGGAAGATGTACTTCTGGATGAAGTCCACCGAGCGCCGCGCCTGCGCGTAGTGCCGGTCGGCGATGGTGATCGACTGCAGGAGCATCCGCCCTGCGGGCTTCAGTCGCTCGCTGCAGGCCCGGAAATAGGTATCGAGGAAGCGCAGGCCCACGGCCTCGATCATCTCGATGGACACGAGTTTGTCGAAGCTGCCCTTGAGGTCCCGGTAGTCCTCGCTGAGGATCGTGATGCGGTCGGCGAGGCCGGCCTGGCGTACGCGTTGCGTCGCGAACTCGAACTGGTTCCTGGAGATCGTGGTGGTGGTGACCCGGCAGCCGAAGTTCCGCGCCGCGTGCAGGGCGAGGCCGCCCCAGCCCGTGCCGATCTCCAGCAGGTGATCCTCCGGCTTCAGCTCCAGCTTGCGGCAGATCAGGTCCAGCTTGTGGAGCGACGCCTCCTCCAGCGACGCATCGGCGCGCGGGAACACCGCTGACGAGTACATCATGGTCGGATCGAGGAAGAGCTGGAACAGCTCGTTGCCCAGGTCGTAGTGGGCGTGGATGTTGCGCCGGCTGCCGGCGCGGGTGTTCCGGTGGTACCAGTGGGCCAGTTTCAGGGCCGCGCCGCCGACCCGGGCCATGCCGGATTCGAGGCGGTTCATGACGTCCCGGTTGATCACCAGCAGGCGCACCACGCCGGGCAGGTCGGACACGGACCACTTGCCCGCCATGTAGGCTTCGGCCGCTCCGATCGTGCCGCCGGTGGCGATGTCCAGGTAGGCCGAGAGGTCGCTGATGCGCACCGACACGTCGGGCGCAGCCGGGCTGTCCGGCGTGCCGAACACCTGGCTGCCCAGCGCATCGTGGACCTGCAGCCTGCCGTGCCCGAGCGACCGGAGCAGGTCGTGCACGCCGCGCCGGGCGAGGCGTACCGCTGCACCGACGGGGCCGGTGCTCGCGCCCGTGTCGTGCACGGCTTCGTCCAGCGTTTCCTCGAGGTCGTTCATGAATCAGCCTGCCGGCACATGATCGTACACCGGCGCGCGCTTGCGCCAGAGCTTGAGCGCCTGCCAGTGGATGAGGGCGGCGACCCGCAGCGTGGCAAGCGGGTCCGTGGCCAGGACCCGCGCCAGCGAGGCTGAACTGATGGCCACCCGCTGGAAACTCAGGTGCGCGTCGAAGCAGCGCCGGCCGTCCCGCCAGTTCTCCAGCGCCAGGGCGAGGCGCTCCCCGGGCGGCGCCAGCCGGCACCGGTAGTCCATGTCCATCGGCAGGAACGGTGACACGTGGAATGCCTTGGCGAAGTCGAACCTGTAGCCGCCGTTGGCGATGGGCGCACCGCGGGTGAGCACGTAAGGGTGCATTTCGCGCCAGGGCATGTTGCTCACCTCGAGGACCACCGCCTCCAGGCTGCCGTCCCGGGCGTGGCAGTAGTAGGCGGAGAGCGGGTTGAAGCCGTAGCCGAAGTAGCGGAAGTGGGTCAGCAGCCGGATGGCACCCGTGGGCCGAAAGCCCGCCTCGCGCTCGACGAGCGCGCGGATGCTCTCGTCGAGCGGCTCCGCGGCATTGCCATAGTGATCGGCGCGCCGGAACCAGGCGGGCGCTGGCGACCGGGCCGACCACAGCCAGAACCGGTCGAAGAGCTCTGGCAGCTCGGCGAGGTCCACGTACAGCATGAAGATGCCGTAGCGGAAGTCGTGCCGCACCGGCAGGAAGCGCCGGTGGCTAACGTGTCCCTGATAGATACAGCTCTGCATCGGCCGCCTCGGAATCAGCCGGCACCCCGCCCGGAGCCGGGTCTGGCGCCCAGGCCGGGGACACGGGCGGGAGACCGTGCCGTTCCAGAGCATTGCACAGGGCAAGGGCGCTCTGCACCCCGTCCTCGTGGAAGCCATAGCCCCAGTAGGCGCCGCAATACCAGGTGCGCCGCGCCCCGTTGATCTCGTCCCGGCGCCCCTGGGCGCGCAGGCAGGCCGCGTCGAAGACCGGGTGGCTGTAGGTCTGCCGGTGCAGGATCGTCCGCGGGTCCACGCCGTCCTCGCCATTCAGCGTGAGCAGGAACTGGCGCCGCGTGGGCAGGCTTTGCAGCCGCGTGAGGTTGTAGGTGACGGCCACCCGGCCACTGGTTGCGGAGCTGTCCCGGTGGTAGTTCCAGGCGGCCCAGGCCCGCCGGCGGCGTGGCAGCAGGCGAAGGTCGGTGTGGAGCACGGCATCGTTGTCCTGCCAGGTGATGGCGCCCAGCACCTCCCGTTCCGTATCGGTGGGGTCCCTGAGCAGCCCGAGGGCCTGGTCGCTGTGGCAGGCGAGGACCACCTGGTCGAAGTCCGCGGCGGGACGCCCCCGCGCCTTCACCACCACGCGGTCCGCGTGCCGCTGCACCCACTCCACCGGGGTGTCGAGGAGGAGCCGGTCGCGGAGCGGACGGAGCAGGGCGCGGACGTATTCCCGGGAGCCGCCGGTGACGGTGCGCCACTGGGGGCGGCCGTCCACCTGGAGCAGGCCGTGATTGCGGAAGAAGCGGCCGAAGTGACTGGCGGGGAAGTCGAGGATGCGGGCAGGCTCCGCGGACCAGATTGCCCCCGCCATCGGCAGCAGGTAGTCGTCCACCATGGGGCCGCGGAAGTCCCGGGCGGCCAGGAAATTGCCCAGGGTGACCGCGGGCTCCGCGGCGACCAGCGCGTCGGCCATCCCGTTGAAGCGCAGGATGTCGCGGATCATCCGGTGGAAAGATGGCCGCAGCACGTTCCGGCGCTGGGCGAAGATGGCGTCGAAGGTGTTGTCGCCCCGGTACTCGAGCCCGCTGTCGGCGCAGCGGAAGCTGAAGCTCATGTCGCTGGGCTGGGAGGCGACGCCCAGGTCGCGCAACAGGGCGGTGAAGCGGGGGTAGGTCTTCTCGTTGAAGACGATGAAGCCCGTGTCTATGGCCAGGCGCTGCCCGTCCATGGCAACTTCCACAGTGTTGCTGTGGCCGCCCGGGTGGCCCTGGGCCTCGAAGAGGGTCAGGTCACAGCGACCCGCCAGCTGGCGGGCGGCGTAGAGCCCCGAGATTCCCGTGCCAATGATTGCAACCCGCACGCCCCACGCCTTCCTGATGTCGGTCCCCGGAACCCATATCACTACGACCGCGGCGGCAATTTGGATGCAACGGGAGTCCGATAGCCAGCGCGGCGCGAAACTATATACGCTTTCCCCCTGCCGGCCGGCGGGTGTCCCGGGCGTGAACTGGAGAATGGTCATGAGTCGATGGGTACAGAAGTTGGCGGTGGCCCTCCTGTCCGTCCTGGTCCTGGCGGGCTGCGGAACCGCGCCGGCGTCGCTGGGGGAGCTCAACGCGTCCTACGAGCGCGCCCTGGAGCGCACCGCGCCGCTGGCGGTGACGCTCGAGCCGGGCTCCGAGGCCGAGCAGCGTGCCTTCGACGGTGTCCGGCGCTACTTCGCCGGAATGACCGCCGGGTCCGTCCGGGAGCAGACCGCCAGCGTCTACGCGCCCCAGGCCTACCTCAACGACACGCTCGTGGGTATCGATGGCGCCGACCGGATCCAGGCCTATTTCAGTCACACGATGGAGCGGACGCGGCTGTTGAACGTGGAGTTCCTGGAGCGGGCGCCCGTGGGCACCGACTGGTACGTGCGCTGGCGGATGACCGTCGCCGCCGATGGGCTGAACGGCGGCAGGGAAGTCGTCACCTACGGCGTCACCCAGTTCCGCTTCGATGGCGACGGGCGGGTGCTCATCCACAAGGACTTCTGGGACTCCGGCACCGGCCTCTACGAGCAGCTGCCCGTCATCGGCGGCGCGGTCCGGCGGGTGCGCTCGGCGGTCGAGAAGGGCGCCGGGTGAGCCTGCTGATAGACCTCTGCGAGCGGGGGCTGATACCCGATCCGCTCACCCGCCTCGGCATGCGCCGGCTCATGGCGCAGCGCCTGGCCGCGGAATCGGGCGACCGGGGCGAAGGCGAGTTCGGGGAATTCCGCCGGCGCCTGGCCGCCCTGCGCGGGAGCCCGGTGGCCATCGAGACCGCCAGGGCCAACGAGCAGCACTACGAGGTGCCGGCGGCCTTCTTCCAGCGCGTGCTCGGCCCGCACCTGAAGTACAGCTGCTGCTGGTACGGCGACGGGGCCCGGACGCTCGGCGAGGCGGAGGAGGCGATGCTGCGGCTGACCTGTGCGCGGGCGGAGCTCGCCGATGGCCAGCGGGTGCTCGAGCTGGGCTGCGGCTGGGGCTCGCTCACATTGTGGATGGCGGCGCAGTACCCGCAGAGCCGCATCACGGCGGTCTCCAATTCGGCCTCCCAGCGGGAGTTCATCCTGGGCCAGGCGCGGGAACGGGGCCTCGGCAACGTGGCGGTCATCACGGCGGATGCAAACGTCTTTGCCACGGCGGAGCGCTTCGACCGCGTGGTCTCTGTCGAGATGTTCGAGCACATGCGCAACTACGCCATCCTGATGGAGCGGATCGCGGGCTGGCTGGAGCCAGGCGGCAAGCTCTTCGTGCACATCTTCTGCCACCGTTCACTGATGTACCCCTTCACCGTGGAGGGCGACACGGACTGGATGGCGAAGCATTTCTTCACCGGCGGCCTCATGCCCGCCGAGCACACGCTGCTGCACTTCCAGGAGCACCTGACCCTGCAGGACCAGTGGCGGGTGTCCGGCACCCACTACGAACGCACCGCCAACGACTGGCTGGCCAACCAGGACCGGGAGCGGGAAGCCGTCATGGCCGTGCTCGCCGGGGCCTATGGCCGGGAGCAGGCGGCGCTCTGGTTCCAGCGCTGGCGCATGTTCTTCATGGCCGTGGCCGAGCTCTTCGGCTACGCCGGCGGCACGGAGTGGCTGGTGGGCCACTACCGGTTCGGCCGATAATCGGCCCATGTTGCAGCTGGCGCTGGCGGGCCTCGGGACCACCGCAGGACTCATGTTCGTGGCCTGGCTGATGAGCCTCCCGCTGCGCAATGTGGCCATCGTGGACGTGTTCTGGGGGCTTGCCGTGGCGGGCGCTGGCGCCACCTGGCTGCTGCTGGCGGAGCCCGGCCCCCGCGGTACCCTGGCCGCCGGGCTCGCCGTACTCTGGGCGGCGCGGCTCGCCCTGCACATCCTGTGGCGCAGCCGGGGCAAGGGCGAGGATCGCCGCTACCAGGTCATCCGCGCGCGCAACGCGCCGAACTTCGCCTTCAAGAGCCTCTACCTGGTCTTTGCCCTGCAGGCGGTGCTGGCCTGGGTGATCGCGCTGCCGCTATTCGGCGCGATAACGGGGCCTGCGCCCCTCGGGCCGGTGGATGTCTGCGCCGTTCTGCTCTGGCTCGCCGGCTTCCTCATGCAGGCCGTCGCTGACCTGCAGATGGCCCGCTTCCAGCAGCGCCCTGGCGCAGAAGGCGCCGTGATGGACCGGGGCCTGTGGCGCTACAGCCGGCACCCCAACTACTTCGGTGAAACGTTGATGTGGTGGAGCCTGTGGCTGATCGCCGCGGCGGGCGGCGCCTGGTGGACCATCGTCGGGCCGCTGCTGCTGACCTTCCTCCTGCTCAAGGTCTCCGGCGTGGCGCTCACCGAGAAGGACATCGCCACGCGCCGGCCGGAGTACCGGGCCTACATCCGGCGGACGAGTGCGTTCGTGCCGCTGCCGCCGCGCGCGTAGGGAGGCCCGTGGTCGTGGCCAATCGCTGCTCCACCTCAGCCTGTGTCAGGGCGCGCCCGGCCCGACCCGCTGCGCCGGGCCGCTCGCCATGCCATGCCGCCCATGGCCGTCAGCAGCAACCAGCCAGAGGCCGGCAGAGGCACCGGCGTCGCGGGGCCGAGGTCCACGCCGTAATACTCCTCCAGGGCAGCCCGGTAGGACTCGCGCATGGACGGGCTTAGCCCCGCGAAGTAGAGCTCCGGGTCCTCGATGGGCGGATACATCTCCTCGGGGTAGAAGACCTCGAAGAACGGCGCGAGATCGCCGAGGGCATCGAAGTGCACATTGAACAGCGGGTCGAGGAATGCGCGGGCGCTGGCCTCGGCACCGGTGATGCCGGTCGTAAACGCGAGCAGGATGTCATTGAGCTCGCCGCCGATGCCGGCGCGGGCATAGGTGGTCTGCCGGACAGAACTCCGGAACCACTCCGTCTCGTTCCGATCGCCGAGCGGCACCGTGAAGAGGAACTGGAGTTCGGCGCTGCCGATAAGGTTGTCTTTCCCCTGATTCCCGTTGAACGCCTGGTTCAGGAACGTCTCATAGGCAGGATCCGCGACGCCGGGGAGGGATGCTGACCCCTGCCAGAACGCTGGCACATCCCATCCCGGCAGGAAACCCTCCACGCTGAGGTTAATTCCGCCGGCTGAGGTGCTGTTCGGCACACCGCCCGGCAGGAAGCTGCCCACCTGCAGGGAACCACTAACCCTGGCATTGGCGAAACAGGTGCTGCAGAAGGGGTTGCTGGATTTCCAACTCAGGTCGCCGAAGACACTGAAATCGTAGTTGATGGTGATCGTCACCGGAATGTCGATACTCTCCGGAAATATCACCCCGGCGGAGACCGGATCGCGACGGATGAAGAAGTGGCTCTGCGTCGTGGTAGTAGCCGCGAAGCCCGTCGAGAATGCCTGCACCAGGTCGCCCGGTAGTTGGGCGCTGAGTTCAACCTCACTGAAACTCAGGGCGGGCAGCCCAAGCGTACCGCCCGGCACTGTCGTCTCGCCGCCGATGATGCCGCTGGTCTGGATCTTGCCGGTCAGCGTGGGGTTGCATCGGTTCGTGATGTTGCCCAACAGGTCCTCGACCACGGAGCAGCCGCCGTTCCAGCGGCGCGGGTCGTCAAGGTTGGTGACGTTGATGCGCTGATCCGGGTAGTAGCTCGCCGGGTCGGCGCTCTCTATGTTCGTGAATGTCCGGGAGTCCTTCTCCTCTACGGGCAGGTTGATGGACCTCGGGCCGCCAAGCACGGCGGAGTCCACTTCCGTGATTCCGATGCTCCGCCCCTCCTGGGCTCCAGCGACAGGTGACGCCAGTGCGATGATCACGCCCCCGGCGGTGATCGCGGTCCTGAACGTGAGAGTTCCCATTACGTGCCCCCCTTGTGTTGGTTGTCTGGAGCAGCAACTTCCGGTCAGTGTCAGGTGACGGAGCGCTGCTACTGGCCCCCATTCCTCCCGCGCGTCACTGCACGCGCGCCGCTGCGCTCCCAATCATGGTTGTCCCCCTCTTGCCGGCGACTGCCTCGGGTCGCCAGCTGGAATCAGCCCTTAATTTGGTTTTGTTGTCGTGGGACCGAGGCGAAGGTCCCCGTCGACGATGGCTTTTGGCTTTGCGCCGCGCAATCCCTGCCGCACCCGCCACGGCGGTCAGCAGCAGTCCGAGGGTTCCAGGAGCCGGGACCACGGTGCCCGACATCCCGTTGACGATGCCATTCAGGAAGTACTGGGAGCCCGGTGCCGCCGGTTCGTTGACGCAGGAATATTGCCCTTCCAGGCCCGGGTTGATGGTTGAGCAGATGTAACGACCGCGCTGGAATTCCGCGACGAAGAGCATGCCGTAGACGTTGTGGAAGGTGAACGTCTGCGCCAGTTCCGTCAGCAGCAGGTCCGGGGAAAACGGCTCGTTGGCGACAAGACCACTGACCTGCGTGCGGTCGATCCGGGTTTCCTGGATGAAGTACGGGGTTTCCGTCGCCGACGGCGTGGTCAGTTCGCCATCCGTGAAGTGCGCGCGGTCCGTGTTGTAGGCGAACTGCCCGATCTGCAGCACGTGGGTGAATTCGGGCGCCAGGTCCCGCATGCCGATGTAATCGCAGTTGGTCACATTGCCGCTCGACTGCGCCTGCAGGGTCGAGCTGTTCAGCGTGGACTGGGAGGCGATCAGGTCCGGTAGCCCGGGGGCAAAGCCGCCGGTGCATCCGGGGCCGACGCCACTCGCGTTGATGTTGTAGTACGTGATGCCATCCGGTCCCACGACGCCGGCCGAAAACGCGTCGGTGTCGAAAGTGAAGGTGACCGTGAACGGCGTGCCGTCTGCCACCAGCTGGCCGCTGAAATAGCTCTCGCCGAGGCCGGCAACGATGTTGCCGCTGGCCGTCAGGGAGATCGGCACGGCCCCGGCCAGGCCGGGCGCTGCGAGTGCCAGGGCGGCGGCGGCATCCCCGAGCCTCAGCCGCGTCGTTAAAGGGTTTCGCATGGTGCCCCCCTTTCTGGACGTCTTGAGATGCGTCTTGTGCGGAGGATTACCCCGGCGCTCCGCTGGCTGTCAATCGCCTAAACGAGGTATGCCGTTGCCGGATGCCGGCTTATGTCACCTCAGGGATGCGCCGCCACTGGGCCGGGCGGGTCCGCGCGGCCAGCACGACCACGCCCCGGCGGCGGTCAGGGATCACGCCGCCGGGGCGGGGATTGCCCGGGAGATCAGCCCTTGCTGGCCGACTTCACGGCGGCGGCGATCCACTCCTGGAATGCCGGGTGCTCGATCAGGCCGCGGTTGGCGAAGGTGTAGTCGAGGCCTTCGAGGTCCTTCTGCAGCCGCGCGTGGAACCCGCCGCGGGTCAGGATCATCGGCACGATCACCACGTCCTCGCCGCTGTTCTTCGCGTCGATGATCATGGCGCGCAGCACGGCCTTGTTGGCGGCACGCACCTCGGGAATGGCGTCATCCTGCAGGGACAGGACCTGCACGTCGGTGAACTTGCTCGACGCCTTGATGGCCTCCGCACTGGTCAGCAGGCGCTGGATCTCGCCCGGGTTGGCCGCCACGGTCTCCGGGCCGTGGGAGACGATCACCACACGGGTCTTCGCCGGATCCTTCGCGACTTCCAGCGCGTGATCGCGGAGGATGGTGGCCATGCGCGGATCGGTGGAGGGCGACTTCGTCATGACCAAGCGGGCGTCGGTCTTCACCCGGGGCACGGTGAGGTAGGGGGCTTCGTCCGCCATGCCCAGGATGTACCTCCACTGGCCGATCAGCGAGGTATCGTCACCCGGCTCCACCGGCACGACGATGACCGTCTTCACGCCGTGCTCCTTGGTCAGCGTGTCCAGGGCCTTCTGGATGTGATTCCCGGACATCATCGCCATGCCCGGCGCCACGGTGGTGGGGTACTTCTTGCCCAGGGGCGCAAGCATTTCCCGGAACTGCTCGTTGCCACCGCCGCTATAGCCGTGGCCGAGCACCAGCAGGCCCACCTTGCCCTTGATGCCAGCGGCGCTCAGGTCTTCCCACCAGTCCGGCGGCATGCGGGCCATGTTCGCCATGATCTGCTCGTCGGTGTAGACCGCGTACAGCGGGATCTTCTCGCGCAGCTCCTTCATCTGCTCCGGCGTCATGGCGTGGTCGTGGCCCATCGCCGCGTGATCCATCTCCCCCATGCCCTGCATGTTCCCCATGCCGCCGCCGGCCGGCGCCGACGTGGAGGCGCTGGCCGTGGCGTCCGTGGCCTTGTCAGCGTCGGCCGCATTGATGCTGCCGGCACCGATGACCACCAGCGCCGCCCCGCACAGGGTGGCCAGCAGCACGGTCAGGACGGGTCGCTGGGATTTCAGCGCTGGGAAGGTCTTGCTCATCGAGGTTCTCCGGCAATGTGGCGGGGGGATACCCGCGTGCTCGAAGGAAGATACCAGCCCGGAGCCCGCCGTCGAGTGGTGCGCGGCATTTTGTCTCAGGGGTGCAACCCAGCCGGCGCGCCGTGCTGCGGCGCTTCGCAGTCCGCCGTTCGCCGGCATCGGCGGTCTGGCGACCCCGCCTTCCCGGCGCGCCATAGAAGCAAGTACGCGCAATAGGCCGCAGCGCTGATGTCAAACGCCAGGCAGAACGCCGGCCACCAGGCTGGCACGCCTGGGGTCACGGTGCCCGAGGCGTGGAAGAGGTCGAGTATGCCGTGCGCAGCGAGACCGACTACGACCAGCCAGAGATTCCGCCGGAATCCCAGCACCGCGGTCACCACAAAGGCTGCCATGACCATTGCCTCCGGCCAAAGGCTATTGGCAGAGTCACCGATCGCAGCAAACAGCACGTAGTACGAGGCAACGACCATGAGAATGGCTGGATAGAAGCCCCGCTCCCGGTCGAATCCGGCGACCGAACCAAGCAGCGCCACCAGCGCGGCCGTCGCAATCCCGATGATGTAGCTCACAATGCCCTCCCGCGTGCCATGGGGCATGTGCCCCGCCTGAGCCATCAGGATGGCAGGCGTGCCGTATCCCGGCTTGTATGCAGGGGCTGATGTTGCGGCAACAGGCCGGGTCGTAATATGGCTGGTCGCCATAGGAGGGGTATCGATGCCCAGGACGGTCGGCAATGCCCAGTACTTTCCCTGGGATGGCGGCTCGATATTCGTTGGCAGGTCGGGCGTGTTTCCCGTGCACGCCCATCAGGCAATCCAGATCTGCTTTCTTTTCGATGGTTGCATCCGGTTGCGTGCCAGGGACGATGCCCCGTGGGTCGACTATGGGATTGCCGTTGTCCCGTCGCAGCAACCCCATGGGATGGACGGCTCCGGTGTTCAATACGGCGCCGTGGTCTTTGTCGAGCCCGAGACCCGCGAAGGCCGGATGCTGACTGAGCGTTGCTCGGGCGCTGGCATTACGTCAGCCGACCGGTCGCTGATCGCCCCGGTCCTCCCCGACCTGGTTTCGGCGGTGCGCGAACGGCGTGGCCGCGAGGCGATCGTGACAGCGGCCCGGCGCCTGGTGCAGGCGCTGACCCGGGAGTCGGAACCGTCCGTGGTCAGCGACGAGCGGATCATTCGCGCGGTGGCTTACATCAACAGCAATCTGCAGAGGGCGATCACGCTGGAGCAGGTGGCGGCGGTGGCGCACCTGTCGCCGAGCCGCTTCCGGCACCTGTTTGCCGAACAGACCGGCACGGGCCTGCGCCCGTACATTCTCTGGCGGCGCTTCGTCAGCGTCTGGGAGCACACGATGCGCGGTGCCTCCCTGTCGGAGGCCGCTCACGCCGCGGGGTTTGCAGACTCCGCCCACCTCACGCGCACGTGCCGGCGCATGATGGGCATACCTCCTTCATTGTTCGACGTCTCCGGAACGGGCCCAGCCGACGAGTGAGGAAAGCTCAGGGTGGCAATCGTTGCCCACCCGAGCACGAACGAGGCAACGGCTGCGAGTATCAGCGTTGGGGCGGCGGGTGGAACCGCCACGCCGGCACCCGCGGGCCCCGGTCCAGCCACCAGCAGGTACAGGTAGAGGACCGGGGCCACCAGGGCCAGAAAGCCGATTCCGAGCATGAGTTGTCGAGCCATGATCATTCTCCATGCGTTTCTGGCCACGTGAGTTGTCTTCCTAGCTCTGCGCGCAGGCGCAGTCGTCGCCGCAGCCGCACTGCGGGCCGCAGGCGCACTCGTGCGGCTCCGCGGATGCCGGGTTATCGCAGGTGCAGTTCGTGCAGGCGCAGGGGTTGCAGTTGCAGAGGCGGTTCGTGCTGGTATCCATGAGTCGTCTCCTGTTGAGGTAAGGTTGGTCGTCACGGAGCCCACTCTAGGGGCGGCCATCGTCGGCGGCTTGAATGAAGGGGCTGTTTGCGCGGGGATGGAAATGCGAGCGCATAATCCCCCTGTCAGCACCACATGCGAGAGCTAGGGGACTCCCGTGTTGGAAACCTCTCTTGAGGGCCGGGGCCGACCGGAACCCGGGCGGGCCGTCCGCTGTTCATTGGGGTTGATGCTGTCGACCCTTGTCGCAGCGACATTCGCCACCCCGGCGTGGTCTCAATCCACCAGCCCGTCTCCCGTGGCGCAATCGCCGAAGCCAGGGGAGCGCGCCTTCACCCCTGGTACCTGGTCGCGCCTTGAGGAACTGCCGGCGGGACGCTTGCGCGCCCGCCTGGAGCAATTGCCGCCGGCTGCGCGCCAACGCACTCTGGAAAAACTGCGGAGGGTCCCCTTTCCAGAGCAGGATTTCCTTGGCTCCATGAGGGTTGACCGGGACGGTGGCATCTTCTATGCGGACTCCTTTGGCGTGGAAGTCCCCGCGGACCGCGGGACGACTGATAGTGGCACCACTGAATCCGAAGGCGAAGTGCCCGTGAGTCCCTTTCCGGCGGAGCTGATACTCCATAGTCGCCCGGGGTCATCGTTCAGAATCTATCTGGATTTCGACGGCGAGAACGTCAGTTCATCTCTCTGGAATACCTACGATGAACTCGGCCGGGCCAGCATTCCTGCCGTGCCCTATAGCCAGGATGGTGATCGCACGACCTTCAGCGCGGATGAGCGGCGCTACATCAGGGAGACCTGGCAGCGGGTTGCCGAGGACTTCGCGCCCTTCAACGTTGACGTCACGACCGAACAGCCGGGTGCGCCGGGTGCGTTCACCGTGCATGTCCTGGTAACCTCGAACTACGATGCGAATGGCCAGTTGAACCCGTTTGGGAACTACGGCGGAGTGGCCTACCTGGACACCTGGGGACAGAGCAACAACTACGTCTGGTGTTACGTGTCCGGCGCCGCGATTGGCGAGTGCGCCTCGCACGAAACCGGGCACACCCTCAGCCTGACTCACGATGGCCTGACGGGGTGCCCGAACCCGGCGGACTGCGAGTACTACAGCGGGCACGGGACCGGTCCTGCGTCATGGGCCCCGATCATGGGCAATTCCTACTCCCGGAACGTGACGCAGTGGTCGCAAGGCGAATATTACCGAGCCAACAACAGCCAGGACGACCGGTACGAGATTGTGCAGCGCCTGGGCTACCGTGCCGACGACCACGGCAACAGCCGGGCCAGTGCAACGCCACTCGTCATTACAGCCGGGCGGATTGAATCCACGACCCCGGAGAGTGATCCCTACGACACGAATCCGGCCAACAAGGGCGTGATGCAGGGGGGCGGGGACGCCGCGGATGTGTTCTCCTTTGCCTGGTCGGGGCCAATCAATCTGTCGGTCAAGCCGTGGGTTGTGCCGGGAGGCTATACCCTGGGCGGGAACCTGGACGTCCGCGCAGAGGTCCAGGATGCCAGCGGGATTGCGGTCGTGAGCAGTGACCCATCGGCTACGACCGAGGCGTTCATGCAGGGCGACCTGCCGGCGGGGAACTACTACCTCGTCGTGGAGAACTCGGGGGTGGGCAATCCGTTCGCCTCCAGCCCGGACGGGTACACGACTTACGGGAGCATGGGTCAGTTCTTCATCAGTGCCACCGGTGGCGACGCGGATGGCGACGGCGTGGCGGACGCCATCGACAACTGCAGGACAGTGGCCAACCCGACGCAGTGCGACTCCGACGGCGACGGCTATGGCAATGCCTGTGATGGGGACCTCAACAACACCGGCGCCACCAATGCCCAGGACACCACGCTCTTCCGCCAGCAACTCGGCCAGCCCAGCACCGGTCCCGGCTATAACAAGGCCGACATCAACTGCAACGGGGCCGTGAACGCCCAGGACACGACGCTGTTCCGGCAGCTGCTCGGCAAGCCTCCGGGGCCGTCGGGGCTGCAGCCGTGAGGGGATGGCCTGCGGCCTGCATTGCCATCGCCGGGACGTGACGGCCGGGTGGTCCCGGGAAATCCAGTGAACGGCCCCACCTATCTCGTTACCGGAGCCACCGACGGCATTGGCAAGGCCACGGCGCTGGCTCTGGCGGCACGGGGCGCGCGGGTCATCATCCACGGCCGTAATCCCGGCAAGCTCGAGGATGCTCTCGGGCAGATCCGCGCCGCCACCGGCAACGAGTCGCTGCATGCCGTCCTGGCGGACTTTGCCTCCCTCGACCAGGTGGCGGAGCTCGGCGCACGGGTGCGCACCGACTTCCCCGGGCTCCGGGTGCTGATCAACAACGCCGGGCTCCTCACCGATCGCTGGCAGCGAAGCGCGGATGGCTTCGAGATGACCTTTGCCGTGAACTACCTCGCACCGTTCCTGCTCACGCTGGTCCTGCTGGAAACCCTGCTGGCCAACGCGCCCGGGCGGATCGTCAATGTGGCGTCGACGGCCCTGGGCGGCGGCAGGGTCGATTTCGGCAACCTGCGGCTGGAGCGCTCTTTCGACGGCTGGCAGGCCTATGCCAACACCAAGCTGATGAACGTGCTCTTCAGTCATCACCTGGCGGGCCGGCTGGCCGGCAGTGGGGTGGTGAGCAACGCCCTGTGCCCGGGGCTGATCGACACGAACTTCTTTCACACCAACAGCATCTTTGCCGGCGGCGGCTACGAACGCCTGAAGCCCGGCATGCGTTCGCCGGCCGATGGCGCGCTGGTGCCCCTGTACCTGGCGACCGACCCGGCGGCGGGTGAGATCAACGGCGCGTTCCATGTTCGTCGCGGCCGTGACGGCCTGCAGGCCGTGGGCCTGGAGTGGGACCGGGTGGCCGCCGCAGACCTGTGGGCGCAAAGCATCGCCAGCCTGGAACCCTGGTTGGGCCCGGCGATGGCAGGCGGCGCCGCAGGGTAGCCGTTACACTGCTCTCCCGTCGTTCCCAGGCACCACCGCACGTGCGCATCCTGCTCGCCCCGATGGAGGGCCTTCTCGACCACCGGTTGCGCGACATCCTGACCCAACCGGGTGGCGCCGCTGGCAGCTGCGGCATCGATGCCTGCGTGACCGAGTTCATTCGCATCACCAGTACGCTGCTGCCCGCCGAGCGGTTCCATCGCGTGGTGCCGGAACTCCGGAACCGGGGCCGCACTCCCGCAGGGGTGCCCGTGCGCGTGCAGTTCCTCGGCTCCGATCCGGCATGCCTGGCGGAGAACGCCGCGCTCGCCGCGATGCTCGGGGCCCCGGTCATTGACCTCAATTTTGGCTGCCCGGCCAGGCTGGTGAACCGCCACGGTGGAGGCGCCGCGCTGCTGCGGGATCCAGGCCTGATGCGCGCCATCGTCCATGCCGTGCGCCAGGCCGTGCCCGCGGCGATCCCCGTCACGGCGAAGATGCGCCTGGGCTACGACACGCCCGACGTGGCGCTGGACTGCGCCCGGGCGCTGGCCGATGGGGGCGCTGCCGAGATCGTCGTGCACGCCCGCACCCGGACGGACGGCTACCGGCCGCCCGCCTACTGGGAGTGGATCGCGAGCATTCGCGAGCACGTGCGCATCCCGGTGATCGCCAACGGCGAGATCTGGACGGTCGACGATGCGCGCCGGTGCCGTGCCGTCTCCGGCTGCGACGACCTCATGCTGGGGCGTGGCGCGGTCGCCAATCCGGCGCTGGCCCTGATGATCCGCGGCGATCGTGACACGGGCTTTGCGTGGCCGGAGGTGAGAGAGATGCTCCGGCGCTACTGGGCCGCCATCGGGCTGCAGATGCCCGAGCGTCACCGCCACGGGCGACTGAAGCAGTGGCTGCTGCACCTGGCCAGGCACTATCCGGAGGCCCGGGACGAGTTCGGGTTGATCCGGCGCCTGGTCAGGCCGGAGGACATCAGCGGCGCGCTGTTCCCGGAGTTTAATGCGACCGATGCAATCCCAGTGTTTTCATCGCGATTGGCCATGTCCCTCGCCTGATTGCTGACGTGCAGCGTGCCGGCGTTCGCCGGCCCTATACTCCGGGCTGCTGTTCCTGACGCCGCTCATAACACCAACAATCATCGGGGGATGTCTCATGCGTTCCATTCACAGGACTCTGCTTCTCGCGCCCGCGCTGACCGCCGCCATGCTGGTTGCCAACCCCGCCCACGCCGTCCACTTCAGCTACCTGAACCCCGCCTATGTCCAGGAGATCTACGCGGGGCCGCTGATCATCGGCCAGGAAGCCGGCATGGCCTGGACGACCGGCAATAACCTCCTCACCCGGGCCGGTTCGAGCATCATCGAGTACAGCCTCACCCAGAACACCACGTACCAGGGCACGTCCCTCCATGGCGTCATCGCGACCCACGCCATCAGCGGGCTCAACAACACCGGCTACGGCATGACCAACGGTACCGACGGCTACATCTATGCCATTACCGGCGGAGGGCTGCAGCGCTTCGATCCGGGCAACTGGGCAGCTCCGGCACAGACGCTCACCAACGTCGGTGGGCCCGGCTACGGCATCACCACGCTGTCGGACGGACGGATTGCCTACGCCGCGGGCTCGGGCTCGGACGTGTACGTCTACGACCCGGTGAATCTCACCAATTCCCTGATCTTCACCGCGAACACGCTGATCGATGACATGGCGGCATCCTCGGCCAACGAGATCGTGCTGGCCGGGCAGGGCAATGCGAGCCTGATCATCATCGACTGGGCGGGATCGTGGATCAACACGCTGTCCAACCTCATCCACTATCCCGATGGACTGACCTTTGGTGACGGCCTGCTGTCCACTTCGATTTTCAGCAACAACAACGACGGCACCATCACCGAGTACCAGTTCGGCTTGGGCTTCGCCAATGCACCGACGCTGATCTACGACATTGCAACCGGTGGCGGCGCCTACGGCGACCTGGCGGAAGTCGGCCCGGATTGCGCCTTCTACGTGTTCCATGGCGAGAACGGCAGCTACCACGGCGCCACGCCGGGCGTGGGCACCAACTGGGACAACATGACAACTACCACCGATGCCGCGATCACGCGCATCGCCGCAGCCCCGAGCGGGGACGGCGGCCTGCCCACCTGCGGCTTCAGGACGCCGGTGGTGACCAGCGTGGTCCCCGTGCCGGGCGCCTGGCTGTTGCTGGGTTCGGGCCTGGCCACGCTGGCCTCGCTGCGCAGGAAGCAGGCGGTACAGCAGGGCTAGCCAGCAGCGCTGGTCGCCGTCAGATCCCGGTGCCGGCGCTGCTCGCCACGGCGAGCAGCGCCTGGCGATCGGTCACGCGCAGCCGCCTTGGCGAGGTGCTCACCCAGCCGCGGCTGTGCCAGTCGCTGAGGTAGTGATTCACCACCTGCCGCGACACGAACACGAACTTGGCCAGCTCGGCCTGGGTGATGTCGAGGCAGCTTCTGCCGGTCGGATCCACGCCGGTCAGTTCGAGCACCCGGTGGGCGAGGCGGGCGGGGATGTCCCGCTGGGCGTACTCGCCGACGATCAGCCGGGTCACGTCCCGCTGGCGCTGGCAAAACACCGCCAGCAGCCCCAATGACAGCAGGGGCTCGGCGGCGACGAGCCGCAGGAACTGGTCGCGGCAGATGACGAAGACCTCGGCGGCCGGCGCCGCGCGCGCGGTGGCGCACCGGAGCAGCCCGTCGATGCCGCCAACGAGACCGAAGATCCGGCCGGAGCCGTAGGCGTCGAGGAGGATCTCCCCGTTGCTGGATGTCCGGGCGCTGATCTGGACCTGCCCCGAGATCACGCCGTAGATGGCGTCGGCGGGATCGCCCTCCGCGAAGATCGTCGCGCCCTGGTCGTAGCTGCGGCGGGCCGCCAGCTGGGCGACCCGGTCGAGGCCGACACTGTCCAGGTGCCGCAGCAGCTCGTTGTTCTGGAACACCGTCCTTGCCGCGCTTTTCATTGGCACCATCCCTGGTTACCGACCTGCGCCCGGTCGCGTCTAGCTTGCCACAGGCCATCCGGCCTGTCCGTCCGGGGCCACACCGGGTCCCGTCCGTGTCCGGAGGCTGACACAAGCGCGGCCTGGAACGGCGCTGCGCGTGTCATCCGGATGACATTGGGGTGGGAAAACCTGTGGTTTTTGGGCCAAAGCCTGCCTTTTCGCGGGCCGCTGTCCGTGCAGTGACACCGGGACACTGGCGGCTGGGGCAGGCTCGATCCCGTGTCCGGCGCGGCTTGCCCGGGACAAGAGCAACAAGACTGTCCAAGAAGAACCACAAGGAGAGCAGCCATGAGCAAGGGAATACTCTGCGTCGTCGCCGTGATCGGTGCGGGCCTGATGGCCGTGACGCCGACGGCCCTGGCGGATACCGATGTACTGCTGGCCCGGGTCGGCCAGTTCCAGCTGGATAACGGGGAGAGCAAGACGATGCGGGCCCGGGCGGCGATCAAGGCCTACCGGGTCTGCATGGAGGAGGGGCGTGGCGCCGCGTCGCTGAAGGTGACCTACGACGGCAAGGAAGCCCTGGTGGCGCCCGGCGAGTGCCAGCTGATCGAGGCCGCGACGATCAAGGTGGCCAGTGCCACGCGGCTGGACGACGGCATGACGCTGATCGGCAGTATCGGCTCCAGGACAGGGAAGAGTTACCAGACGGATGTGAGCCTGGCGCAGACGGCACGCAACGACTAGGCCGGGTCACGGCAGCGGCAGGTTCGTGCCGCTGCCGTGACGGAGTTCCGGGGCGCAACACGCTCCTGTTCGACGCGCAGTACCGCTTTGGCGATGGGTGGTAAGCCCTGCGGCGCCGCGAGCGCATTTAACCTATTCCGCTGTGCCACTCCACTGAGGCGCTGATCACAGTTCACCCCCGCCCTGCCTGAGACGATGCGGTGGCCAGCGGGCACTGGCATCAGGGCACAGGGGCAACGGATGGCGTTGGTCATTCTCTCGGCGGGAAACCTCGCCGCATCGCGCGTGCGAACGGTGACGACGCGAACCATCGCGCTTGGCGTCGGCCTGCTGCTGCTCGCGACGCTCGCCACCGGCGTGGTCGGTGGTCTCGCCCTGGGCTATCGGCTGGCCGATCGCGGTGGCGGGCCAGCTGGTGACCCTGCCGCGAATGCCAGGCTCGATCCCGCGCGGCCCGAAAACCAGGCGCTCATCGACAGGATCGGCACGCTGTCTGCCCGGCTGCTCCGCCTCGAGAGCGAGGCGCTGACGCTGGCGAAGCGGGTCGGGCTGATGAATGAGGCGGAGCAACGGCTGAAGCCCGGGGCCGGCGACACGGGGTCCGAGCCCAGCGGCGGCCCGCTGCTCGAGCCCGATGACTCGACGGATGTCGTTGTGCAGTCCGATGTCCACGCCGGACTGGCCCGTCTCGAAAGCGGCCTGGACAGCCTGGACGCGTCCCTGGCCCTCGTGAGCCGGCGTACCGCCGACAGTGACCTGGCCGAAATGGCCTGGCCCAGCCGCTACCCCATCGCGGGGGCGCGCATCAGCTCGCGCTTCGGCAACCGGCGGGACCCCTTCACCGGGCAGCGTGCCCGGCACCCGGGCGTGGACATGCCCGCGCCCAGGGGCACGCCCATACTCGCGAGCGCCGGCGGCATGGTGCGCTTCGCCGGTTTCCGGCGCGCCTATGGCAACTCGGTAGAGATCGATCATGGCGATGGCCTGGTAACGCGCTACGCCCATGCCAGCAAGGTGCTGGTGCGCAGGGGCCAGGTAGTGCTGCCGGAGCAGGTCATCGCCACCGTGGGCTCCACGGGCCGCTCCACCGGGCCCCACCTGCACTTCGAGGTCCTCCAGCGGGGCCGGCCCGTCGAGCCGCTGCGTTACCTGGAGCGCCCGGGCCGGTGAGCCCGTTCGACACGCAGCGGCTGACCCGCGCGGGACTCGAGCTCAGCTCCCGCGACGAGCGCCGGCGCCGGACGGCGACCTTCGTGACGGTCATCGTCATGCTGCTGGGCGCCGGGGGTGGTGCGTTCTACCTGCGAGATGGCGCATTGCCGATCAACGCCATGGGCTCTTCCGCGGCCCTCGCGCAGGAGAACGCTGCGCTACTCGACGACCTGCAGCGGCTGCGGACGGAGCTGGGCATGGAGAAGGCGACCCGCGCCGAGCTCAACCGGCAGGCCATGGAGCTGCACGCCGAGATCAATGAATTGACCACCCGTCTCGAATTTCTCGCGGCCCGGGAGGGCCGCGTGGACCAGCCCCGCTGACCGGAGGAAGGCACGGCATGTTTCGCAGGAAGAACAATAGGTCAATCGAGGTCACCAAGCTCTCGAGCCTGGTCGCCGACAACATGGCGATTACCGGTGACGTGACGTTCTCCGCCGGCCTCCGGGTGGATGGCCGCATCGATGGCAATGTGGTCAGCGAGGACGGCACCAGCGGCCTGCTGGTGCTGAGCGAGAAGGGCAGCATCAATGGTTCCGTCAGGACCTGGGACGCCGTCATCAACGGCACCATCCGCGGCGACCTGGAGGTCGGGCACTTCCTGGAGCTGCAGGCCAACGCCCGGGTGACCGGGAACATCACCTACCGGCAGATGCAGCTGGAGTGCGGCGCGGCCGTGGAAGGCAAGCTGGTTTTCGCGGACGGGAACGCCGCGCAGGCAAGCCCGGGCAACCCGAAGGCAGTGCGGGACCCGCAGGTGCTGGAGCTGCCGGGCCCACCGCAGGTCTCGGGTGTGACGTCCTAGGCGCACAGGCTGACGATCTCCCGGCGAGCGGGGTTCCCCGGAACACCGCGGTCCCGGCGCCGTGCTATACCTCTCCCAGCCCGGGATGAAGCAACCATTGCTCACGTTGAAAGTGCAGGAGGCACTGCGCGCGGCGGCGCGCGCAGGCGAGCGGACCATCGTGTGCTCGCTGGACCTGGAGCGCACAGCCACGACTGTCACCGTGCATGACGCCGGCTGGTCCAACGAGGGCCGGCACTATCCCTGGATCGGGAACTGCAAGGACCGGACGATCTACTGCTGGGACGGCGCCGCCTTCGCGCCTGTCTCCCGCTTCCGGGATTCACTGATCAAGCTGGTGCCGACGGAGTGGGGCACCCCGACCTTCGAGATCGATGGCATCAAGATGCTGGTCACCGCAAAGCTCTCGCCCTGGGAGGACGCGCGGCGCAAGGTCGGCCTCATCGATCCCCGGGGCAAGGTGGTCCTGGACACCTGCGGGGGCCTCGGCTATTTCGCGGCCTGGTGCCTTGCGGGCGGCGCGTCCCGGGTGCTGTCCTGGGAGAAGAATCCCGACGTGCTCTGGCTGCGCAGCCTGAACCCCTGGTCCCCGGAGGGCAGCGGCGCGGGCTGCGCCGGACTGGAACTGACCCGGGGTGACATCAGCGAGGCGATCGCGTCGTTGCCAGGCGGTTCCGTGGACGCGATCCTCCACGACCCGCCCCGCTTCGGCATTGCCGGGGAACTCTATTCCCGGGCCTTCTACGACCAGCTGGCGCGGGTCCTCCGGCGCCGGGGCCGGCTCTTCCACTACACCGGCACGCCCAACCGGCTGACCAGCGGGCGCGACGTCCCCGCCGAGGTGGCTAGGCGCCTGCAGGCGGCGGGATTCTCGACGGAAATGAGCGGCGATGGCGTGCTGGCGGTGAAGAAATAGGCACGGCCGGGGCCGGGCCCGGACTTCCCCGGTTGACGCGGCCCCCCGGTTAGACTAGCGTGGCATGGCAATCTTCGATTTTGGACCTGCCTCGTCCACAGCATCCCGACCGGGATACTCAAACCAAGTAGCCACCCATAAGCCCAGGTTGTCCGGGTCCCGCGTGCGTAGCAGGTCCCGGCAGTGTCTAGTTTTAGACGTTTGTTGTTTATTTTTATGAGGTGCTTACCAAATGGCTACCGGTACTGTTAAGTGGTTCAACGCCCAGAAGGGCTATGGTTTCATTCAGCCGTCGGATGGTTCGAAGGACGTCTTCGTCCACGTGACCGCCGTCCAGGCTGCCGGCCTCGCGACCCTCAATGAGGGCCAGAGCGTGACCTTCGAGGTCACCAACGAGCGCGGCAAGCCGTCGGCAGCGAACCTGCGCGCTGCCTGACCACGGCTAGACGTGAGGACCCCGAAGCCCCGGCTCGTCCGGGGCTTCGTTTTTTCAGGCACTGGGGGTTAGTCTTGCGGGCATGTCCCGCTGGATCCTCGTTGCGGTGGCGGCTGTCGCGGTGATCGCTGCCTTCCTGCTGCCGACAGTGCCCCAGGATCCCGCCTATCACGCGTTCGCGGACCGGTCCGCGCTGCTGGGCGTCCCCAACTTCTGGAACGTGGCCTCGAACCTGCCGTTCCTGCTGGTCGGGGCCTGGGGCCTTGGCGCCACCCCGACAGCCCTCGCCACGATCCCGCGCCCGGCGTACCTGCTCTTCTGCCTGGGCGTGCTGCTGGTCGGGATCGGCTCCGCGTACTACCACTACGCCCCCACCAGCGACACGCTGGTCTGGGACCGGCTCCCCATGACCATTGCCTTCATGGCCCTGTTCTCCATCGTGATCGGCGATCGGATCTCGGCTCCGCTCGGCCGGCGGCTGTTGTGGCCGCTCGTCCTCGCCGGCGTGGTCGCGGTGATGTACTGGGACTGGACCGAACTGCAGGGGCAGGGCGACCTGCGGCCCTACGGCCTGGTGCAGTTCCTGCCGATGGCGATGATCCCGCTGATGCTGGTCTCGGAGAGGGGCAATGGCCTGCGGGCGTCCTGGCTGTGGGCCACGCTGGCGACCTACGGGCTCGCCAAGCTGGCGGAGCACTACGATAGCGTCATCCATCTGGCCACCGGTGCAATGAGCGGGCACACCCTCAAGCATCTGCTGGGGGCGCTGGCCGGGTTCCTGGCCTTGCGCGCCATGCGGGATCCTGTCCACCATTGACGCCATGACGCAGATGGAACTCCGCTCACTCGGCAACTCCGGCCTCCAGGTCTCCCTCGTTGGCCTGGGCTGCATGAACTTCGGGGCCATGAACGACCAGGCCCAGGCCACCGCGATCGTGAATCGGGCGCTTGAGCTGGGGGTGAACTTCTTCGACACCGCAGACGTGTACGGTAACCGTGGCACGTCGGAGGAATATCTCGGCAAGGCGCTCGGCCCGCGCCGGCCCGAAGTCATCATCGCGACCAAGTTCGCCGGCCCCATGTCCGCCGACCAGGCCTGGATGCAGGGTGGCTCCCGGCGCTGGATCCTGCAGGCGGTTGAGGGCAGCCTGCGGCGGCTTGGCAGCGATTACATCGACCTCTACCAGATGCACCGGGCCGACGCGGCCGTGCCTATCGACGAGACACTGCGGGCACTCGACGACCTCGTCCGCCAGGGCAAGGTGCGCTACATCGGGTGCTCCAACTTCGCCGCCTGGCAGATCGCCGACGCAGCATGGACCGCCCGGGAAAATCACCTGGGGCCGTTCATCGCCGCGCAGAACCGCTACAGCGTGATGAGCAGGGACCTGGAGAAGGAGGTTCTGCCCGCGGTCACGCGCTTCGGGCTTGGCATCATTCCGTACTTCCCGCTGGAGAGCGGGCTGCTGTCGGGAAAGTACCTGCCGGGCCGCGACTTCCCGGCGGATTCGCGCCTGGCCAAGTGGGGCGCGTGGGCGGCGGCTGCATTTGCCTCGCCCGAGAAGCTGGACAAGGTGGCGAAGCTGTCCGGGCTCTGCGAGCGATACGGCCACAGCCTGCTGCAGCTGGCCATGGGCTGGCTGGCAGGCAGGCCGGCGGTGTCCAGCGTCATCGCGGGCGTGACGACGGTCGCCCAGCTCGAGCAGAACGTCAGCGCGGCGGGCTGGCGGGCCCCGGCCGAGGAGCTGGCCGAGATCGACAGGATCTGCCCGCCGCCGGAGGGCGGCTTTCCCGGGCCAAGGCGCTAGAGCGCAATCGTCGAGACACCACACAGGGGGAATTACTGCCATGCGCGTGCGAACCCTTTGCACTGACATCGTGACCGTCAGCCTGGCCCTGCTCTTCTGTGCTTCCGCTAATGCTGCCGGGGAGGATGCCGCGGTGGTGGACCACTCCCGGCACCAGGACCGTGCCGGTCACCAGATGACCCACGAGCAGATCGAGATCCTCAAGTCGAAGATCGAGATCTACCGGCCCTACACTGACGAGCAGATCAACGCGGCCATGTCGCGCATGTACGAGGCCCAGGAGTACCTGAGCCCGCCCGGGGTCCGCAACGAGGTCGGCATCCTCGGGCTGGGTCACGGCTACAAGGCCGAGGGCGATGCGCTCTTCAAGCGCGGCTATGCGGGCGTCGCCGCGGTGTACCCGACGGCGGTCGGCCTGGGCATGACGATGATGGACTCCGCCCACATCCAGGCCGCCGTCGACCAGCTCGAGGCCGCGGGCGCGAAGACGATCGTCGTGCTGCCGACCGAAGTTGGCGACAACACCTCGCTGATCCGCCAGTGGAACTACGCCTTCGGGCTCAGCGACAGATCCTCCTATCTGGACGTCCCGCGCATCAGGAGCGATGCGCGGATCCTGGTGGCCAGGACGCCGACGACCAGCCCGCTGGTGACGCAGATCCTGGCGGACTACGTCCGGGGCGCCAGCAGCAATCCCGCCGGCGAGGTGGTCGTGTTGATTGCCCACGGGCCCGAAGACGCCGCCGACAACGAGAAGGAACTGCGAAATCTCGCCGTCCACGCGGCCGGCATCCGGGCCGCGACGGGCGTCCCGGACGTGATGTACGGCACCCTGCAGGACGACGCCCCGCCCGAGATTCGCCAGAAGAATGTTGATCGCATGCGTGGCTGGATTGCCGGGGCCACGGCGTCGGGCAGGAAAGTGATCGTGGTGCCGGTGGTCATCGTGGGCCGCAGCGGCGTGTCGGCCCGCATCGCGAAGGACCTGGCGGACCTGGACTACGTCAGCACCGGGAAGGGCATCGCCGAGCACACGTTATTCGACCAGTGGATCCGGGAGACCGTTGCTGCGGCGACGAAGCCGGCCGGCACGGGTTGAGCGTGGCAGAACGGCGCTAGTCGCCGGCTATCGTCACCAGCTTGACCCGCCCTGACGCGCCCCGCCGGATCGACACCCGGGACTTCGGCTGGCCGAAGCGCCGGGCGACCAGGGCGATGAGCTCGGCGTTGGCCTTGCCGTCCACGGGCGGCGCCTTGAGGGCCGCGAGCCAGGTGCCGTCGGCGAGCTGCTCCAGGGCGCTCGTCCTGGCGTTCGGCTTCACCCTGACCTGGATCGTCTTCAGCGCGCTGCCGCCTGCTGCTGCCGGGCCTGGCAGCGGCCCAGGATCTCCCGCTTCTCGGCCTCGGTAGCCGTGCCCCACGCCGACAGTTCCGCCCGCGTGCGGTAGCACCCGAAGCAGAGGCCATCCCCGCCGATGCAGCAGATGCCCACACAGGGGCTGGGGACGGGCAGGCTGGCCATGGTGGAATCAGGGGGCATCGGAGCTTCCCGGGAGCTGCCGTTGTACAGTTGAATTATGACGCACTGGCTGCTCTACGGCGCCAACGGCTACACGGGACGGCTGATGGCCACCGAGGCGGTGCGCCGCGGCCTCCAGCCCGTGCTCGGGGGCCGCAATCCCGTCGCGCTGCGCGCGCTCGCCGAAGAGCTGGCCCTGCCGGTGCGCGTGTTCGACCTGCGGGACCCCGCGGCAATTGCCACCGCGCTCGAGGACGTGTCCCTCGTGCTCCACTGCGCCGGGCCGTTCTCGGCCACCTGCGCCCCCATGCTGGAGGGCTGTCTCGCGGCCGGTGCCCATTACCTCGACATCACCGGCGAGATCGACGTCTTCGCCCACTGCCACGCGCAGGATTCACGGGCACGGGTGCGCGGCATCGTCGTCCTGCCCGGCGCCGGCTTCGACGTGGTGCCCACCGACTGCGTTGCCGCGATGCTGAAGCGCGAGCTGCCCGACGCCACGGCGCTGGTGCTGGGCTTCGAGGCTGGCGGCGGCGCGAGCCCTGGCACCACCAGGACCGGCGTTGAGGGGCTGGCCCGCGGCGGCCGGGTGCGCCGGAACGGCGAGCTCGTGCCGGTTCCGCTCGCGTACAGGACCCGCACCTTCGACCACGACGGCCGGGCCCGGACGGCGATGACGATTCCCTGGGGCGATCTCTATACGGCCTGGGTGTCCACCGGCATACCGGATATCGAGACCTACCTGGTGGCTTCGCCCCGGTCCATCGCCGCCGCCCGCCGGGCCAACTCGCTGCGCCCGTTGCTCGGCTGGCCGGCGGTGGTGCGCTACCTGCAGCGCCGCGTGGCGGGCCGGGTGCAGGGCCCATCGGCGGAGACCCGGCACCGCACGCGCTCCCGCATCTGGGGCGAAATCCGGAACGCGCGGGGCGAGGAGCGCCGGCTGGAGATCGACACTCCGAACGGCTACGACCTCACGGTCACCGGCGCGGTGGGCATCGTCCAGCGCCTGCTCGGGGCCGAGCTTCCCGGCGGTTACTACACGCCGTCGATGCTGATGGGCGCCGACTACGTGCTATCGCTGCCAGGCGTCCGCGCCGTAGGAGCGCCTTCAGGCGGAGCAGAAATGGGGACAGATTTATTTCTCTCTCGAGAGAAATAAATCTGTCCCCATTTCTGCTCCGCCTGAAGGCGCTCCTACGGCGCGGGGCAGGCGATCGTCACGTCCGCCGGGCACCGCACCCGGTCCGCCCGGCGGCTCTTCCGGAAGCTGAAGATGTGCACCTGCCGGGCCTCGAAGACCGGGATGTAAAGCTCCGCCATGCCGTCCGCGCCGGGCCGGTCGTAGCGCCAGGCCAGGCCGCCGATGGTGGAGATCACCTCGCCCTTCGGGTCGAGGGCGAGGGTCTGGGTGGTGTTCGCACCGTAGTGGTCGTTGATGTCGAAGATGGTGACTGACTCGTAGCGCCACTCGTCCCGCCTGTCGCTGACGGGCTTCAGCACCCACACCTTCGACGCCTCGTCGCCGCCCACCACGATCCAGGGCTTCGCGCTCCCCTCGAGCTTTCGCTCCGGCCAGAAGGCGACGGCCCGGTTCGGCGCGAGCCGGCCGGGGCCCCGCACCGGCTTCGGGAAGGTGGGATTCGGGCGGATGTTGTCCTTGAGGATGTGCGTGGTCCAGTCCTCGTCGAAGAGCTTGCCGCTGGCCGGCTGCTCCAGGGCGATCACGCGGCCGGGGATGACGTCCTTCGTGACGTCGAAGCAGCCGTCGCCCTGGTGGTTGCTGGTGAGGATCTCGAGGCGGCCGTCGCCGTTCAGGTCCGCGGGCTCGACGGCGAAGGGCCGGCCCTGGCCGGTCATGATGGTCCTGCGGCGGAGCGGGCGCTTCACCGGATCCACGTCCTTCCACTGGCCGCCCGCGGGCGCTCCGAACACCGAGATGTTGTCGCTCGTGAAGAAGTGGGTGGCGATGATCTCGGGCACGCCGTCCCCGTCCAGGTCGGCGAGCGCCATGTTCACCTCCGGCCCGTTGGTCTCGGCGGGCAGGCCGACCAGGACCCGGACGTCCCAGGGCACGTCGGGCTTGAGCGCGGCGCCGGGATTGCGGAACCAGACCAGCTCGCCCACCGGCGGGCACTGGTAGAGGAAGGGCATCAGGTTGGCCCGGGCCGTGATCAGGTCCTTCAGGCCGTCGCCGTCCATGTCGTGGAACAGCGCCTGGTGGTAGAACCAGCGGTCGTTGAGGATCTGGTCGGGGCCCTTGCCGGCGGAGCAGTCCGGGGTGCCGGTGCCGGCCTCGGCGACCACGTACTCGGTGCGCTTCGGATCATCCACGTTCACCAGCGTGATTCGCCCGGGCTTCGGCGTGGAGAGGAAGCCGCCCGGGACCACCACGGCCTGGAAGGGCACCACCCCGTCCGGGACCCGGTCAGACTCATTCGGCCAGACGTGCCGGAAGGGCTCGCCCGCCCGGTCGGTCAGGATCTCCAGCTCCTTCCGGGCATCGAAGGTGGCCGGATCGACGCCGGCCAGGTCCGGGATCCACGCGGCCAGGTCCCGCTCGAACACCCGGGTGACCTTCTCGCCCGTCGGGTCCTTCTCCACGTTGAAGAAGCTGGACATGAGCAGCGCGTCCCGGGTCTCGCTGCCGTTCCCGGTCGGGAAGCTGGTGACGTGCAGAAAGGCGGGGTTGAAGGGCAGGTTGATGACGCCCTTGCGGTACAGCGGCACGCAGGCTTCGTCGCCGGTGGCGGCGGAGCCGGCGCCAAATGTGCAAGCGAGGACCAGGGGAAGCAGGAAGCGGGAAGCGGGCTGGCCGTGCATCGCGGGCGGTCTCCGGGGCAGCGAGAAACCGCAGTCTAGTGTGGAACTCCCGCGATAACGACGTCTTCCGCGCCCGCCGTTCGCTGCGCGACCCGCGAGGCATCGAAGGGCCCGAGCCGCTCGTTGGCCAGGGCGCGGACGCCGTCGTCAATCTCCGCGGGCGACAGGTCGGCCCAGCCGGCTGCTGCCTTGTTGGCCGCCGCCATGAAGGCCTCGACTTCCGGCTGGTAAGCGAGGCCGCGGACCGGCGAGAAGTGCAGCACGTTGCCCAGCTTCTGGTCCGGCGTGAAGCGCCGGTGGAGCTCGGCCTTGACGGCGAAGTAGGCCTCCATCTGGGCGGGACTGTCCCGCCGGCTGAATACGCCCACCCGGGTGGCGTTCGCGATGAGGCTGGCCGGCGGGATGATGTCCGGCGTGGTGATCTCCAGCCAGTCCAGGATCACGCCGACGGACGCATTGGCGTTCATCGGCGAGGTCCGCGGGGGCGGGGCGCCGCCAGCGGCAAGGGCCAGGGCCGTGAACTCAGAGCAGTAGACCTTCGACGGGTCGCTGCGGTCGAAGTACGGGTCGAAGGGCAGGCCGGCCATGTAGCTGTCCTGCGCGAAGCGACCGATCAGTTCCGCGTCGGTGCCGGGTGGCGGGTCGTAGATGGCGATGAAGCGGTTCTGGGCAAGGAAGGTGCCGAGCCCGATGCGGCGCATGCCGCCCGTTACGTGGTGCGTGAGCGGGCTGCTGCCGAGCGACGGCTGCATGCGGCCGTTGGCCTCGTAGACCCACGGACTCCCGTTTTCTACGACGATGATGCCGCTGTGCACGTAGGGATGATTCTCGGCGACCAGCAGCGACAGGAACATGCTGTTGGCAGACCCCTGCTCGCTGACGATGATCTGGCCCGTGTGGACCGGAATGCCCTCGTAGCGCACCGTGGCATCCGTGGCACCGCCATCGACCTGCCAGGTGCTGAACGCGGGGCCGACGGCCATGCACCCGCCGAGCAGCGACGCCGCAGCGAGCAGCAGGCTAGGGTGACGGAGGCTCGACACGGGTCAGAGCCCTTTCCGGCGGTGCTTCCGGAAGGAAATTGTTGAGGGCCGGTGGGTCGGATTCCCGGACGACAGCGGCCACCTCGGCGGGCAGGTGGATGCAGCCAGACAGGGCCAGGAGGGCAAAAGTGATGATGGCCGGGGCGCGCACGGGTGAGATCCTAGCGGTTCGGGTGCCCGGAAAAAAAGCGCCCCGCACGAGGCGGGGCGCCTGTTGTCACGTCACCAGTCCGGCCTCTGGGAGGCTGGATGGCCAGCTTACTTCGAGACGATGTCGGCGAAGGACCAGCGGATGTCGAACCGGGCCTGATCGCCGCCGAAGAAACCCGAGCTCGAGCCAGAGCCGCCCAGATCAACGGTGAGACCCGTCGAGAAGTTCGGCGTCCACTTGTAACGACCGCCAAGCTGGACGGTGGTGTTGTACACATCGAAGTCCGGATTGCTGGAGTTATCGTCGACACTGGTCTGGGTGTACCAGGCTTCAGCCAGCAGCTCGACCTTATCAGTCAGGCTATGACGCAGGCCCAGACCGACGCCGAAGCCATCCGAACCTTCACCTCCATCGAAGTCGTAGTTGAAGTAGGTCAGGTCCGCAACGAGCTGGGTGTTCGGGGTGAGCTGCGGGTGGGCGCCCACGACGAAGCGCCAGCCGTCGAAGTCGGAGTCGGGGCCGATGTCGAAATCAGTCGTGCCGTCCTGATAGTCCAGCGAGGCGTGCCACACGTTGGCAAAGCCAATGCTGCCCTTGATATCCAGAGCGTCGGTGTCAGCGAATTCCGAACCGTCAGCCTTGGTGTATCCGGCCTCAACGTAGGTCCACGGCAGTTCAGCCTGGGCCACGGCGCTGCCCAGCAGGGCGGCCGCCGAAAGTAGTGCAATCCCCATACCCTTGGTCTTCATTCGTGTGTCTCCTTACTGTGTCGCGACAACAATTTTCAAAACCGGACTGGCGTGTGCGCAGCATCCATGCCGGGCGCGTAGTGTACCGGCAACTGTCTTGATATTTCTCTACCAAATGCCTACGGTATCCCGCTATACAAGCCAATCCGCCGCGGGCTCTATCGTTGCGGATATACAACAGTGGCGTTCGATTGACGTCGTTTCTGACCAGTAGCGGTTGAATATCGCAAGAGCGGAGGCTCCTGTCGTGCCACGGCAACAAAAACTCGACGGTTCAACTAGATAGCTGACAATCGCCGATCATTCTGCCTTTCCGCAGCCGGGGCTGATGTTGCCTTGGAGCAACATCGCCCAATATTTAGTAACACAAGGACCGATTCAACCTGTAGGATTCTGTTCCCGCGGTCGGCTGCCGATCTATTGCCGACTTTCCGGGCAATTGCGCATAGTTCTTCACAAAGGGAGTTTATTCAATGAAACGTACAGGGATCGCACTCGTATCCACAGCCGCGCTGCTGATGTCGTACAGCGTATTTGCTGCTGACGCGTCGGACATCGCCTTCACTTACCTCGAGGGTGGCTGGACCGAGGCCGACGGTGACGACTTCAACAGCACGGACGGCTTTGGCATTGCCGGCAGCCTCGGTTTCGGCAGCAACTTCTACGCCCAGGCCGGCTACAGCATGCTCAACTCAGACAGCACCGACCTTGGCTACAGCGTAGACGTTGATACCTGGTCTATCGCCCTCGGGTACCACACGAGGCTGACCACCAACTCCGAGATGTTCTTCGCGCTGGGTTGGTTTGATTCCAACGCGGATTTCAAGAACTCGGGGGATCTGGGCGACACCGACGGCTTCAACGTGGAGAGTGGCGTGCGCTACCGGGCCAGCGACACGATGGAGTTTGGCGGCGCGCTGGTTTACACAAACGGCACCGTTGATGGCGGTAACGAAGGCAGCAACTACGACTACAACGACACAAGCGTCCGTATTTACGGGCAGTACTTCATCATGCCTGCCTGGTCGGTCGGCCTGCGCGCGGGCCTGAGCGGCAGCGGCGGCGGCTCCCTCGCCAGCAGTGGCGACAGCCTGACGCTCTTCACCCGCTACAGCTTCGGCGACGTCCTCTAAAGGACTCTGCTGACCGGCACGCCCTGGCACGTCAAGAAGGGCACCGGCCAAGATTCAATGCCCCGCCTCGAGCGGGGCATTTTTTTGCACCGCCGCCGGCGGCGGCCGGTCACGGTCGGGATGCGAGCATCTGCCGGTGCCAGCGCCGAAAGGCGACGGCCGGCGCGTCCGTGGCGACGGAAATCTCGCCCGCCTCGTCCACCGGACCGTCCTGGGACTCCACCACCACCCGGTCCTCGTCGAGGATCGTGTTGTCCATGGACGCCGCCCGGGCACTCCAGGCTGCCGTGTCGGCGCCGGGTGGCAGGCGCCGCACGGTCATGACACGGGTGCGCGCGGCCGACACCGGTATCGAGAATACGTGCAGCTTGCCCTCGCCGCTGTCCCCAAAGTGCAGCACCGACAGGTTCGGCCGGTACCAGTCCACCCGGAAGCCCTGACGGGCGGTCGTGAAGTAGTTCAGCGTGCTGAAGCCCCAGGACTCAGCGTGGACCTCGCAGGTCGCGATGGCGCCACCCTCGGCGTAATCGTGGGTCCAGGCGCCGATCGTGTCCCGGTGCAGGTAGGAGGGATGGGCGAAATCGATGAAGTTCTCGACGGCCCGGGTCCAGTGGGCATTCCAGTGCTGGCTGTAGGTGCCGAACTGGCGGGGTGGGCCCTGGAGGGATGAGGGGAGTTCGGGCGGTGGCGGGGCGGGCTCGTCCTGCAGGGTGCCTGTGAAGACCCACAGCGCTCCCGCCAGCTCCATTACCGGCATGGCAGCGGCCCGGATCGAGCCCAGCGCCTTGTCCGTCAGCTCGTTCAGCGGCACCCGTGCGCAGACGCCGTCGCCCCGGAAGCGCCAGCCGTGGTAGCGGCACTGCAGGTTGCCGTCTTCGGTGACCGCGCCGAGAGAGAGGGCGGCTCCCCGGTGCGGGCACTTGTCGAGCAGGGCGTGCCACAGGCCGCCGGCGTCCCGGAACACCACCAGCTTCTCGCCGGCGATCTCGACCGCCTGGGGATTGCTCGTGAGCTCCACGAGCGGCAGGACCGGGGTCCATTGCCGCCGCAGCAGCGGAAAGAGCGGGGCGCTGCTCAGCCGCTGGCCTTCACGGCGCTCTTCACCGCACTGAGGGGGGTGCTGCCGGTCTCCACGGGCGAGGCCGGCACCAGCGGCACGGATTCCAGCACCCAGCCCCGGGTCTCGCGCCGGGCGGGGGACGGGATGGCGTAGACCATGTCGCCCCGTTCGGCGGCCTTGCGGAGCGCCTCCGTGTCGATGCGCCAGCCCCGGCGGGTCCACTCGTCCAGGCTGTCCCGGTACAGGTAGATCACCTTGTCGGCGGGCATGAGCAGCTCCCGCGCGCGGGAGGGCGGCGTCTTCACGGGCTTCAGCTTCTCGATCACCACGCGATCCTGCTCGGCGATGGCGAAGTTGCGCTTGTTGACAATTTTGTCCACCCAGGTGGGCAGCAGCACGTTCCGCATGCAGATGAGGAAGATCTTCGTGTGGTACTCGTCGATGGGCGTTTCGAAGATGTACTGGTGGATCCAGCGGGTGGGCGTGAGGTGGATCTTCGTCCACATGTTGCTGGGGCCCACGTGGCCCGAGCCGGCCTCCAGGTCGCCGTCGTAGTTGCGGGCCCAGCGCATGACGGGGTTCTTGATCGGCGGGGCCTGGAAATTGAGCATGAAGCCGAAGCCCCAGGGCGTGTTCTCGATGGTCGGGTCGCCGACCTTGTAGTCCTCCTTCTCGCCCGAGTAGCCGTGGGTCGGGTGGACGAACTCGTTGTGGGCCGGGTCGAGGCCGTTCTCGATGTTCCGCTCGTAATTGGATTCCCACGCGTAGTCCATGATCGTGTGGCGCCAGCCCGGCTGGCCGTACTCCGGGACCTCCAGGATCGGCGGGCGCTCGGCCGCGGGCAGGTCGCCGAGGAAGACGTGGATCAGCCCGTAGCGCTCCTCGACCGGGTAGGCGTCGATCCGGCCCCGCTGGGGCACCCGGTTCTCGCTGCCGGGGCCGAGTGACGGGATCTTGCGCACGTGCCCTTCGCCGTTGAAGTGCCAGCCGTGGTAGGGGCAGGTGACGCAGTCGCCCTTCACCTTGCCCTCCGAGAGCGAGGCGCCCCGGTGGATGCAGGTGTCGCTGAGCGCGTGGGCCCGGCCCTGGCTGTCCCGGAACAGGACGATGTCGTGACCGAGCATGCGCACCTTCCGGGGCGCGGTGGTCAGGTTGTGGCTCCAGTCGGCGGCGTACCAGAAATTGATGTACATGGCGGGTTTCCAGTGGGGACCTGGACCGTTTCGCCCGTTCGAAGGCCGCGGATTCGGGGCCATGCCTCATTTTGGCAGTGCCAAAATGAGGCATGGCCCCGTCAGGCCCGGTCCTTCATCTCTTCGAGTTCCAGCCAGCGGGCCGTCACCTGCTCGTGTTCCTGCTGCTTGGCCCGCAGCGCGTCCAGGACGGGCACGGTCTCGTGCCAGGCCTTGTCGTAGAAGCCCTTCGCGGCGGTCTGGCGCTCCAGGGCCCTGATCTCGGCTTCCAGGGCCTCGATCCTCGGGGGCAGCGAGTCCAGTTCCCGCTGGTCCTTGTAGCTGAGGCGCCGGGCCTGCCGCGCCGCCTGCTTGCGCTTCTCCGAGGCGGTGACGGGGGGCTCGATGCCCTTCTGGGCGTGGGGATTGTCGGTCTCGGCCAGGGGGCGGCCCTGGCGCAGCCAGTCGGTGTAGCCGCCCACGTAGCGCTCGATGTGGCCCCCGGGCTCGAAGGCGAAGACGCTGGTGACGACCGAGTCCAGGAACATCCGGTCGTGGCTGACCACGATCAGCGTGCCCTTGTACTCGTCGAGCCGGTCCTCGAGGACCTCAAGGGTCTCCACGTCCAGGTCGTTGGTGGGCTCGTCGAGGATCAGGAAGTTGGTGGGCTTCGTGAACAGCCGGGCCAGGATCACCCGGTTCCGCTCGCCGCCGGACAGGGACTTGACGGGCGTCATCGCCCGCTTGGCGCTGAACAGGAAGCCGCGCAGATAGCCGATGACGTGCCGGTCGTGGCCGTTGATCTTCACGTAGTCGCTGCCATTGCCCACGATGTAGGCCACGCTCTTCTCCGGGTCGAGGGTTTCCCGCAGCTGGCCGAAGTAGCCGATCTCCAGCGCGGTGCCCTCCTTGATCGTGCCCTCCCGCGGCTTGATCTCACCCAGGAGGATCCTGAGAAGCGTGCTCTTGCCCACGCCGTTGTTGCCCAGCAGGCCGATCCGGTCGCCCCGCGTGATCTTGCAGGAGAAGTCCTTGATGAGTTCCTCGCCGCGAAAGCCGTGGGTGATGTGCTTCGCCTCGATCACATTGCGGCCCGACTGCTCCGCCGTCTCGATGGAGATCTGCGCCCGGTTGAGCGGCGTCAGGCGGGCCGCGTACTCCTGGCGGAGGGACTCGAGGCGCCGGACGCGATTCTGGTTGCGGTGGCGCCGGGCCTTCACCCCCTGGCGGATCCAGATCTCCTCCTCGTCCAGCTTCTTGTCGAAGAGCTTCCTGGCCGTGGCCTCGTCCTCGAGCATCTTCTCCTTGCGCTCCAGGTACTCGTCGTAGCTGCCAGGGAAGCTGAGCAGCCGGCCCCGGTCCAGTTCGCAGATGCGCGTGGCGAGCTTGTCGAGGAAGGCCCGGTCGTGGGTGATGAACAGCACCGCGCCCTGCCAGGAGCGGATGCGGTTCTCCAGCCACTGGATCGTGATGATGTCCAGGTGGTTGGTGGGCTCGTCGAGGAGCAGGAGGTCGGGCTTGCTGATCAGGGCCTTGGCGAGGCCGACGCGCCGGCGCCAGCCGCCCGACAGCTCGCCGATGGGCTGGTCCGGCGGCAGCATCATCTCGGTCATCATGAGCTCGACACGCTGGTCGATGCGCCAGCCATCCAGCTCGTCGATGCGGTGCTGGAGATCGTCGAGCCGCTTCAGGCCCGCCTTGTCGAGCTGCTGGTGGGCGAGCTGCTCGTACTCGTCTACGAGGGCCCGGAGGTCGGCCAGGCCGTCGGCCACCACTTCCCGCACCGTGGCTTCCAGGGCTTCCGGCAACTCCTGCTCGAGGGTGCTCATCACCAGCCCGTTGCGGTACTGGATCAGGCCGCTGTCCGGCTGCACGACGCCAGTGATCAGGCGGAAGAGGGAGGTCTTGCCGGTGCCGTTGCGGCCGATCAGGCACACCCGCTCGCCCGGGTCGATTTCGAAATCGACATGGACCAGCAGCTTCTGCTCGCCGTAGGCAAGCGAAACGTCATCAAGGCGGACGAGGGACATGGTGCGCGGGGGTGGCTTCCGAAAACGTGCCGCGCATTATACTGGCCGGAGAGGCACCGGGTTTGGCATCTGGGCATTTGCGCGGCCTTGCCGCGCAAATGCCCAGATGCCAAACCCGGTGCCTCTGGAATGTAGCCGATGGCCGTCTTCAACAAGAATTCCACCGCGGAAGAAGTCACCGCCGGGCTGGACCTGGCCGGCCGGACGGCGCTGGTCACGGGGGCGACCTCCGGCATCGGCCTCGAGACAGCGCGGGTCCTGGCCCTGCGCGGGGCCCACGTGCTGGTCGCCGGACGCACCCTGGACAAGGCCCGGGCGGCCTGCGCCGCCATTCCCGGCCGGGCCACCCCCCTGGCCTGTGAGCTGGAGGATTTCGACGGGGTGGCCGAATGCGCTGCCCGCGTGAACCAGCTGGGCGTGCCCCTGGACATGCTGATCTGCAACGCGGGGATCATGGCGCCGCCGACACTGCAACTGGTTCGCGGCCTCGAGAAGCAGTTCGTCGCCAACCACCTGGGCCACTTCCTCCTCGTGAACCGGCTGCTCGATGCCGTCCGGGCGGCGCCCGCCGGCCGGATCGTGATGGTGAGCAGCAGCGCCCACAAGTGGGCGCCTCCCGGCGGCATCGCCTTCAATAACCTGACGGGCGACAAGGGCTATGAGCCGCGGGCGTTCTACGGGCAGTCGAAGCTGGCCAACGCGCTGGTGGCGCGGGAACTGGCCAGGCGGCTCAGGGGCAGGCCGGCCACCGCCAACGCGGTGCACCCCGGCCTGATCATCACGAATATCATCCGCTACATCCCCAGGTGGCAGCAGCTGCTGGCTCCCATGGTTGGCCCGTTGCTCCGCTCGCGGATCAAGACGACGCCCCAGGGCGCGGCGACCACCTGCTACGTGGCTGCCCACCCGGACGTGGCGGCGGCCAGCGGGCGGTATTCCGCCGACTGCGCGGTGGCGACGCCGGCGAAGGTGATGGAAGACGACGCGCTGGCGGCGCGGCTGTGGACGGAGTCGGAGCGCCTCGTGAGGAGCTGGTTGTGATCAGGAAGCTGCTTTGTTGTGCCGTTCTTGTGCTGACCGCGGCCGCGGTCGACGCGGCTCCAGTGCCGGACACCGACCGCGTGCCCATCGATCTCCGCCGCACCACGCTCATCGTGCGGGACATGGAGAACTCCCTGCGCTTCTACCGGGACGCGCTGGGCCTGAAGGTGGTCTACGACAACGTCATCCGCACCCCGCGCACGGCCGCTACTGACGCCGCCGCCCAGCGTTCCCTGCGCCTCGTCTTCGTGCAGGCCAACGACGATTTCATCGGCATCATCGGCCTGATCGAGTACCGGAAGCCGCTGAAGCAGCCGCCGGTCGCGGTGCCGGAAGCCTTCAGCATCGGCACCAGCGTGCTGCTGTTCAATGCGAAGGACCTGGATGGCACCTTCGCGAAGGCCCGGGCCGTGCCCGGCGTGACCATCGTGGAGGAGCCCGTGGAGACCACCTACCCGGGCTACGACGGCCAGCCGCCGATCCCGGTGCGCGTGAGCACCCTCCGCGACCCGGACGGCTTCACCGTCGAGCTGAATCAGCTCCTGGTCGATAAAGTGCGGTAGTTGCCACCTGCAGGAGCGGCTTCAGCCGCGACCCCCATGACCCCGACCGACGACCTCATCCGTTCCACCCTGCAGAAGGTCCGCACCATCGCCGTGGTCGGCGCCTCGGACAAGCCCCACCGGGCCTCCCACGGCGTGATGCGCTTCCTGCAGGGTCGCGGCTACCGGTGCATTCCGGTCAATCCGAAACTGGCAGGCCAGACGCTGCTCGGTGAAACCGTCCAGGCGGATCTCAAGTCGATCACCGCGCCCGTCGACATGGTGGACGTGTTCCGCAATTCAACCGACGCGGGCCCCGTGGTCGACGAGGCCATCGCCATCGGCGCAAAGATCGTGTGGATGCAGCTCGGTGTGATGAACCCGGAGGCGGCGGAGCGGGGCTGCGCGGCCGGGCTCACGGTGATCATGGACCGGTGCCCGGCCATCGAGATCCCGCGGCTGGGGCTGTAGGAGCGCCGACCGGCGCGACAAGTCGCGGCTGAAGCCGCTCCTGCGCGTGGGATCAATACCCGCGCGCGGTATCCACTACCGACAGCAGCCGCTCGCCCGCCACGTACCGCCGCGTGTTCTCCTGGGCCAGCAGGAACACCCGGGCAAAGACCCGGTCGGACGTCGCTGCCACGTGGGGCGTGATGATGACGTTCGGCAGCTGCCAGAGCGGGTGGTCGGCGGGCAGCGGCTCCGGCTCGGTAACGTCCAGTCCGGCGCCGGCCAGCTGCCCCGACCGGAGCGCGGCGACGAGGTCGTCCTGCACCACGCTCTTCCCGCGACCCACGTTGATGAAGTAACCGCCCGGCTTCATGGCGGCGAAGAACTTCGCGTCGAAGAGCTTCTCGGTCGTGGGCAGGAGCGGCGTGCAGTTGACCACTACGTCGGCCTGGCCCGCCAGTTTCAGCAGCTCGTCGGGCTTGCCCACGTAGTCGACGAAGGAGGGCTTCGCCGCAACGGAGGCGCGGGTGGCGATCACCCGCATGCCGAGGCCGCGCGCGCGTTCGGCCAGCTCCGTGCCGATGCCGCCGAGGCCCACCACGAGCATGGTGCGGTCCTTCAGCTCCCACATGGATGGCATGGGAAACGCGGACTGGTCCCAGCGGGCCTGCTTCTGCTGCGGGAGCCAGGTATTGAGGCCCCGGGTGAAGGCCAGCAGCATCGCCAGCGAGTGCTCCGCGATTTCCGGGCCCGAGATGCGCTGCATGTTGGTGACGACGATGCCCCGCTGGCGGACCTCCGGGATCGCCGAGCAGGGCCCGGCGCCGGCGGTGAAGAGCTGGATCCAGCGCAGCCGCTTCCCTGCGGCGACGATGTCGGGCTCGCAGAAGCCGATCAGCGCGTCCGCGTCGGCGATCAGGGCCAGCGCCGCGGCTTCGTCCTTTGCGGCAACGAATTCGACGCCCGGGGCGACCTGCTGGAAGGCGGCGAGCCGGGCAGGGGACTCGGCTCGGACGACGATGCGGCGGGGCTTGCGCCAGCCCTGCGACTCCCGGACCGGCCGCGGGGCTTCCTTCAGGTCCAGCTCGGCGATCATGCTGGTGACAGCCGGATTCATTTCATTCGACTGATCTGCGGCAACAGCGGCAACAGGAACCGCAGCCACCAGGGCCGCCCACGCAAGAAGATGACTGCGCTTCACTTGTGGTCTCCTTCGATCAGTTCGAGCCACTCGCCCGCAGGGCCCTCGGTCACGGCCACCCGCCGGCCGCCGTAGGGAATGCCGCCGGCCGTGCGCGGCGGGGCGCGCACCGGCACCGGCACGTCGTCCAGGTCCCGCACCAGGAAGCTGACCATCGCCATGCCGGGCGGCAGGTGCCCGTCCCGTCGCTGACGGGGGCCCACCCCGGGCGGGTACTGGTCCATCTCCACCAGGAAGCTGCGCCCGGGAATCCGCGCGATGGAGGTCGGGAACACGGTGGACGGTGGCACGCCGCAGCCGTGGGCGAGGATGGTGTTGATGAAGGGCATGCGGTCCATGATCCGGTGCCCGAGCGTGCCGCCGTAGAACGCGTGCATCGCCTCCGACGACGGCCCGCCGACGGTGACGATGAACACCCGGTCCACGGGGGAGCGGGCGCCGTGGAGCCCGTAGCGGCTGCCGCCCGGCAGGATGCGGGTGAAGTAGATCAGCTCGCCGGAAGGGCCGACGACCTGCATCGCGCGGGGCGCCCGGGGCCTCGGGTACAGGTCGCCCGGCCCGCCGAGCACCCGGAACGGCGACCCGCGGAAGCGGAGGGCGAGGGCGTCCACGTCCAGCACCAGCAGCTCGGTGGCGTTCCAGCCGAAGGTCATCGGCGGGCCGTAGCCGCCGGGGTCCGACGTCTCGACGAAGCGTATATAAGACTCCTGGCCGCTGGCCGGGGCCAGGGTGCAGTAGCGCTGGCCCGCGGCAGCGGGAGCGTTCCACGCGGCGCAGAGGTCGGCGCCGAGCTCGCCGCGCTCCACGACCCGGTAGCCGAGATACTGCGTCCACGCCGCGACGACCGCGTCGAGATCCGGCACGCAGTGGGTGACGATGGCGATGTGCCGGAGCAGCTTGGCGCGTTCCTCCAGGCCGGAATACTCCGTCGCCGTCCCGGCGCCGCTGACCGTCGCGTTCACGTGCTCATGCCCTCGGCGCATCCCAGCGCAGCGGCTCCTCGTCCATCAGGGCGATCTGCTCGCGCAGCGCCAGCACGTGCTCGTCCCAGTAGCGCTGGCCGCCGAACCAGGGAAAGGCGACCTGGAACGCCGGGTCCTCCCAGCGGCGGGCGAGCCAGGCGGCGTAATGCATGATGCGCAGCGTGCGCAGCGCCTCGATCAGGTTCAGCTCGGCGCCGTCGAACTCCCGGAACTCGGTGTAGCCTGCCAGCAGCTCGGCGAGTTGCGGCGTCTGCTCGCGGCGGTCGCCGGAGAGGAACATCCACAGGTCCTGCACTGCCGGTCCCGTGCAGGTATCGTCGAAGTCCACGATGTGCAGGACCTGGTCGAGCACCAGCACGTTGCCGGGGTGGAAGTCCCCGTGGAGGCGCAGCTCCCGGGGATCGCCCGCCCGGTCGTAGCACTGCTCCACGCGATCGAGCGCCGCGTCGCAGACGCTCTCGTAGGCGGGGCGGATGTCGTCGGGGATGAAGCCGGCGTCCAGGAGGTACTCGCGCGAGGTTTCACCGTAGGAATGAATCGAGAGGTGGGGCCGGTGCTGGAAGGAGGCGCGCTGCCCGCACAGGTGGATGCGGGCCACGAACCTGCCGAGCTGCCGCAGCAGCTGCAGGTCGTCGAGTTCGGGCGCGCGGCCGCCGAAGCACGGGTACACGGCGAAGCGGAACGCGCCCCGGTGATGCAGCGTGCAGCCGTCCCGGTCGAAGGGCGCGGCCACCGGGATCTCCTCCGCGGCGAGTTCCAGCGTGAAGTCGTGCTCCTCCTGGATCGCCGCGTCGGACCAGCGGCCCGGGCGGTAGAACTTGGGCACCACGGGCGGACCGTCCTCGATGCCGACCCGGTACACCCGGTTCTCGTAGCTGTTCAGCGTGAGCAGCCGGCCGTCGCAGCGGAACCCGAGGCTTTCCACGGAGGAGAGGATGTCGTCGGGCGACAGGTCCTGGTAGGCGAGGGTGTCTTCGGCGGTGCTCACTCGCGCGTCAGGCCAGCACTTCGAAGAACTCGAGCCACACGCCGTCGGGTGAGCGGATCGCTGCGAGGCGGACGCGGCCGTAGGGCTCCAGGGCCAGCTCGGTCACGGGGCGGGCGGGGAGGATGCCGTGGCCCCGCAGTCGCTCCAGGTGCGCCGCGAGGTCCGTGACGCCGAAGCGGAGCGCCATGGCGCCCAGGTTCGGCGGCTTCGCGCGCTCCGCAAAATCCCGGCCGGGCGGGGCGCCGTCCCAACCGATGAGCTCCACGGAGCCGCGGTTCTCGCCCTGCGGGTGCACGATCACCGTCCTGATGGTATTGACGCCGCGGAATGCCGCGAGGTCGGCGAGCAGAGTCAGCCCCGGGTTGTCCCCGTTCCACTCGACTTCCATCCAGGGCCTGAAGCCGAGCTGGTCGATGAAGAACTGCCGGGCCCTGTCGAAGTCCCGCACGATGATGGCGGCGTTGAAGACGTGGGTGAGCTTCGGCGCGGGGATCGCGAGCGGCGGCTTCAGCTGCTCGATGATGGAGAGCACCATGCCGTCGGGGCCATGCTGGTGCACCTCGTTGACGGCCAGCTCGCCGAAGTCGAAGCCGTGCACGCCCCGGACGGTGGGCCAGCCCGCATCGCCCAGGGCGCGGGAGAGCGCGGCGTCGTCGGCCGAGCGCGTGTAGAGCAGCCACAGGCCGCCGCTTTCCCAGGGGCGGGCGTCGAGCGGGCGGATGGGCTCCTGGGGCACGTCGCTGATGCGCGTGAAGCGCAGGTAACCGTAGGGCATGGACGGCATGTGGAGCAGCTGTTCCTCGACCCGGGCGTGGGGCTTCAGGCCCCAGGCCCTGGGCAGCTCCGGGGCTCCCGGGCCCGCATGGAGCAGCTCCCAGCCCCCGGCCTGCAGGAGGCCGGCCACCTTGCCGAAGTGACTGACGCTGACGACCACTTCGGCGAAGCCGGTGTAGCCGTCCCGGGCGGGGTTCGTGCCATGCGCTGCCATGCCGAAGATGGTAGCAATATCGGGTAGGTGGCAGGCGGTCTGCTATCCTTTGCGCCCGGTTTCCGCGGACGCATGCCGATGGCTGAGCAACCTCTCGATCTCGAACTCAAGATGGAGGAAGGCGACCTCTATCAGGAAGAAATCTTTACCGACCGCCGGGTCGGCACGATCCAGCGCCTCACGCCCATCGACCGGACGGGAAAGCCCGATCCCGCGCGCCCGGTGCTCTACGTTGGCCAGACGCAGCTGATGTCCCGCATGGGCGCCCTGCCACTCAGCTTCGAGATCCCCGGGGACTCCCTGGAGCAGGCCGTCCAGAATTTCGCCACCGCGGCCAATGGCGCGCTGGTGGAGACCATGCAGAAGCTCGAGGAGATGCGCCGCGAGCAGGCCTCGTCGCTGATCGTGCCCGATGCCGCCGGCGGTTTCGGTGGCGGCGGTGGCGGTCTCGGCGGTGGCGGTGTCCCGGGCGGCGGCCGCATCCGCCTGTAGAAAAAAGGTACCGGACACTTAGTTATTTAGTTGTTGAGCCGCACAGCAGCCAAACAACTAAATAACTAAGTGTCCGGTACCTTTTCTCTTACAAGCCCAGCTTAGCCAGCTTCACGTCGGAGGCGCGCTTCCGGGTGGCCTCGTACTCTGCAACGAGAGCCGGCCGCGCCTCCTTCAGCGCTGGCAGGTCCCAGAGCCGGTCGAAGAGCGACGAGCTCCGCATCCGCCCGTAGGGCTCCAGCCCGCGGCGGCGCATGGTCCGTAACAGCGTCGTCGCACCGGCTTCGTCGCCGGCGAGGATCGTGATGGCGAGGTCCGCGGTGTTGAACCAGGCATCGTTCCAGCCGAGTGCCCGGAACTGCTCGACTTCCTTCCGGGCCGCCGTCGTGGCGCCGGCGGGCAGCCTGCCCCCGTTCAGCCGCGCCTCGCTCTCCAGGGCGTAGGCGGCGGCGATCAGCCGGAGCGCCGGCGTCTCCTCCTCGCAGATCACCGGCTTCACGCTGCTCCCGAACGACCGGAAGCGCTGCGCCGCTGCGGCGGGCTGATCCTCCAGCAGGTCCGCGATGCCGAGCCAGAGCCCGATCCACTGCTGCTTGCAGCCCCGGTACCAGGCGGGGATCGCCGCCTGGGCCGCCGGACCCTCGAGCTGCGTGGCCACGCGCCGCAGGGTGCCCGGATCGCGCTTCGCGACGGCCATGCCGGCTTCCAGTGACAGCCGCCTGGGCAGTTCCATGCCACCCCGGTTCTCGTCCAGCAGCCGCCGAGCCTCGTCGAAACGCTGCAGGTGGATCAGGGCCTCGATCACCGCGTCACGGGCAAAGGGCGTCGCGTCCGTCGCGCCCGCCTGCCCGACGGCCTGGGCCAGCACCTCATCGTAATCGCCCCGTTCGAGGCTCACCTCCCACAGCATCTTCTGGACCTGCCCGTTGGGAGTCAGCGTCAGCAGCCGCCGGCCTTCCTCCCGGGCCCGGTCGAGGTCGCCGCGCGCGATCAGCGCCGACAGGTAGTTGATCTGGACCGCCGGGTGCAGGGGGTCGAGCTGCAGCGCGGCCTCGTAGCGCCGCCCGGCCTCGTTCGCGTCCCCCATGCCGAGCATCAGCACCCCGAGCCACATCTGCGCCATGGAGTACCCGGGCTCCAGCTCGACGGCCTTCTGGTACTCGACCCGCGCACCCTCCAGGTCGCCACTGTTCCTCAGCACCATGCCCAGGGACGCCCGGGCTTCGGCGAGCCCCGGATCCAGGGCCACGGCCTTCTCGGCGTACTCCCGGGCCTTCGGGCCGGTTTCGGCGCGCGGGCGGTCGGCGTAGTCCGACAGGAGCGACCAGGCGTCCGCTAGGCCGGACCAGGCGAGGGCGTAGTCCGGGTCCCGGGCCAGTGCCTGTTCGAAGTAGTTGATGGAGCGCTCGACGCCCTCCCGGGTGCGCTGGTTCCAGTAGTAGCGTCCCAGCAGGTAGGCCTCGTGGGCCTGCTCGTTGCGCGTGGCGCCCGCAAAGAGCCGGTCGCCGCGTGCAATGGACGGCGCCACCTGCCTGATGATGGCCTCGGCCACCTCGGTCTGCAGCGCGAGCTTGTCGGTCACCGGCCGCTCGAAGCTCGAGGCCCAGATGGGATAACCCGTCCGGCCGTCCGTCAGCTGGGTGGTGACCCGCAGGCGCGTGTCGGACATGCGCACGGTGCCCTCGAGCAGGGCTTCCACGTTCAGCTGCCGGGCGATCTCCCGCACGTCCATCGGCTTGTCGCGGAAGGCCACGGACGACGTCCGCGCCGCCACCCGGAGGTCGGTCACGCCGATCAGGGCGTTGCGAATGTCCTCGGCGAGCCCGTCGCTGAAGTACTCGTGCTCGGGATTGCCGCTCAGGTTGACCAGCGGCAGCACCGCCACGGAGCGGATCTTCGGCCCGGTGGCCAGCGGTTCTGCGGCCGTGCTGGCGGTGGCGTTACCCGACGGCGCCGCCATGCCGGCATGATCGGGTTCGTCGTCGGGATCGACGATCACCTGGACGCCATCGCCGTCGCCGAAGATCACGGCGAGGCCCACCACGGTAACGATGATCAGCCCGATGCCGAGGAGGGCCGACCGCACCAGGTTGCGGGTGGTGGTGACGGTCTGGCGGGCGGCCCGGGCGGCACCGTCGAGGGCCCATTGGACCGGCGAGGGCGGGGCTGCCGGCGGTTCCCCGGCCGGTGCCGCGGCGGCAGTGGGCGACCCCGCCTGTGCCCGCCCGTTGGCCAGCGCCTCCACGGGCACCAGCAGGCTGTAGCCGCGCTTCGGGATCGTGCGGATGAAGCGCCGGTCGCGGTCCGTGTCGCGCAGGACGGTCCGGAGTTCGGAAATGCAGCGGGTGACGACATCGTCGGTCACCACGACGCCCTGCCAGACCTGGTCCAGGAGCATCTCCCGCGTCACGACCTCGCCGGGGTGCCGGGCCAGGCACACCAGCACGTCCATCACCTTGGGCTCGATGTGCACCCGGTGGCCGCCCTGCTCGATGACCCCCTGGAGCGGGTGGACGTCCCAGTCGCCCACCCGGAAGCCGCGGCGGAGGCTGGTCTCGGGGCCAGGGTCGGGAGGGGGGCTGCCGGCAGTCATCGGGTGGGCGGATCGCCTCGGGAGTGACGCGCCACTCTACCCCCGGGAGGCGCGACGGGCCAGCGCGCGGAGGCGACGCAAGTGCCTGAATTTCTAGGGCCCGAAGATTTCCCGAAGGTTCCGGGAGCATAACTGAGACAAGCCGCGGGATAAGTCCGGGAACCCTCGGGATTCAGCCCACGCGCGTGCCGAGACTCCCTCGCCCATCAGTCAGGCGATGGGAGAGGCGAAGTGCAGCGTGCGACAGGGGTTCTGGTTCTGGTCTTGGTCCTCTGGGCAACCGGCGGTCCGGCCCGGGCGGCCCCGGCTGGGCCGGCTGGCGGCGCGGCACCCTCGTTGGCGGCCTACGCCTCCGCACTCGAGGCGGTGGTCGCGGCCAGTTCCGCCGTCAACGCCCGGTCGATCCGGGAGGACCGGGAGTTTATCGGTGCGGTGCTGCGCCGGGGCGCCGACTTCCACTACTCCGTCGCGCCGGGGCATGCCGGCGTGGACCGGATCCAGGCCCGGCTGGCGATCCCGGCCGGCTTCGAGCTGGTCGCGCTCTGGCACACCCACGGCGCCGCGGCCCCGGAGCGCGTGTATTTCTCCAGGGTGGACGCGGACCTAGTGACCTCCACGGGCAAGCCGCTCTACCTGGCCGACCCCACGGGCGCGCTTCGTGTACTTGCCCCGGGCGCGCCCCGGCTGACGGCCATGGCGGCCCGGCGGCTCGGTCTGCCCCACCGCCCTGGCTTCGCGGCCGGCGAGCAGGTTCGCCGGCCGGACGGTGACCCGGTGCACATTCCGACCGGGACCGAACCGGCCCTGGCCGTGGCGGTCAGTAACTGACAATTTTTTGTCCCCGGCCTTCACATAAGAGTCCCGGTGCCGTCCCCGGCTGTGACCGGGTAGCACTGGCACGACACTTGCTAGTGCTTCCGTGTCGGAAGAAGGAGGAGACCATGACAGTCCAGGTAGTTCGGGATCAGGATTCGACCTGCGCCGGCGGGGACTTCCTGCGGGTGTACTGCCAGCGGCGGGACGGCTCGCCAGCGACGTTCGCCACCATCGAGCGGGTGTTCGGCGGCGAGATTCGCACGCGCACCTGGCACTTCCGCACCCTGCTCAGCAACGAGCCCATGGACGAGCAGATCGCCACGCGGTTCGCCGAGGCCTATGCCGAGCGGAAGAACATCCCGGTTGTCTACGTGGAAGTGGTTTAAGAGGCACCGGGTTTGGCATCTGGTCATTTGTGCCGCCGAGCGGCACAAATGACCAGA
>JAEUQA010000031.1 GCA_016789845.1 Chromatiales bacterium
GGCCGCTTGCTGCCTCGCAATGCAAATGACCAGATGTCAAACCCGGTGCCTCTTACCACGCCAGAGGATCACGCCGATGAAGCCGAAGTAGCTGGCGGCCATGAACCAGAACTCGTTCACGCCGTAGTGTTCGACCCCGAAGCGGGATAGCTGCTCAAAGCCGATGAAGGCCGCCGTGTAGACCAGCGCGCACAGCGTCGCGCCGACCTTCCAGCCGGCGGACCGGGGCTGGTCCTTCACGCCGGTCCACCACCACACCAGCAGGTAGATCACCGTGTAGGTGTTCAGCATCGTGAGCCAGAGGGGTGCCTTCTGGAAGTAATGGTTGATCCAGAACGCGCCCGCGCCCATGAAATTCATCAGGACGTACCGCCACTCTGCCAGTGGCGCCCGCAGCACCTTCTCCCACATCAGCACCAAAAAGATGTAGACGGTCCAGGTGCCGAAGAGCAGTTCGTAGAACTGCACCTTGCCTGCCCAGGCGGGATCGATGACGAGCATGCGTTACCCCAGTTCGCTGCAGGAAGAGCCGTACTTGAAGCAACTGTAGCAACGATGGTGGTGGAGCAGCACCCGGGCGCGGAGGGCGTCCGCCAGAGAGTCGCCCTGGTCGTAGCGGGGATCGTCGTCCACCAGCGTGCAGGCGTAGATCCGCATCCGGCCGCCCTGCTTGACGGCCATCTTGCTGAACGCGCACATGAAGGCGCGGCGGGTCGCCTCCGTCTGGTAGCGGGTCATGCAGTCCTCGGTGATCCGCGGCACCTGGCGCGCCTCGCCGGGAATGCCGAAGTCGGGGAACGGGACGATGCGCAGCCCGGCGGGCAGGCCCTCCGCCGCGAGCAGCTGGCGGAACTCCCGGTCCACGTCAGCCTCGTCGCGGCCGGGCTGCATCTGCCGGGCAAGGGACACGGCAAAGCCCGCCTTGTGCAACGCGCGGAGCCCCTGGAGAGCGAGGCGGAAGTTGCCGGCGCCCCGGCCCGCGTCGTGCCGGGCCTCGTCGGGAAAGTCGATGCTGACGCGGAAGGCTATCGGGTGCGCGGTGCCAGCCAGCTTGCGGATCTGCGTGAGCCGGCGCACCACCGGGGCGGTGCCGTTGGTCAGGACGAGGCAGGGGCGGAAACTGGCCGCGTACTCGAGGATGGCCACCATGTCCTTCACCACGAAGGGCTCGCCGCCGGTGAAGGAGAACTGGCGGACGTCGAGCCCGACCGCCGCGTCGATCAGCGGCCGCACATCGGCGAGGGTGATGCGCTGGAGGCGGTCGTCGCCAGGGCGCGAGCCCTCCAGGCAGAAGGGGCAGTCCAGGTTGCAGGCCGTGCCCGTGTGGAACCAGAGCTCGTCCAGCGCGTGGGGCTGGATCCAGCCCGTGTCGTCCGCCGTGGATGACGGGACCGGCGCCAGCGCCGGAACCGGCGTCGTCACGGGTCGCTGTCCGGTTCCGCGTGGTGGGTCGGGCCCAGCGGCTGGTACCGGCGCGCCAGCCGGCGGGGCGGCACGCCCGCCATGTAGGCCAGGGCAAGCAGGCGATTGCCCACGGTTCGCCAGAGCCAGCCGTCCCTCTCCCAGCGCCGCGGCGACACGCCGATGTCCGCGGGGACTCGCCTGAATTCACCACGCCGGCGCAGGGCCCGCACCAGGGGCACTTCCTCGAACAGCGGGGTGTCGGCGAAACCGCCGGCCGCGTCGTAGGCGGCGCGAGCGACGAACAGGCCCTGGTCGCCGTAGGGCGTGCCGAACCGGGTGCGCCAGTTGATCAGGCGCGCCAGCATCCGCTTGTACCAGGTGACCTCGCCCGCGAAGCGGAACATGAAGAAGCCGCCGGCCGCGCCGGCAAGGTGCCGGCTGCGGATCAGGGTCACCCCATCGACGGGGGGCTCGGCGTCGGCATGGAGGAACCAGAGTACGTCGCCGGAAGCGCGGAGCGCGCCCGCATGCAGCTGGTGGCCGCGGCCCGCGCGCGTGCTGACGTAGACGCAGCGAAAGCGGCGGGCGAGGCTGCGGCACCCGGCGCTGGAGCCGCCATCGACAATCACGATCTCGTCAGGCGGCGCCGGGAGGTTGCGGAGATGGTCGAGCAGTTGCGCGAGCATCTCGTTGTCGCCGATCACGGGAATAACGACACTGACCATCGGCGACGACGGGTCGATCATGGCGGCCGTGGTGGCGGCCGGCCCGAACAGGTTCACGACGGTGCCGGCGGAAGCATTCATGCGCGGCAGTATCCCAGAGTGGCAAGCGCCCGGTACAGGGCGCGCCGCGCCGGCCGCGTATCGGCCGCCAGGTCCACGCACAGGCGCTGGAGATCACCGGGAACGTCCACGTCATAACGCGTCGCCAGGTTATGCACGGTCAGGCCCGCGGACTCGCAGCAGGCCTGCAGCGCGGCGTGCAGGTGCGCGCCGCTCCAGGGCAGGGCGGCGAGGTCTGGCCAGGCCCGCCGGCTCCCCATGCAGGTGACGCCACCATCGAGGGCCGGGCCGAGCACCACGTCGTGGCTGGCGAATGCGCTGGCCGCGTCAACATAATCCGTTGCCGCCAGGACCGGCGCATCGCTGCCGATGAACAGGAGCCGGCCGTGGCCCCGCTGGCGGAGGGCGCGGTCCACGGCGCCGAGCCGCTCACCGAGATTGCCAGCCGGTTGCGCCACGACGTCGTCGAGCGCCACGGGGAGTGAGCGCGCCCAGGACTCATCGGCGGGCTCCGCGGGTGCCAGGACGCGCGGCCCCGGCCAGGCGGCGAGGTCTTCCAGGGTGGTGGCCAGGAGCAGCTGGCTGATCGCCAGCGTGTCCGCCTCCCCGAGGTCGCGGGCCAGCCGGCGCTTGCCGACGCCCGGTGCCGGGCGTCGGCAGAAAGCCACCAGCGTGACGGGCTCGGACGGGGCCGGGATCATGGCTCAAGCATAGTCGCCGGCTGGACTGCGGGGCCGGGAAAGTCAACCCCGTAAACGTGGCTGGAAACCCTGGTTTGGTGCGTCGCAATACGCCGGTGAGGCAGGCGGGTTACCCCGAAAAAACCTTGCTTCGTCAGGCAGATGCGCGCATCTCCTTGCCATGGCGCGGCAAGCCGCCGCGACCATTTTCGCGTGGGGTGCAGGGCGGGAGCAGATGTATATACTGACTACCTGCTCGCGGCTTCACGCCCTCTAAATCGAACAAGCCCGGCGGTCCGAGTTCCAGTCTGGCCATAGGTCCCGTGTCGGGGTACTTCTTGCCAGGTTTGCTCGGGGCGCCGGGCCCCTTCTCCCCGTCCGCTCCACGATTCACCGGCGACACAGCTGCCGGCGCTCCGCTTCGAGCGCCGCCAGTTTCTGCCGGTAGACCCGCCCCTGCCGCGCCGAGTATCCGAGGCGCAGCTTCAGTCGCAACTCGGCAATGCGATTGTCGAGGCGCAGGCAGCCGGCGGCCTGGTCGTCCGCCGCGATGGCGCTTCCCGCGCCGGCAACGACCACTGCAATCGCCAACGCAAGACAAATGCGCCGCATGGGCAGACTCCTGGTGCAAAGGGCATCCCAGAGTCACCCGATTGCCCCGCCGAAGCGAGCTGCATTTGCAGTGAAAGCGTCAGGATTCGGTGTTGGAGGAGCGCCTTCAGGCGCGACGCGCCTCCCGCGAGAATCGAGTCCGCGAGTCTCGAGCGGGAGGCGGGTCGCGCCTGAAGGGGCTCCTACGGCGCAGGGCCGGGCAGCGGCCGCCGCGCGATGATGAACTCTTCGACGGGCCGTCCGCCGATCAGGTGTTCCTGGATGATCCGCTCGAGCACCTCGGGAGTGCAGGACCGGTACCAGGTGCCGTCCGGATAGACCAGTGCGACGGGCCCCGCCATGCACACCTGCAGGCAGTTCGCCTTGGTCCGGTACACGCCGCCTCCCGCCGCCAGGCCCAGTTCCCGGAGCCGCCGCTTGAGGTACTCCCAGGATTCCAGCCCGGCCTCGCGCGTGGCGCACTTCGGTTTCGTCTGGTCGCTGCACAGGAAGATGTGCCGGCGCGTCGCGTCGATGCCCAGCCTGGCAACCTGGGTGCTGATCTCGTCAGTCCCCATCTAGTGCCGCTCCAGGAAGCCCAACAGGAGCTGCGCAAAGGCCGCCTTCTGCTCGCGCCCGGCGACCACGTGGGCGACGTCGCCCATCAGCACACCCTCGGCGCCCGGGATCCCCCGCTCGAGGGGCAGCGTGGTCCGCGGCCCCGTTACCTGGTCCTGGCCGGAGTGAATGATGAGCGTGGGCACCCGGATCAGCGGGAGCCGGCCCGTGACCTCGTGGGCGAGGCACGCTGCAACCAGCCGCTCGTGGGCCGGATAGCGGCCATTGAGCTCGCTCCAGGGACCCTGGGGCCCCAGCAGGCGGTCCCGGTTCGCGTTGTAGTACTCCGGCAGGAAGGACATCAGGCAGACGTGCTTCTGGAAGGCGAAGAAGCCGGAATCCCGGTGGATGTCCCGGAACATCTCCAGCTGGCCATGGAGAAAGGGGTCCACGCTGGCCCAGGCGCCCATGTTCACCATGCTGCGCACCAGGTCGGGCCGGGCGATCGCCACTTCCTGGGCAATGCAGGCGCCCATGCCGACCAGGCCCACGAAGTGCACGCGGGACCAGCCCAGGTGGTCGAGAAGCCCGATCACGTCGGCCGCGTGCAGGGCCATCGTGGGTTCCCGGTCCGGGTCGTCGGAAGACTGGCCGATGCCCCGGTAGTCGATGATCAGCACCCGGTAGCGGTCCGTGAGGCCCCGCGCCAGGTGGCGCTCACCCCCATGGCAGTAGGTGCCCCAGCCGCCGATGCAGAGGGCCAGGCCCGCCGCCTGGCCGCTGCCCGGGCCGGCCGCGGGGCCGTGGACCTCGTAGTACATGTCGTGGCCATTGATCGGGACGATGGGCATGTCAGGCTCCGGGGCCGTAAGGCCGTGATTATCGCTTAAACTGCGCGCCTTCCTTTCCATCGTTACCCCCTGAGGCATATCCCGCATGCAAGCCCAGAAGAGCGAGGCCCCGGCGACCAGGGGCACCGAGACGAAGACCATCATGGAGTTCCTGGCCGAGAATCCGAACGTGGATGTCTCCCGTGCCTGGGAGCGCTGCTGGAACATCCACTCGAAGATCGCTGAACGGGTGCAGGCCCGCTTCCCGGTGCAGCGCCACCCGCAGACCGCGGGCGAGGACTACTGGACCTCGCCGGACGGCCAGCTCGAGGGCTGCTTCAAGGCCTATACCGGGACGGAGGTGGACTGGCTCGTGCACTCCTGGCTCGGCAACCGCAAGGCCAGCATCCTCGACATGAACGCCACGGTGTTCCTGAGCCAGCAGAACCGCGTGCCCCACCTCGGCATCATCTTCGGCACCATCCCGAAGCTGTACTTCTACGCCGAGTACATGCCCCGAGTAGACCTGCGCACGAACTACGACTACCTGCTCAAGTACTACGAGCCGGCCAACCAGGAGTTCCTGCAGTTCCGCAGCGACCCGAAGTGGACCCGCTTCGTCAGTCACGGGACCTACCTGCGGGCAATGATGTCGCCGATCGCCACCAGCTCCCACGCCGAGCTGAACGACGACAACATCGGCACCTGCGAGACGTACCTGGTCAAGTTCGTGGACCGCTGGTTCCGGTGGCTCGACGATGCCGAAACCGTGCCCGAGCAGGAGCGGGCCGCCCAGCAGGAGTACGACTACAAGGTCCGGGAACTCGGCTATCGCACCGACCCGATGAACGTCCTCCCCCAGAAGGTGCTGGGAATGGATGAGTTCAACCGCCGGCTCGACATGCGCATCGGCACGCGGCAGATGGCCGAGACCCGGGGGCGCTGGACGTAGCACTGGTGCTCAATGCCCTGATCAACTTCCTCGGGTTCCAGTCGGTCTGGTTCCTGAGCCTGTTCGGGGCAGGCACGCAGCGTTCCTGGCTGGGCGCCATCGCGCTGGTGGCGTTCACGGCCTGGCACTTCCGCGCGGTGCCCAATCCCCGGGCCGAGTTCCTGATCGTGCTGATCGCCTGCGCGGTGGGCTTCGTGGTCGATACCACCTTCATCCAGGCGCACCTGCTGGCCTATGCGGAGCCATTGCCGTTCGCGGCGGTGGCGCCCTACTGGATCCTGGGGATGTGGGTCAATTTCGCGCTGACCCTGAACGGGTCCATGCGCTGGCTGCACGGCCGGTACCTGCTCGCGGCCGCCCTCGGGGCGGTCGGCGGCCCGCTGGCCTACGTGGCGGGGATCAGGCTGGGGGCGGCGGAGTTGCTGTCCAGCGACGTGGTGGTGTTCGGTGCCCTGGCAGTGGTCTGGGCCCTGGCGGTGCCGCTGCTCGTCCTGGCGACGGAGCGGGTGAATCGCCGCTGGCCGCCGCCGGGAAGTCCGCTGGTTACGGGGTAGTCACCAATGCGAGCCGGAACTGGAGGATCGGCGTTCCGGCCCGCACTGGTCAGGCCGTCAGGAACAGGGTGAAGACGAGCACTGGCACGAGAAGCGCCACGGTAGCCAGCATCACCTCGCCAAGCATCTCGATATCGTTGAAGTTGAAATTCCGGAACATCATCCACTCTCCATGTGTAGTCGTGAGTCGTCAGGTTGGCACTCAGCCCAAGTCCTTTGGGTGCGCGTACTATAGGAACCGTGCATTGCACTTTCCTTTCAGGCGGGTAACACCCTGTAACACTTTGTAACGACCAATCGCCCTTTAGAGACAAGGGCTTAGAATGAGGTCGTGAGAAGCGGCTCAGCATGCCCAAAAGCGGCGCGCATTACACCGGAACGTGCCCGGGAAGACTGTGACCCATGACACGAATTCTCCTCATCGATGACGACGAAAAGCTGGGCGACCTCCTCAAGGCGTACTTCCAGCGCTTCGACATGCAGCTCGACGCGGCGACGCTGCCGTCAGTCGGCCTGGCGAAGATCCAGCGCGACAAGCCGGACCTGGTGATCCTGGACGTGATGCTGCCGGAGCAGGACGGCTTCGAGGTCTGCCGGACCATCCGCAAGACCAGCTCGGTGCCCGTGGTGATGCTCACCGCCCGCGGCGAGGTCACCGACCGGATCGTGGGCCTCGAGATCGGGGCGGACGACTACCTGCCGAAGCCCTTCGAGCCCCGGGAACTGGTGGCCCGCATCCAGAACGTGCTCCGGCGCGGCCGCGCGCGGAATGACGACAAGACGCTGCGCTTCGGCGACCTCATCATCAACCTGGAGCGCCGGTCCGCGGAGCTCGAGGGCCAGCCTCTCGACCTGACGACCATGGAATACCAGCTGCTGGTGCTGTTCGGGACCAATCCCGGCAAGACCTTTACCCGGGACGAGATCCTCAACGAATTGCGCGGCATCGACGCACAGCTCTTTTCCCGGTCGGTGGACATCCTCGTCAGCCGCCTGCGCCAGAAGCTCCAGGACACCAGCCGGCAGCCGCGCTTCATCAAGACCGTGTGGGGCACGGGCTATGCCTTCGTCGGCGAAGAGGTGCAGCCCTCGTGATCAAGGAGATCAGCCGCTCGCTCTCGGCCCGCCTGCTCGGCATCTTCATCCTCACCGCCATCGTCTACGCGGTGGTTGGCCGCTTCGTGTACCTGCTGGTGCTGGACCAGGACTTCCTGCGCGAGGTGGTCGGCGCGCACATCTCCCTGCACGCGGACTACGTCCTGAACGACATCGGGTCGCCGCCGAGCATCGAGCGGGCCCGGGCGATCACCGAGCGGGTGCCGGTGGACATCCGGCTCAGCGGGCCCGGCGTGGACTGGGCATCCGATCCCAACTTCCCGCAGATCGAGCAGATTCCCTTCGGCCCGATCCCCATCGACTTCCTTGGCCTCGACGAGAAGAGCCAGAAGAATCTCGAGAGCTGGGCGAAGAACCTCAAGCTCGTGCGCTTCGGCGAGTACCGGCGCCACGCCTTCGTGGAACTGGTGCGCGACGGTTACAAGATCATCATTGCGTCCCCGCGGATGGCGGAGACGCCGCGCCCGGATTACACCCAGCCGGCCATTGCCCTCATCTCCATCATCGTGCTGGTCGGCTGCTACTTCGCCGTGCGCTGGCTGGTGAAGCCGATCAAGTGGATCCAGAAGGGCACGGCCCGCATCGGGCAGGGCGACCTGGATTACCGGATCCGGGCCACGCGCCGGGACGACCTGGGCGACCTGGCCAACGACATCAACCACATGGCCGACGACGTCAAGGACATGCTCGAGGCCAAGCAGCAGCTGCTGCTCGCCATCAGCCACGAGCTCCGCTCGCCGCTGACCCGCGCCAAGGTGGCCCTGGAGTTCCTCGAGGATGGCCAGGTGAAGCACGATCTCCTGGGCGACGTGCGCGAGATGGAGAAGCTGATCGCCGACCTGCTGGAGAGCGAGCGCATGAACGCCGGCCACACCACGCTGCGGCGCTCGAGCGTCGAGCTGGGCTCCATGCTGCAAGCGCTGATCCACGCCGAGTTCCACGAGCGGTTCGACAGGATCAACCTGCACCTGCCGGCCCAGCCCGTGGTGCGGGACGTGGACGAGGTGCGCGTGCGCCTCGTCGCCAAGAACCTCATCGAGAACGCACTGCGCTACACGCCGCCGGACGGCCCGCCAGTGGAGGTGGAACTCACGGCCAAGCCCGGCATGGTGGTCCTCCGGGTGCGGGATCACGGCCCCGGCATTCCCCGGGAGCACCTGCCGCGGGTCACCGAGCCGTTCTACCGGGCCGATCCGGCCCGCAGCCGCAGCACCGGCGGGCTCGGGCTGGGCCTGTACCTGGCGAAGCGCATCGCCGAGGCACACCGCGGCTCCCTCGTCATCGAGAGCGAGCTGGGCCACGGCACGCTCTGCACGGTGACCATCCCCGACTTCGTCGCTACGGAGGCGGCATGAACACGGGTAGGAGCGCCTGCAGAAAAGGGGACAGATTTATTTTTCCGGCGAGGCAAAGCCTCGCCGGAAAAATAAATCTGTCCCCTTTTCTGAAGGCGCTCCTACCGGTTCTCATCCTGCTGCCCGCGCTGAGCCAGGCCGAGGTTAAGTACGGCGTCGAGATCACGCCCTTCGCGGGCTACCGGCTCGGTGGGCAGTTCGAATCGTCGGAGGAGGGCAACACCACCGGCGCCGACATCGACATCGATGACGCCTCCAGCTACGGTCTGATCGTCAACTGGCCGTCCGTGGACAACACCGAGTGGGAGATCTACCTCGGCCGGCAGTCCACGTCGCTCGGGACGGACGGGCTCTTCGATCCCGCCGTGACCCCGCCGGCGAAGCTGGACATCACCTACCTGCAGGCGGGCGGCACCTACTGGTTCGAGGGCGAACGGGCTGGGCCCTACATCGTGGCCACGCTCGGCGCCTCCCGCTTCGAGCCCGACGACAGCAGTTTCGACGCCGAGACCTTCTTTGCGTTTGGCATCGGCGGCGGGTACAAGATCGCGCCCACGTCCCGGGTTGGCCTGCGGCTGGAGGGCCGGGTGTTTGGCTCGGTGGTGGACAGCGACGAGGCCGTGTTCTGCCGGGCTGGCGGCGCGGCGAGCGGCTGCCTGATCGCGGTCAGCGGCAGCGTCGTCTGGCAGTGGGAAGTCCTGGCGGGCCTCGTGTTTCGCCTCTGATAGCATGGCGGTCCATCAGCGCCCGCCGGAGCAATGCCCATGGAAGACGACAAGACCGTGCTTGATGAGGCCGCCGAGCAGGTGATCGAGCTCGGCAACCGGCTCCTGGAGGCCGACGACGACGCCGACTCCTGGGACGTCGCCGACGGCCTGCTGGCCGGCGCCATCCAGTTCTGGCTGTACTCCCGCCAGCCCTGCGACGACCCCCGCTGCGAGAACTGCGCCGAGGTCAGCACCGCGGACCTCCGGATGCGGAAGCTCATGGAGGAGGCGAAGCGCTGGGCCGAGGACAGCACCTACTACCAGACGCCCTACGATGTGAACGTCGGCCGGGCCTGACCCCGTGCTATATTCCCGCGCCTTTTTTCGACCACGGTAGCCAGACGACATGCCCACGATTCACGTAACCGACCGGGGCGGCAACGCCCACACCCTCAAGGCAGACAACGGCCTCACGCTGATGGAGCCCCTCCGCGAGCTGGACCAGGGCATCGAGGCCCTGTGCGGCGGCATGTGCTCCTGCGCGACCTGCCACGTTTTCATCGCTCCCGAGTGGTTCAGGAAGCTGCCCGCCGTCCACAGCGACGAGCTGGAGCTGCTGGAGAGCACCGAGAATTTCCGCGCCGGCGAGTCCCGCCTGGCCTGCCAGGTGAAGGTCTCGGACGCCCTCGATGGCATCGTCCTCACGGTGGCCCCCGAAGAGTAAGGATGCCGATCGACTACGAGCACCTGAGGTCGCTCCGCACGCGGGGCGAGCGGGTCCAGTACAGCGATCGCGACACTCTCCTGTACGCCCTGGGCGTCGGCCTTGGCCGGGATCCGGCCGCCCGGCACGAGTTGCCTTACCTGGCCGACCCGGCGGGCCTGAAGACCCTGCCCAGTTTCGCCAGCGTCCTGGTTGGCAACCAGCTGCTGGACGACTGCGGCTGGAACGCCGCGCAGGTCGTCCTGCGTGACGAGACCGTCAGCCTGGACCGTCCCATCGACGACGCTGGTGCGTTGCTCATGGACAGCGACGTCGTGTCGGTCTTCGACGCGGGTTCGAGCGGCGGCGCGCTCCTGACCGTGGAGGCCCGGGCCCGCCGCGAGCGGGACGGGCAGCCGGTGTTCACCGTCCGCCGCACCTGGCTGGCCCGCGGTGACGGCGGCTTCGGTGGTCCCCGGGGAACGGGCCAGGGGACAGCCGGTGGCGGCAGCGCCGCGACCCACGCACTGCCCGCGAGGCGCCCCGACATGACCCACACCTGCCCGACGCGCCCCGACCAGGCATTGCTGTTCGGGCTGTCGCTGGAGCGGGGCTCGTCCCGCCGGCCCGCCCCGCCGTCGCCGGTACTCGATGGCCTCTGCCTGCAGGGCATCGCCTGCCTGGCCATCCTGGGCGAGATCTGCGACTACGACCACACGCTGATCCGCTCCCTCTCGATCGGCCTCGCGGGCACCGCCAGCCCCGGCGAGACCCTGGTGGCCGAGCTCTGGCAGGACGCGAACGTCGTCTCCTGCCGGCTGAGGGCCCCGGCACGGGATGCGGTGGTGCTGGACCAGGGCCGGTGCGTGCTGGTGGCCTGAGGAAGTCGATCCCGTGCCGGCTTATCCGCGGGGGAATCTTTCGGCTAAACTATGGCTCTTGAGTGGGGCCGTAGCTCAGCTGGGAGAGCGCCGCGTTCGCAATGCGGAGGCCGGGAGTTCGATCCTCCCCGGCTCCACCAACTCCCGCCCCTTGCCCATCCGCAGTTCGATCCGGCGTTGTTGCACCAAACCCATGCCGATTCTGTTTAAACGGGCGCGCACCGCCAGCCCCGCCACCCGCCTGGCCCTGTGCCTGCTCCTGGTGGCTGGCCCCGGCCTTGCCCAGGATTCGCCGCCGGCCGCTGACGCCGCCACGGCCGGGGGGGCTGCTGCCCCGGCCGCCGAACCCCGGGCCGCCGGTGCGGCGGAACTGGTGCAGCGACTGGATCAGGTCAGCCGCCGGCTCGCCGAGATCAACGAGTACCTGCGGAAGCCCGCGCCGGACCTGGCGGGCATCGCCGTGGCCTTGCCAGGCAAGGCGCAGGAGGCCCGGTCGGTGCTCGGCAATGTGGAGGCCACGGATCCTACCCGGGCCGAGTTGGTGGAGGTGATGGCAACCCTCCAGAAGCTCCGGAACCTGGACCGCATCTTCGACAAGTGGCGCCAGCGACTGAAGGTGGAGGTGGATGTCCTCGACCCGTGGCGCGAGCAGCTGCGCTCGGATGCCGCGTTCCTGCGGGATGCGGCCAGCGCGCCCGGAGCGGATGCCGGGGGCGGCGAGGCCGAGGTGCTGGCCCCCGCCCTGCGTTCCCGGCTGACGGCCCTCGCCGATGACCTCGACGCCGCCCGGAAGCCGCTGGTCAAGCGTCTCGACGTCATCGTCGGCGCCGACGTGCAGGTCGGGGAACTGCAGACGGCGGTGCGTGACCTGCGGGAGCAGCTGGACGCGGCGCGGCTCCAGCGCCAGGAGAGGCCGCTGGCGATCACGGCGCCGCCGCTGTGGAAACTGCCGGACACTTTCGGCGCGCCGCTCCAGGTGGCGCGGCGGAACTTCACGACGCTGGCCGGGGGCGTGCGCGACTACCTTGAGACCCGGCCGGCACAGCTCACCGCCTTCGTCCTGGTCCTGGGGGTACTGCTCGCCGCCGTCCTGCCTTTGCGCCGCTCCATCGTCGCAAAGGGCGAAACGGCAGGAGACGAACTGCTGACGCACTACCCGGTGACGGTCACGTTGCTCGTCTGGGTGCTCATTGGCCCGGGACTATTCCTTGCTGACATGCCACTGGGCCTGACCATCGCGCGGGGTTTCCTCGCGGTCGTGTTGCTCTGGCGGATCCTGCCGGTCCTCGTGACCCCGGACGAGGCTCGGCCCGTGAAGGGCCTGCTGATGCTGGCAGCCGCCTTCCAGGTCCAGGTGATCGCGCTCGGTGACGACTGGTACGGGCGGGTCGTTACGGCAGTCCTGGGATTGCTGGCCCTGCTGGTCTTCCGCGACCTGGCCCGCCGGTCCGCGGGTGAGCCGGGCGGCCGGGCACTGTTCCGGCGGGCGATCCACGGCGTGGCGGTCGCCGCGCCGTTCGCCGTGGCGATCGGCCTCATCGCGGAGGTCGCCGGCGCCCGCGCCCTGAGCGCCCAGGCGATCGGCGGCATCGTCTTCGTCACCCTCGCGCTCTGCACGTTGCTGGCGGCGGACATCATCCTGCGCTCGGTCCTCGATGCCTGGGTCGAGGGGCCGGGGGCCCGCTGGTTCCGCGCCGTCAGGAACTGGCCGGAGGCGGTGTGCACCTGGGGGCGGCGCGCGATCCGCGTGGCGCTGGTGATTGCACTCGTGAACGTACTCCCGACCATCCTCCCCGTGCTGGAGCCGGTCTGGAACGGCGTCGGGCAGGCGCTGGGAACGCCCGTCAAGGCGGGCAATCTCGACCTGTCGCTGGGCGACGTGCTGTGGTTCCTCATCGGCATTGCCCTTGCGCTCGCCGTGGCGCGCTTCGTGCGCTTCGTCCTCGACGAGGACGTGTTGGCCCGCATGCCGCTCGCCATGGGGGCGGCCTCGGCCGCGTCCCGCCTGATCTACTACTTGCTGGTCATCGTGGGGATCATGTTCGCGCTCGCCGCGTCCGGGGTCGAGCTGTCGCGGCTCACGCTGGTCGTCAGTGCCCTCGGCGTCGGCATCGGCTTCGGCCTGCAGAACATCGTCAACAACTTCGTATCCGGGCTCATCCTGGCCTTCGAGCGGCCGGTACGGGAAGGGGACCAGATCACCCTCGGCCAGACCACCGGCAGGGTGGACATGATCGGCCTGCGCGCCACCCGCATCCGGACCTTCGACGGGGCCGAGGTCATCGTCCCCAACGCCAACCTGATTTCCGGGGAGCTCACCAACTGGACCCTCAGTGACCGCGCGCGGCGCATCGACGTGACCGTGGGCGTGGACTACGACAGCGATCCCGTGCGCGTGCGGGAGATCCTGCTGGAAGCCGTCAGGGACATGCCGCGACTCGCGCCCAGCCCGGCGCCGGTCACGGCCTTCCGGGGCTTTGGCGCGAGCTCCCTGGACTTCAGCCTCCTGCTCTGGACCCACGACGTGAACGACCGGCTGGATGTGGAGAGCGAGGCGCGTATCCGCGTGCTCGCCGCACTGCGGGCGGCCGGCATCCAGATTCCCTTCCCGCGCATGGACGTGCGGCTCCGGGACGGGGACGCCGGGCCGGATCCGGCCGCCGCGGCGCCGTCCAGCCCGCCGGCCTGACCGCCCGTCGCACCGGGGGGCATGGCCCGGAACGCGTGCCGTCAATCTGCGAGCTGCATCACGCTGCGGCCGGCGGCCGGGGACTAGGTTACGGTCAGGACAACCATGTGCCGGAGCCCATCGTGAGCTGGCTGCGATTCTTCAGGAAAGACGCCGATGAGCCCGCGCGGGCGGCGCCCGTGATGCCGCGGCAGGCGGCGGCGAAACCGGCGCCCAGGGTGAAGGCCGAGCCCACCGCGGGCTATGGCGCCAACCCCTACGACACCTACACCTGGGAGCTTCACACGGAGCCCGACGGGGAGCGGGAGCTGAAGCGGGCCCACCTGATCGACAAGCGCGCGAAGGAAGACGGCGAGTCCTTCAACCCCTACGACACCGGCAAGTTCAGCGGCGGCTGGTAAAAAAGGGGACAGATTTATTTTTCCGAAACGGGGTCAGTTCTCTCTTGCGGAAGGGGATTTCCCCTTCCGCAAGAGAGAACTGACCCCGTTTCGGGAAAATAAATCTGTCCCCTTTTTTACAGCCGCAGCGCGCCGTCGATCTCGAAGCAGCGGCCGGACACGTAGTCGTTCTGCAGGATGAATTCCACCGTCTGCGCGATCTCGTCGGGCTCGCCCATGCGCTTCAGCGGGATGCCCGAGGTCAGCTTCTCGCGGGCCTCCGGCTTCATGCCGGCCACCATCTCGGTGTTGATGAAGCCGGGCGCGATGGACGCGGCGCGGATGCCGTAGCGGGCGAGCTCCTTCGCCCAGGTCACGGCCATGGCCGCGACGCCGGCCTTGGCGGCCGAGTAGTTGGTCTGGCCCGCGTTGCCGGCGCGGCTGATGCTGGAGATGTTGATGATCACGCCGGGCACCTTGCCCGTGATCATCCGCTCCGCGGCCTCCCGGCCGCAGAGGAACACGCCCGTGAGGTTCACGTCCAGCACCGCCTGCCACTGGTCGAGGGTCATCTTCGACTCGACCTTGCCATCCTTGTACTTGATGAGCAGCGCGTCCCGGGTGATCCCCGCGTTGTTCACGAGGGCGTGGACCGCGCCGCACTTCGCCACGACCTGGTCGAAGAGGGCGATAACGTCGGCTTCCTTCGCGACGTTGGCGCCGAAGCAGTGCACCGTGGCGCCGAGCGCTTCGCAGGCGGCCGCCGCGGCCTTGAGGTCATCGGCCCTGAGGTCCACGAGCGCCAGGACGGGCCGGTGGGTTGCCAGGCGCTTCGCCATGGCGGCGCCGAGGCCGCGGGCAGCGCCGGTGATGACGATGGTCTTGCCGTGCAGGTTCATGGGTTCGTCCAGGGGTGGCGAAAGACGCCCATCCTACCGGGATTATTGTGCGTCGCAAGATGTGAACAATCGGTAATCGAATTCTGTGGAGCGTTCTCTTCGCCGGTCCCGTCATAGCTGTCAGACTTTCGGCCATCACTGCCCCGGCGTGCAGACGCGGAGACCGGTGTCCCGCGTGCCCGCCCCCTGCGACATAACAACCCGTAAAGCCATCCCGAATGAAGCCGGTGACTCAATCAGCAAGCCCGCAGCCGCTCCCCGCATGGATCCGTACCCCAGGTATTCAGTCATGAGTCTCAGGCATGAGTAGCAGTCCACCGGTCGAGCCGGGGCCCCGGGCGGGAACGGTACAGGGCAACCTGCCGATGATCCTGGCGATCATTGCGGTCGCCGGCGTGACCATCGCGCTGCTCTTCTCCTTCGGCATCGAGTGGATGCTGAAGGCGTGGGAAACCCCCGAGTACAACCACGGCTACATGATTCCGCCCGTGGCCTTCTACCTGGTGTGGCTCCGGGCCCGGGCCCTCGCCGACCCGGGCGACCAGCTGGCGCGCCGCGGTGCCTGGCTGGGTTTTGGGTTGGTTGCCCTGGCCCTCGTCGTGAACATCCTCGGCGAGATGAGTGCCGTGGTCACCATCTCCGAGTACGCCATGATCCTCGTCATCTGGGGCCTGGCGCTCGCCGCCACGGGGTACCGCGGCATGCGGCTGCTCTGGGTGCCCCTCCTGTACCTGGCGTTCATGATTCCCCTGCCCAATTTCATCGAGACCCGGCTGACGACGGGCCTGATGCTGCTCTCCTCGGAGATCGGCGTCGCCGTCATCCGCCTCGCCGGCCTCACCGTGTTCCTCGAGGGCAACGTCATCGACCTCGGCACCTACCAGCTGCAGGTGGCCGAGGCCTGTAGCGGCATGCGCTACCTGTTCCCCCTCATGAGCTTCGGCTTCCTCTGCGCCGTGCTCTTCCGCGGCCGGTGGTGGCAGCGGACCATACTGTTCGTGGCCACCGTGCCGCTCACGATCCTGATGAACAGCGTCAGGATCGGCATCATCGGCATCCTGGTGAACTACTTCGGCATCGAGCAGGCGGAGGGCTTCATCCACGACTTCGAGGGCTGGGTGGTCTTCATGGCCTGCGTCGGCGTCCTCTTCATCATCGTGTGGATCTTTGCCCGCATGGAGAAGCGCCGGTTCCTCGAGATCTTCGGCCTCGACATCCCGGACGTTGCGGATCTCGGCCTGCTGGTGCGGAATGCCAGGCCGACCAGGCCGGTGCTGGCGGCCACGGGGCTGCTCGTCGTGGTCACCATCGCGTCCCTCACCGTCCCGCGCCAGGCACCGGTCTATCCCGAGCGCGCGAACCTCGCGAGCCTGCCGCTGAAGATCGGCGACTGGTCCGGCCGGGAGGAGCCCCTGGAAAAGGTCTACCTGGACGTGCTCCAGGTTTCCGACTACCTGATGGCCCAGTTCAGCCGCCCCACGGATCCGGCGCCGGTGGGGCTATGGATCGCCTATTACGACTCCCAGACCCAGGGCGCCGCCGTGCATTCCCCGAAGGCCTGCCTGCCGGGCGGCGGCTGGCAGATCACCAGCCTCACGGAGCACACGATCGAGGGGGTTGGCCCGGACGGTGGCCCGTTGCGGGTGAACCGGGTCGAGATCGGGCTGGGCGAGCAGCGCCAGCTGGTCTACTACTGGTTCGCCCAGCGTGGCCGCAACCTCACCAGCGAGTACCTGGTGAAGTGGTACATCTTCCAGGACGGCCTGACGCTGAATCGCACCGACGGCGCCCTCGTTCGCATCACCACGCCGATCACGGACACCACGGACATGCAGGCCGGAGACGCGCGCCTGGAAGCCTTCGTGCGCGACATCGATCCCAAGCTGGCCTACTACCTGCCCGGCGAGGCCGCGAGACCGCGTGCCGGTGGCGCGCCGGGCCTGGCCGCCGCCAGTTCGGCCAGCCGCTGATGCCACGACCGGTCCTGCACATCATCGCGGCGGCGCGACCCAACTTCATGAAGGTGGCCCCGCTGTGGCACGCCCTGGTCGCGGACGGCACCTTCGACGCCCGGCTCGTGCACACGGGCCAGCACTACGACGCCAACATGTCCGACGCCTTCTTCCGCGACCTGGGCCTCCCGGAGCCGCACCATCACCTCGGTGTGGGCAGCGGCAGCCATGCGGAGCAGGTGGCTCGCGTGATGATGGCCTACGAACCCGTCGCGACGGCGGAGCGCCCGGCATTCACGATCGTCGTCGGCGACGTCAACTCGACCGCGGCGGTGGCCCTGGTCTGCGCCAAGCTGGGCCTGCGCACGGTGCACCTGGAGGCCGGCCTGCGCAGCTTCGACCGGACGATGCCCGAGGAGATCAACCGGCTCGTGACCGACGTGCTCGCGGACCTGCTGTGGACGCCATCGCCGGACGGGGACGAGAACCTGCGCAATGAAGGCATTCCCCCGGCGCGCATCGAGCGGGTCGGCAACATCATGCTCGATTCCTACGAACTGCAGCGGCAGCACATCGAGGCGGACGGCACCTTCCGGACGCTCGGCCTGGAACCGCGGCGCTACGGCGTCGTGACCCTCCACCGGCCCTCCAACGTGGACGACCCCGCCACCCTCGGCGTGCTGGTCGAGGCCCTGGTACGGGTCGCCCGGGACGTGCCCCTCGTGTTTCCCGTCCACCCGCGCACCCGGAAGAACCTGCGGGAGTTCGGCCTACTCTCAACACTGGAGGCGGCCCCGGGCGTCCGCCTGTGCGAGCCCGTGGGCTACGTGCAGTTCATGAACCTGGTCAGCAACGCCGCCCTGTGCATCACCGATTCGGGCGGCATCCAGGAGGAAACCACCTACCTGGACATTCCCTGCCTGACCGTCCGGCCGAACACCGAGCGGCCCATCACGGTGACCGAGGGCACGAACCGCCTCGTCAAGCCGGCCGACCTGGTGGCCGAGGCGGGCAGGGCGCTGCGGGGCGAGTGGCCCCACGGCCGGCGACCGGACCGCTGGGATGGCCAGACGGCCGCGCGTTGCGTGGCCAGTCTGAAGAGACATTTGTAGGAGAAATGGGGACAGATTTAATTACTGGGCGACACTGAAGAAGGGCGTGGCTGTATCGGGAGCCCAGTAATTAAATCTGTCCCCATTTGCCCCTACAATGAGCAACGAGACCCATAGGAACATCGACATGCACGCCAGAACTCCATTTCTCGTCCTTGCGGCCACGCTGCTGCTGGTGGCCTGCGGCTCCCCGGAGAAGCGGGCCGCGGATTACATCGCCAAGGCCCAGGAGTTCTACGACGCCGGCGACTACGTGAAGGCCCGCCTCGAGGCGCAGAACGCCGCCCAGGTGGAGCCCAAGAACGCCCAGGCCCGGTACCTGCTCGCCGAGATCGCCGAGCAGCAGCAGGAGTACCAGCAGATGTTCGGTCATCTGATGGTCGTCGTGGACGAGGATCCCAACAACGTGGAGGCGCGCCTGAAGCTCGGCACGCTGTATTTCCTCGGCCAGTCATGGGACGAGGCCGCCAAGCAGTCCACCGAGCTCATGAAGCTGGCGCCCAACGACGCCCGGATCCACCTGCTCCAGGCCCGCGTGCTCATCCAGCAGGGTGACCGGGAAGGTGGCATCGCCGAGATCGACACCGCGCTCAAGCTCGACCCCGACAACGTCGACGCCATTCTCCTGAAGGCGGCGTCCAACGCCATCGAGAATCTCGACACGGGCATCGCTACCCTGGACGCCGCCATCGAGCGCCTGCCTGCGGACAAGACCCGCCAGCTCCGCGAACTCCGGGTGATCATGTTCTCCCAGGGCAAACGCCTGGACCAGGTGGAGACCGGCCTGCGGGAGCTGTCCGAGGACTTCCCGGAAGAGCAGGGCTACCAGTTCCAGCTCGCCCAGTTCTACGCGAGCCAGGGGCGGATGGCCGAGGCCGACTCGCTGCTCAGGAAGGTCACCGAACTCGACCCCAAGAACGCCGACAAGCAGCTTGGCTACGTGCAGTTCCTGGCCAGCCAGCGGGATGTGGACAAGGCTGAGGCGGCGCTGAAGACCTTCATCGAGCAGAACCCGGACGCCGGCAAGCTGCGGGTCGCCCTCGGCGAGTTGTACGAGTCCACCGACCGGCCGGTGGATGCCCGCAAGGCGTATGCGGCGCTCGCCGAACGCTCGCCGAAGAGCGTCGAGGGGCTCATCGCCCGCAATCGTGTCGCCGCGCTCGATATCCGCGCCGGCAAGATGGATGACGGGCGCGCCATGGTCGACAAGATCCTCGTGGACGCACCCGACGATCCGGGCGCGCTCCTGCTGCGCTCCGGACTGCGCTTCAACGACGGCAAGTTCGATGACGCCGTCGCCGACCTCCGCCTGGTCCTGCGCAAGGAGCCCAACAACGACCGGGCGTTGCTGCTGCTTGCCCAGGCGTACGTCCGCCAGAACGAGGTCGCGCTCGCGAAGGACACCTACCGCCGGCTGCTGGAAGTGGCGCCGGATTCCCCGGACGGCCTGCAGCAGCTCGCCGTGCTCTACGTGGGCAACAAGGAATACGGGGAGGCCGAGGCACTGCTCCGCAAGCGGCTCGAGAAGCAGCCCGACGACCTGGTGGCCTCCGGCCGGCTGGTGGAAGTCCTGATGGCCCAGGGGCAGGAGGAGAAGGCCGAGACGGAGGCCCGGCGCATGCAGGCCCTCACCAACCAGACCGGTGTGGGCGACTTCTCGCTGGGCCGCGTGCTGGCCCAGCAGAAGGACTACACCGGCGCCGCCCAGGCCTTCCAGAAGTCCGTGGACGCCCGCGCCGGCGATCCGCTGCCGCTCGAGGGGCTGGTGCGGTCGCTGATGGCCGCGGGCAAGCAGAACGAGGCCATCGGCGTGCTCAACCAGCAGCTGAACAACGACCAGAACCAGCTGTTCGCCAAGTACCTGCTGGGCGGCATCTACGGCAGTTCGGGCGACCAGGCCAAGGCCTCCCAGTACCTGGAGGACGTCGTCAAGACCAAGCCGGATTCGGTCGTCGCCTGGGCATCCCTCGCGGGCGCCACCAAAGACCGGGACGCGCGCATCGCCGTGTACCAGCGGGCGCTGAAGGCGAACCCGGGGAACGTGGAACTCAGCATGCTCATGGCCACGGAGTACGAGCAGGCCGGGCGCTTCGATGACGCCCTGCAGGTGTACGAGGCCGTGGTGAAGGCCGCGCCGGCCTACGAGCCGGGCATCAACAACCTGGCGGCCCTGCTGCTGGACCGCCGTACCGACAAGGCGAGCCACGCGCGCGCGCTGGAACTCGCCAAGGGTCTCGCCAAGACGGAGAATCCCGCCATGCTCGATACGCTGGGCTGGGCCCATTACCGGGCCGGCCAGTACACCGAGGCCGTCAGCGTCCTGGAGCGGGTGGTGGCCAAGGCCGGCCAGTTCCCCATCTTCCGCTACCACCTGGGCATGGCCTACCTGGGCGCCGGCAACCCGGTTGGCGCGAAGCAGGAACTGCGCCAGGCGGTCGAGAAGGTCGAGGGGGACTATCCCGGCCTCGCCGAGGCCCGCGCGACACTGGAAAAACTCAACAAGGCCTCGTAACCTTAGTCCATGAAACTGATCGAACATCGCCGCACGCCGGCTGCCAGGGCGTGGCTCAAGCGCGAAGTCAGCGAGCAGAATGCCCGCTACAGGCGCATTTCCCAGGCCATCAACGTGGACATGGCGCCCCTGCGCGAGCGCCGCTACGCCGAGTTCCTGGAGCGCATCCAGACCCGGGGCTACAGCGTGACCTACGACCAGCTGCGCCAGATCACGCCCGACGAGCTGCCGAAGAAACCCAAGCGCAAGACCCGCGTTGTTTATTGAGATGTAGGAGCGCCGACCGGCGCGACGGGCCCAGTTTCGATCAAGTGGGCCGTCAGCAGCGTCTCAGCGACAGAGGGAAATCCCGTCGCGCCGGTCGGCGCTCCTACACCGAGAAGAATCGATGTCTGGCCCCCTTTCTGGCGTAAAGATCCTCGAACTCACGAGCGTGGTGCTCGGCCCCTGGGCCTGCCAGATGCTGGCGGACATGGGCGCGGAGGTCATCAAGATCGAGCCGCCCCGGGGCGACAGCAATCGCACGCTGGGCGCTTACCGTAATCCGGGCATGGCGGCGCTGTACCTGACCTGCAACCGCAACAAGCGCAGCATCGTCCTCGACCTGAAGCAGCCGGCCGCCAGGGCGGTGGTGCTGCAGCTGGCGAAGGGCGCCGACGTGGTGATCCACAACAATCGGCCCCAGGTGATGACCAAGCTGGGCCTGGACTACCCGGCACTGAAGGCGGCCAATCCGAAGATCATCTACTGCGGCACCTACGGTTACGGCAAGGACGGTCCCTACGGCGAGCGCGGCGCGCTGGATGACTCCATCCAGGCGGTCAGCGGCATCGCCATGCTCAACGAGATGGTGCTGGGCGAGCCGCGCTACCTGCCCACCGTCGTCTGCGACAAGACCACCGCCATGCAGGTGGTGTCGGCGGTCAGCGCGGCGCTCTACAGCCGGGAGCGCACGGGCGAGGGGCAGGAGATCGAGGTGCCCATGTTCGAGACCATGGTGTACTACACCATGGCGGAGCACCTCTGGGGCATGACCTTCGAGCCGCCGATCGGCGGCCCCGGCTATACCCGGCTGATGAGCCACCACCGCAAGCCCTACAAGACGAAGGACGGCTACATCGCGATCCTGCCGTACCTGGACGCCCACTGGGAAACCTTCTGCAAGGTTTCTGGCAACGAGCACCTCCTGGCCGACCCGCGCTTCAAGACGCTATCGGACCGCGTCACCCACATCGACGACACCTACCAGGAAACGGCGCGGATCATGCTCACCCGGACCACCGGGGAGTGGCTCGCGCTCTTCGGCGGCACCAGCGTGCCGACCAACATGGTGAACACCCTGGCCGGCCTCAAGGACGACCCGCACCTGAACGCCGTGGGCTTCTGGCAGGACGTGGACCATCCCACCGAGGGCCGCCTGCGCATGACGCGCTTTCCCGTGACCTTCTCGAAGACGCCGGCTGACGTGCGGCGCCTGCCGCCGCGGCTGGGCGAGCACACGGCGGAGGTGCTGCGGGAGGCGGGGCTGGACCAGGCCGCGATCGACGCGCTGCTCGCGTCCAAAGCCGCGACGTAGGGGCGCCTTCAGGCGCGACCCAGATTTCCCGGTCGCGCCTGAAGGCCCTCCTACGGGTGCTCCTACGACAGCCCGTAGATCTTCAGCACGTTGTCCCGCATCAGCTTGCGCCGCACCTCGGGCTTGAAGCCCAGTGCGTCGATGTCCTCGACCGTCCGCTTGAAGGGCAGCACGGGGAAGTCGGTGCCGAAGAAGACCTTGTCCTGGCCCTGGCTGTTGATGTAGCGCCGGAAGCTCTCGGGCCAGTACTTGGGCCGGTGGGCGTCGCAGCCGATGAAGACGTTGGCGTGCTTCCAGGCCATGGCGATCATCTCGTCGTGCCAGGGGATGCCCACGTGGATGCCGAGCAGCTTCAGCTCGGGGAAGTCGCAGGCCACGGCGTCCAGGGTGATCGGGCGGCCGACGCTGCGGCAGGGGAAGTCCGGCGCGTAGATCATCGACTGCCCCACCTGCATCTGGATCGGGATGCCGAGCTCGCAGCACTTGGTATAGAAGGGGTAGTTCTTGGCGTGGTCCGGCGCCAGCTCGAACCAGTGCGGGTAGAAGTGGGCGCCGATGAAGCCCAGGTTCTTCACGGCGTGTTCCAGCTCCCGCACGCCCTTCATCCCCGTGTAGGGGTCGATGCCCGCCAGGCCGTGGAAGCGCTTCGGGTACTGCGCCACCGCCTTCGCGACGATCTCGTAGGGCATGTGGTAGCAGCCGGGCAGGCCGGGGCGGCCGGACCGGGCGGCGATCAGGAAGGCCCGCTCGATGCCGGCGGCATCCAGCTGCTCGATCATCTGCGGGAGGCTGATGCCCTTCGACACCAGGCCCTTGTCGGCATTCATCTTGCCGGAGAAGAAGTCGGTGCCCCAGGCGGGGCGCTGGGCCAGCGCTTCGTCGGTCCAGATGTTCACGACGGCGTCGATGGCCTGGTAGTCGAAGGTGCTCATGGTCGGGTTCCGCTGGGCTGTTTCGGGGGGCTGCATTGTAAGGGGTCGCGCCGGTCGGCGCTCCTACGGGGGAAATCGCGGTGCTATGCTTGCCGCCTGTCTTAGGGGTGGCCCCGGCGCGACGCGCCCGGCCTGAGATCCGCAAGGGAACCCTCTGAACCTGATCCGGCTAGTACCGGCGTAGGGACAAGACGCACGTCTGTCGGCCTCCCTCGCCATTGCCCTGCCGGATCGTCCGTACCGGAGATCCGCGTGATGCCTGCTGTGTTTGCCCGCAGGAGCGCCTTGAGGCGCGACCCCCACCGGCTCGAGACTCGCGGACTCGATTCTCGCCGGTGGGGGTCGCGCCTCAAGGCGCTCCTGCGGGCGCTCCTGCTGCTGGCCTGGCCCGTCGCCCGGGCCGAGCCCGTACAGGAGATCGTCGTGGTGGCTTCCCAGTTCCGGGAGGCCGACGTGGCCGCGGTGCCGGCCAGCCTCACGGTGCTCGGCGCCGACAGCATCGCGACGGGTTCGGTGCAGCACTTCGAGGAGCTCATCCCGCAGGTGCCGAACCTGAACTGGAGCGGGGAGGGGTCCCGGGCGCGGTACTTCCAGGTCCGCGGCACCGGCGAGCTCGAGCAGTACCAGGGGGCGCCGAACCCGTCGGTGGGCTTCCTCGTGGACGACATCGACCTCTCCGGCATCGGCGGCGTGGCCACGAGCTTCGACGTGGGACAGATCGAGGTGCTGCGCGGGCCCCAGGGCACCCGCTACGGCGCCAATGCCCTGGCCGGGCTCGTGTACGTGGAGACGGCCCAGCCGACCGCCGTGCCGGAAGCCGAGTTCAGCGTCACCGGCGGTGACGACGGCACCTGGGCGCTCGGCGGCGTGGCCAGCGGGCCCGTCGCGGACTTCGGTGAAGCGCTCACCTGGCGGCTCGCCGTCCAGCAGTACCAGGCCGACGGCTTTCGCCACAACGCCTTCCTCGGGCGCGACGACACGTCCGGCCAGGACGAGTTCACGGCCCGCGCGAAGCTGCGCTGGCAGCCGGCGGCAGGCACCACGGTGCAGCTGACGGCGATGCACGTGAACCTGGATGACGGCTACGACGATTTTGCCATCGACAACGGCTACACCACCTACTCGGACAAGCCGGGGGAGGATTCCCAGCGGACCGATGCGGCGGCGCTGCGCGCCACGGTCGGGCTGGGTGCGGTGGCGGACCTGACCAGCATCAGCACGCTCGCCAGCTCCCGCAGCGTCTACGCCTTCGACGCCGACTGGGGCAACGACGCCTACTGGGCACCCGACACCTACGACTTCACCACGCGCATCGACCGGGACCGGGACACCCTGACCCAGGAATTCCGCGCGGTCTCCCGGCCCGGCAGCGAACTCCTGGGGGCGGACTGGGTGGCTGGGCTCTACGTCCTCGACCTCCGGGAGGATGTCGAACAGCGGGACACGGCCCGCTGCCCGGCCAGCACCTGCGGCGTCGACTTCTTCTACGACACGTCGGACGCCCCCGCCGCCAGTCACTACGAGGCGACCAGCCTCGCGGCCTACGGCGAACTCGGCTGGGACCTGGCGGGCGGCACGCGCCTCGCCGCCGGGCTGCGCCGGGAAGTCCGGGACGCGGACTACCGGGACAGCGCCGGCAACCACCTGGACCCGGTCGATCGCCTGTGGGGCGGCGACCTCACGCTGACGCACCGGCTCGCGGCCTACACCGCTGCCGACACCACCCTGTGGGCCCGGGCGGCCCGCGGCTACAAGGCCGGCGGCTTCAACCCGAGCGTGCTGGCCTTTCCGGCGGATGATCGCCTGCAATTCGGGCCCGAAACCCTGTGGAACTACGAGGTCGGCGCGCGCGCCGCCGGCACCGATGGCGGCTGGTGGACGTCCGTCAGCCTGTTCTTCCAGCAGCGGGACGACCAGCAGGTGAAGATTCCGGAGCAACTCGTCGAGGGCGACCCGAACACCTTCCTGTTCTTCACGGAGAACGCGGAGGAGGGCAGCATCCGGGGCCTGGAGCTGGAGGGCCGGTGGCGGCCGCCGCTCCCGGGGCTGGACGGGCGCCTCACGCTGGGCGCGGCGCTCGGCCTGCTCGACACGGAGATCGGGCGGTTCACCAGCCGTCCCGAGCTGGAGGGCCGGGAGCAGGCCCACGCGCCGCGCTACACCTTCGCCGTGAACGGGGAGTGGCGCACGGCCGGTGGCTGGTTCGCCCGCGTCGATGTCGCCGGGCGGGACGGCTTTGCGATCGACTACTGCCAGGTCGATGCCTGCGCCGCGCCGGATCCGGAGACCGATGCGTACCAGGTCCTCGACCTGCGCGCCGGCCGGGAGTGGGGCGCCTGGTCCGTGGAAGCCTGGTGCCGGAACCTGCTGGACGAGCAGTACGCCGTAAGGGGCTTCTACTTCGGCAACGAGCCGCCCGACTTCACGCCGGCCCTGTACACCCGCCTGGGAGATCCCCGCCACGCGGGCCTCACCGTGAAATACCGCCTGTAGGAAAGAAAGGGGACGGATTTATTTTCCCGGCGCCCCGGGAGCGCCGGGAAAATAAATCCGTCCCCTTTCTTTCCTACAGGCCAACCCAAGGAGCACTGTCCATGCGCATCACCGTCGAACTGAGCCTGTACCCGCTGGCGCCCGACTTCGTGGGCCACATCACCGACTTCATCGTCGAGCTCCGGCGGGAGCCGGGCCTCGAGATCGTCACCAACCAGATGAGCACCCAGGTGCGCGGCGAGTTCGACGCGGTCATGGCCGCCGTCGGCCGCTGCACGCGGGGCGCCATGGAGCGGGTGCACCCGGTGGTCCTGGTGGCCAAGTTCCTGAACGCGGATCTCGACATCGGCGCGGCACCCACCGTAGGAGGGGAAAAAGGGGACAGATCTATTTTCCCGGCGGCCCCGGGCCGCCGGGAAAATAGATCTGTCCCCTTTTTCCACGGCTGAAGCCGCTCCTACGATGGAAGCCGCCGCTGTCGTGCTCGCGATCGAGTACCTGGTCCTCGCGATCCGGGAGAACCGCTGGTGCTGGCCCGCCGGCATCGCCAGCGCGCTGCTCTACGGGGGCGTGTTCCACGGCGCCGGGCTGTACATGCAGGCCTGGCTGCAGCTCTTCTACGTGGCCATGGGCGCCTACGGGTGGTGGGCCTGGCGCCCGGGCACGGACGGAGACGCGACCCTCGCCATCCAGCGCCGGCCACTGCGGTGGCACGGTGCCGCCCTCGCGGCGATCGTGCTGATCTCCCTCGCCAGCGGCGGGCTGCTGGAGCGCTACACGGCCGCCGAGTCGCCCTACCTGGATTCCTTCGTCACCTGGAGCGCGGTCCTCACCACCTGGATGGTGGCCCGCAAGCTCCTGGAGAACTGGCTGTACTGGTTCGTGATCGACGCCGTGACGCTGGGGCTCGCGCTGGAGCGCGGGCTGTACCCGACAGCGGCCCTGTTCGCCCTCTACCTGGTGCTGGTGGTGCAGGGCTGGCGCCGCTGGCTGGCCGCCTGGGCGCGGCACCCCGCGGCCGCGGCATGACCCCGCCATGATCGCGCCATGACCGTGAAGGGGGACCTGCCCGCCGGCTGGGTGCTCCAGGAGTCCCTGGCCGTCACCCCGGTGAGCCGCACCTGGCGGGTCCTGGCGGACGGGCGGCAGGCGGTCCTGCGGGTGGACGAGCCCGCCGCCCGGCGCCTGGGCCTGAATCGCGCGGCCGAGCCCGCGGTGCTCCGGGCCGTCGCCGCGGCCGGGCTGGGGCCCGACTGCCTCGCCGCCGATCCCGCCCGCGGCACCCTGCTCACCGGGTGGCTGCCGGGGCGCGCCTGGTCGGCGGCCGATCTCCGGGAGCCCGCCAACCTCCGCCGGGCCGCCGGCCTGCTGCGCCGGGTCCACGACCTCCCGCCGCCAGGTCCGGCGGCCGGCTTGCCCGTGCTGGACCTGGCGGCGGCTGTCGACCGGTATGCCACCCTGGCCGGGCCGGCGGCCAGCCTGCCCGCCCGGCGGGCCCGGGCGGCGCTGGCCCGGTGCCTGGCGGCGGACGCCGGGGTAGCGGCCCCGCCCTGCCTGTGCCACGGCGACCCGACCCCGGGCAATTTCATCGCCGCCCCGGACGGGAGCCTCTGGCTGATCGACTGGGAATATGCCGGGCTCGGCCCGCCCGCCTTCGACCTGGCCGGCCTGGCCCTGGGGGCGGCCCTGGACCCGGCCGGTGACGACCTGCTGCTCGCCGCCTACCAGGGCCGGGCGCCCCGGCCGGCCGAACGGGCGCGGCATCGGGACTGGCAGGCCTTCTGCCAGGCCCTGGGTACCCTCTGGACCGCCGCCCTGATTCAGTAAAATCAGCGCCCTGGAGCGGGTTCCATGATGTATGTTCGTAGCATCACCGCGTCGGGTGGCGCCGGTCCCGGCGGCCGCCCGTATGTAGATTCCGCAACAATCGCCCCCCGGATTATGGAAGATGGCGGTTGCGCAGCTGACGTTCTGTCACTAAAGTGAACCTCACCTAGAACAGGGGGCCGGCGGGTCCTCAGCTGGGTCAATTAAAAATAACGCGCCGAGCGCAGAGGGAATGTCATGAAATTGAAGATCGCCGCAGGCCTCCTCGTGGGCCTTAGCCTTGCCGCCCCCGGCCAGGCCGCCTCGATTTCCTACTTCCTCAACCAGTCCAACCAGCTGGCCGATGGCATCAATTACCTGAAGGTGACCATCGACGATGAGGGCGCTCTCGGCGCCATCAACTTCACCGTCGAAGCCCTGCAGCCGCTGCTCGACCTGGCCGGCTCCAACTTTGGCATCCAGAAATTCGCCTTCAACGTGCTGGGCGGCGTGGCTGCCGAGGCCCGGAACGTGGACGAGCCCGCCGGCTGGCGCGCCCGGAACGGCGGCCGCATGGACGGCTTCGGCCTCTTCGACATCCGGCTCGAGGGCAAGGGCAACAAGCGCCAGGATCCGCTGACCTTCTCCATCACCGGCGTGGACTTCGACACCATCCAGAGCTACATCGACCTCTCCTCGGGCCGCTCGCCCGAGGGCTTCTCGCTCTTCGCCGCCCACGTGGCGGGCTTCAACTTGGGCAACTGCGATAACGGCGGATATTCCGGCGACAAGAAGGGCCCGTCCGGCAGCAAGAAGAAGGGCGGCAGCGAAGGCGGCAAGTGCATCACCAGCGCCTACTTCGGCGGCACCCAGGTCGTCCCCGCGCCCCCGGCCATCTGGCTGCTCGGCACGGCCGTCGCCGGCCTCGCGGTGCGTCGCTTCCGCGCCGGCCGCCAGGCTGCTGCTGCCTGATCGTTTGACTCAATCGCTGACGGCAAGCGGGCCCTGCGGGGCCCGTTTTGCTGTGGGGCCCGTCGGAGCGCCTTCAGGCGCGACCGGAACTCGCCCCCGGCGAGAATCGAGTCCGCGAGTCTCTCGACGGGGGCGAGTTCCGGTCGCGCCTGAAGGCGCTCCTACGGGGCGGCAATGAAAGCTTGGTAATGTTCCGCCCGCCCAAAGGGCCGGTGATAGACTGCACATTCAAGGGGCTAGGCAGTTTTTCTAGGTGAAAATCCCGCCCCGGTCACAGTCAGGAACCTGGCCTCCGGCTAGGATTGACCCCACAAAAGAACGTCTCCCCAACCACGGCCGGCACCCCATGACGGCACGAAAGACGGCAGAACCAAACCATGGCCTTTGAGATCGCGCTACCCGAAGACGACAACCGGACCTTCGGCGACTACCTGGACGCCCTGAAGCGCCGCCGCAAGCCCGCGCTGATCCTGGCCCTGACCCTGCTGGTCCTGGGCGGCATCACGATCTTCGTCTGGCCCAATTCCTACACGTCCACGGCGGTGATCCTGATCGAGGACCCGGACATCCCGCCCGGCCTGGTGCCGAGCACGGTGACCACCTTTGCCTCCAAGCAGATCCAGTACATCAACCAGCGGGTGATGACGCGCACCAACCTGGCGCAGATCATCGAGAAGTTCGACCTCTTCCCGGAGGAGCGCAAGTACCTGCCGACCCTGCTGCTGGTGCAGGATGTCGAGAAGGACATGAGCATCGACGTCATCGACGTCCAGCAGCAGGGCGCTGGCGGCCAGCAGATCCAGAGCACCATCGCGTTCCGGCTCGGCTTCGAGCACAAGGATCCCCAGGTCGCGCGGCAGGTCGCCAACGAGCTGGTGTCCCTGTACCTGGCCGAGAACGTCCGGGCCCGCACCGAGAAGACCGCCGAGACCAGCCAGTTCATGCAGGCCGAGGTGGACCGGCTCGACGCGGAAGTGAAGGACCTGGAAGCCCAGATCGCCAAGATCAAGCGGGACAGCGAGGGCGGCCTGCCGGAGCTCATGACCTTCAACATGCAGCTGCTGAATTCCCTGACCAACGACATCGGCGAGATCGACCGGCAGCTGCAGTCGCTCCGCGAAAACAAGATCATGCTCGACGCGGAGCTGTCGAAGCTGAGCCCCATGGCCACCACGGTGTCGCCGGAAGGCAAGCCCATCTCGTCGCCCCAGGACCAGCTGAAGGCCCTGCAGACCGAACTGGCCCGCCTGGAGGGCCGCTACAGCCCTGAGCACCCGGACGTGGTGCGGGTGCGCCGGGACCTGGAAGCCGTCCGGGCCCAGCTGGGCGCGGACATCAGCCTGGACCAGAACGCCGCCAACCTGGCCCAGGCCCGGATCGACCTGGCCAAGGCGAAGGCCAACTACTCCGCCGACTCGCCCCAGGTGCAGTCCGCCGAACGGCTGGTGCGCAGCCTCGAGGCCCGGGCCGCCGAGCCCCGCCGCCAGGGCATGGGCAGCATGGAGCCCGACAACCCCGTCTACATCCAGTTTCGCGCCTCCCGGGAGACCCTCGACTCCCAGGAGCGCGCCCTGCTGACCAAGCAGGCCGAGCTGCGCGCCCGCCGGGCGGAAGCCGAGCGCAAGATGCTGAAGAGCTCGGACGTGGAGCGGGAGCTCTCCGGCCTGGTCCGCCGCCTGCAGACCGCGGCCTTCAGCTACCAGAACGCCCGGGAGCGCCTGACCGTCGCCAAGATGGGCCAGGCGCTGGAGACCCAGAGCAAGGGCGAGCGCTTCGCCCTGGTGGAGCCGCCCGACCTGCCGCTGCTGCCCTCCAGCCCGAACCGCCCCGTGCTGCTCGCGCTGCTGATCGTGCTGGTGCTCGCGGCCGGCCTTGGCTGGCCCCAGGTGGCCGAGTCCATGGACGAGGCGATCCACAGCGCCCGCGCCATCGAGCGCGTGCAGGGCGCGCCGCCCATCGCCGAGATTCCGCTGATCGAGACCGCCGAGGACCGCAAGAAGGAACGCAATACCAGGGTGGGGGTGCTGCTCATCGCCCCCGTCATCGTGGCCATCGTCCTGGCCCTCATCCACTTCTTCTGGGTCCCGCTGGATATCCTCTGGTACGTGGGCCTCCGCCGCCTGGGAATGTAACGCCACATGGAACGCATCAAGAAAGCACTCGAGCGCGCCGGCCAGGACCGCCTGGCTGCCACGGACGTGCTGCGCCAGACCGGCCAGTACCAGGGCATCCAGTCCGACCTCTCCACCGGCGTGCGCTACACCATGACGAAGATGGTGGAGGTGTCCGACAAGACGCTGCTGGAGAACCGGGTGATCGCGGCGCTGCCGGAACACAAGTTCAAGGATGCCTACCGCATGATGCGCACCCGGGTGCTGCAGACCATGCGGAACAATGGCTGGACCTCGGTGGCGGTGACTGGCCCGGCCTCGGGCTGCGGCAAGACGCTGACGGCCATCAACCTGGCGGTGAGCCTGGCGATGGAGGTGACCCACACGGTGCTGCTGGTGGACCTGGACCTGCGCCGGCCCACCGTCCACAAGTACTTCGGCTACGAGCCGGAGCTGGGCCTGTCGGACTACCTGACGTCCGACGTGCCGCTGCACCAGCTGCTGTTCACGCCGTCCATCGACCGGCTGGTGGTGCTGCCGGGCCGGAGCGCGCTGCCGAATTCGGCGGAAATGCTGCGCTCGCCGCGGATGGTGGCGCTGGTGAACGAGCTGAAGACCCGCTACCCGGACCGCCTGATCGTGTTCGACCTCCCGCCGATCCTGGCGGCGGACGACGCCCTGGCGTTCTCGCCCTACACGGACTGCTTCCTGATGGTGGCGGAAAGCGGCGGCACGAAGAAGGACGACCTGCAGAAGGCCTTCGAGATCCTCAAGAACACCCCGCTCGTGGGCACCGTCCTCAACAAGTCCGAGGCCCCGACCTCCGGCTACGGGTACGGGGGCCTGGCGCAGAAGAAGAAGCGCTTCTTCGGCACCTGACGCGCGATGTACGAAGGCTTCTACGGCCTCCGGGAGCGACCCTTCGCCCTGCTGCCTGACCCGTCATTCCTCTTCCTCTCGAAGGGCCACAGCACGGCCCTCACGCTGCTCCGCTACAGCATCCTGAACCGCCAGGGCTTCACGGTCATCAGCGGCGAGGTGGGCGGCGGCAAGACGACGCTGATCAACCGGCTCCTCGACGAGATGAAGACCGGGATGACGGTGGGGCTGATCAACTTCACCACCCGCTCCTTCGGTGACATGGCCGAGTGGATCATGATGGCCTACGGGCTGCCCTACAAAGGCAAGGGCAAGGTGGAGCTGTACGACGACTTCACCCAGTTCATGATCCGGGAGTACGCCGCCGGGCGCCCGGTGGTGCTGATCGTGGACGAGGCCCAGAACCTGGGGATACGGGGCCTGGAAGAGATCCGCATGCTCTCCAACGTGAACGCCCAGAAGGACTACCTGCTGCACGTGATCCTGGTGGGCCAGCCCGAGCTGCGCTCGCTGCTGCAGGCCCCCCAGCTGCGCCAGCTGACCCAGCGCGTGTCCGTGGCCTACCACCTGAAGCGTCTCACGGAGGAGGAGGTGGCCCAGTACATCGTGCACCGGGTGACGCTGGTGGGCGGCCGGCCCGACCTGTTCGACCCGGAGGCCATCCGGCTCATCGCCGCCGCCAGCGAAGGCATCCCGCGCCTCGTTAACACCTTCTGCGACCTGGCCCTTGTGTATGCGTTCTCGGAGGAGAAGCAGACGGTGGGGGCAACGGAGGTGAAGGCCGTGCTGGAGGATCGACGGAGGATGGGGTTGCCGGCGGGTGAGGCGCACGGGCTCGTCGCTGCCATTCAGGCCGACGCCAGTCACTAGCCCGGCCAGGGTCGGAATCCGACCAGTGTTGCCGGTACCGCGCATTGGCATTCTCTGTGCAGGTGCGCTGCTCCTCTCTGGACTTTCGGGCCCAACCGACGCCGCGCCGATTCTCCGGATCGACAGCGCCAGCCCGGCACCCAACTATTCCCTTACCACCGACGATCAGGACCTGGCCCAGCTAACCGATGGGGAGTTGCTCGATTTCCCGCCGTGGACAAAGCGCGCATCCGTGGGTTGGGCCCAGTCCACGCCCATCGTGCTGCGCGGGCGGGTCATTGGTGCACCGGGTGCCGGATTCCGGGCCCTTCAGCTACGAGTCACAAGCGCCAAGCAGGTGTCGGCAGACGTATTGCCGCCCCGGCGCATCGATGTCTATTGCAGTGCTGATGGACTGGCATGGGTTCACGCAGGAGCGCTGGCCGCCAATCCTGACTCATTTGCCGACGGCACCAGAGTCACCATCAGTGGCATCCTTTCAGGTCGCTGCGCTCGCGAGATCACCCTGATAGTGCATGCAAGCGGCCCATTCCTGATGCTCGACGAGATTGAGTTGAGGGTCGCTAGCGAGTCGGCGGGGCGCCAGCTGGACTCCGAAGCAGCGAACCTGCGGACCGATGGGCTGGCTGCCGACAGCCTCCGGCGGCTGCGCACTGGCATACAGGCCGACGGGAGCCGGCGCCTTGCCGCGGCAATGGATGGACGGAAGGCAGCCGGGCCCACCGCGTGGCTTGCCCCGCCATGGGGGCCGCTCTCTGTCGAATCCATGACTCTCAATCAGCAACAGCCCAAGGCTCTGCAGCTCAGCCTTCCCGAGGGTTGGTCTGCTCAGTACGTCATTGGCCTCCTGAACTCCGGCGATGCTGACGGCGTTTTTTCACTCTCGTTTGGTGGCGACGACCCCGCTGCCATTTATCGAGTCATGCCGGTGCTGGCCGCGAATGGGCAGGCGGTCTATGACGCTCTGGAACGCCTGGCCGACAAGAGGGTCACGGTGTCTCCGCGCTCACTTGAGTACCTGCTCGTCCGGTCCGCTCCCACGATGGAGTCCGGGGCGAACAGGGTGCTCGTGCGTACAGCAGACGGCTGGTCGCAGGAACTGTTGATTGGCATCACATCCCTCGGCGGCCTGTCGGCAGGTGATGTGCCCCCTGATGTCGTGACGTGGTCGTATCTCTCGGATTCTCCCATCTGGAATCGCGGAAACCGTGCACGCCTCATCGCTCTCCAGCGCGAAGCAGGCGTAAATGTCTTCGTGGTCCACCCGCGCAGCATTCCCATTCCGGGGCTGAACGGCGACTGGGAACGAAAGGAGCCCCTCCTTCGCGACGAGCTGCGTGCCTATAAAGGTGCTGGAACTGTGCTTCTTTATGTTTCCTGGAAGGATTACGTCGAGCCCGATCGGCTGAGAAGTAGTGGATTCCGCAGGGCGATAGACCCGTGGGTGAAGCAGCTCGTGCCGCTGATGATCAGTGAAGGCTACGGTTACGGGGATTGGGCGGTCTATCCGGTCGATGAGCCAGCCGGGGAGGGCCTCGCGCTGGTTGGCCGGCTGGCAAGATCGATCAAGGCCGCTGACTCCAACGTCCGGGTCTATGCAAACCCGGGTGCCGTCGGGCTTACGGATCTACTGCCGGGTGGCGCCGTGAGTTCCGGTCTGGGTGCGATCGACCTGTGGCAGCCGCTACTCGGCGTTGCAGCCGATTCACTGGCGCCAATTTTCCGGCGCAGTGGCGTGGAGCGCTGGTCCATCTACGCCGTCGGTACCGCCCCCGCCAAGACTATCCTGCCCAACTGCTATAGGAAGATTGCGTGGGAGGCCCAGCGGCTCGGCGCCACCGGATTCGGCTTCTGGTCCTTCAGTGATACCGGCGGCAGCAGCGCCTGGGATGATCTCGACGGCACACGTCCCGATTGGGCGGCGGTGTATGAGGCCGAGGCTGGTGTCGTGACGAGTCGCCGCTGGGAGGCATTTCGCCAGGGGGTGATGGAGTACCGGCTCCTCGACCGTTGCCGCCGCGGAACCAGCACCGCTGGGCAGGTGGCAAGCTGCGCTGAATTGCGCAAAGTGATCGATTCTGAGCTCGGTGCACTCCAGTGCCGCTAGTGGACTCAGGTAGTCCGGCAGAGAGGCGCCTGCTCGGTCACGTCTCCTGGCAGGGCCTATCGATGCTGGTCCAGGCCGTAACCCAGGTCGGTGTCCTGGCCCTGCTGGCCCGATTCCTCGCACCCGAGGATTTCGGTCTCATGGCCGCCGCGAACATCGTGATCACCCTTGTACAGATGATCGCCGAGGGGGGCGTTGGATCCGCCGTGGTCCAGCGCGCCAACCTGACCCAGAGCTTCACCCGCGTCGCGGTCTCGGTTTCGTTGCTGATTAGTGCCGCCTGCTTTGTGATGATCGGGCTCCTGGCCGTGCCGTTCGAGGCATTACTTGCCATGGACCGGCTAGCTCCGGTCGTTCTGGTGCTTGGCGCGGGCATATTCCTTTACGGGCTGGCGAGTCTCCTTGAGGGGCTGCTCCAGCGGGATCTGCGGTTCCAGGCGCTGTTCCGGGTGAACCTCGCGGGGTCCATCGCCGGATATGCCCTGCCGGCAGTGGTCCTGGCCCTGATGGGCGCTGGCGTGTGGGCGCTGGTGATAGCCACGCTGGGGCGTGTCGTCGTAAAGCTCGCGCTCATGGTGTTCATGTACGAGGGGCGCCTCTGGCCAGGCTGGGAGCGTGGGCAGGCGCTGGAGCTGTTTCACTTCGGTTTTGGCCTGACTCAGGATCGGTTCTGGAACTGGGTCTCCATGCAGACAGCGCCCTTTGCGATAGGACTGCTTTTCGGTCAGGCTCAGCTCGGCCAGTTCTACATGGGCAGTCAACTGGCCGTGTTGCCCTTCCAGTACCTCAGTACCATCGCCTCAACTGTCTATTTCCCGATTGCGTCCCGCTCCGTGACAGATGGGCGATCCGCAATCACACCGTTCCTGATGATCATCATGTCGGCCTTCGTCTTCGCGACCGGCGTGGGGTTCACGTTCGCGCTGAACTCCGACCTTCTCGTCACGGTCGTCTTCGGGCCGGGCTGGGACCAGGCTATCACCGTGTTTCAGATTCTCTGCCTTGGGGCAGGTATCAGGTCATGTATCCAGCTGTGTGATTCACTGAACATTGCCCGGGGCGATGTCTATGCCCTCGCCAATCGACGGGCGGCCACGGCATTGTTCATGCTCGTGGGAATGTACCTGGCCCAGGACCTGGGCCTCGCCGGGGCCGCCTGGGCCGTCATGGCAAGCCACGCGCTCATGCTGGCATTAACCATAAGCCTTGCGGTCCGGGGGCTGCAGATTCGCAGAGCGGAGATCGCGCCAGTTGTCCGTCGGGTCATCATGGCGTTCCTAATGCTAGTGGCCGCCAACCTGCCCGTCTGGTACCTGAGGGAATCAGGCCCCGTCGGTGGCGTAGCCCTGCTCGGATGGTCTATTGTGACCAATGCCGTTCTGCTTCTGCCTCTGACGATGGTCCTTTTCGACCGCGTCCGGAATGTGGTGCTGCGCCGCCTTGGCCATGGGATATCGTCGAAGGTCTCTTAGCGTGGAATCGATACCGTCTCCATACGCACCAAGATTTCGCGCGGCCGTCAGCAGGGATCGCCTGGGCGTCGTCTACAAGCTGGCGATCCTGCTCTACGTACTTGCGGTGGTGGTGCTGTCCTATCGGGAGGGCCTGACGATCTTTGCGAAGGGGGCGGGGCTGCTGCTGGCGGCCCTGTTTGTTTTCCGGGCGGTAAGTTCCGGAGAGAAGATCTTCGTGCCCCGCGAGTATCTGCTGTTGTTTGCCTGGTTTCTGATTGGAGTGGTCTCGTCAACCATATCCAGGGCACCCGGTACGGCCTTCGACCGGGTGGTGACTCTCTGTCAAGTGCTTCCCCTTGCATTCATCATCTCGAACTTCATCTACTGGAATGGGGACTCACGCTTTTACTGGCTGTGCCTGGTCGGCGCGGCACTCCTGTCAGGAGTCATGACCCTGGCGAGTCCAGTTGAGTTCACTGGCATCGACGGGCGACTGTTTGGCACGCTGGGCAATGCCAATGCGTTTGCTGCCCTGCTTGCCGTCGGGGTAGCAATCTGCCTCGGCGCAACCTTGGGCAAGCGCACCATAGTCACCCGGATAGTGTGTGTCGCCCTTGCCGGATTCTTTCTGTACCTCGTCGCGCGCACAGGTTCCCGAATGGGGATGCTCGCCAGCCTGGCGGCGGCCATCGCTGTTGCCGGGTGTATCCAGGTGAGCGGGAGAAGCCGGGGCGTAATTCGATCCACCTGGTTCCTGGCGCTGGGTGCCGCGATTGTTGCTGCAATGATCTACTTCCTGTCATCCAGTGAGTTTGCCGATCGCCTTTGGGCCTTGACGAGCGCCGCGGAGAAGGGCGACTTCGCTGCGGTGGGCGACAACAGCCTGCTGGGCCGAGCCTTGCTGTACAAGAAGGCATTTGAGCTGGCTATGGAGAATCCTCTGCTGGGTGTCGGCCTTGACGTGTTCCGAACGGCGGGCATCGAGTATCGAACCATTGGAAATAACTCGCATTCGAATTACATGGAGGTTCTGGCAAGCACCGGTATCGTGGGATTCGGTCTCTACTATGCGATCTATTACTCCTGGTGGTCACGGCTAGTGAAGGCGCGCAATGTACTCAAGGATCCATTCTTGGCTGATCGCATCGCGATAGCCGTGGCGATTGCCTCAGTGATGCTAGTGCTCGATGTCGCGTGGGTCACCTACTATGAGAAACTCTCACTGCTTGTGATCGCGGGTCTGATTGCCGAGGTGAATCTGGTGAGTCGCGCAGGGTTGGCGCAGAGCAGTGAAACTGGGCGCTGGAGGGGTAGGTGATGAGTCTCGACGTAGGCGATCCCGCGTTCGAGCAACTGGTGGAGTCAGGTCAGCGGTTCAAGTTCGGAAAGAACTGGAGAGCATTCCTCCGCGGGCTCAACGAAGGGCGAATTGTTGAGGCCGAGCGGAGCCTCAAGGACATGCTGGGAGTTGCGGATCTGGCGGGTACGACATTTCTTGACATCGGCTCTGGGTCTGGACTTTTCAGCCTGGCGGCCCGACGGTTGGGCGCCAGGGTCCATTCGTTTGATTTTGATCCCGATTCCGTTGCCTGCACGCGGGCCCTCCGCGAGAATTTCTTCCCCGATGATCCCCAGTGGACCGTTGAGCGGGGTTCCGCACTAGACCCTGCCTACCTGGCCAGCCTCGGTACATTCGACGTGGTCTACGCCTGGGGTGTTTTGCATCACACCGGCGAGATGTGGTCCGCCATAGACAATGCAACGCACAGGGTACGGCCCGGCGGGAGCCTGTTCCTCATGATCTATCGGGACTGGGGCCTGAAGTCTCGCATCTGGCTCCGGATCAAGAGAACCTATTGCAGCGGCGCGGTGGGCCGTTGGGCCGTGCTGGCCCTGTTTATTCCGTACTACGTCGTCAGAGGTGTCATCGAGGACGTTGTCCGGTTGCGGAACCCGTGGGCTCGTTACCGGGAGTACCAGCGTAACCGGGGGATGTCGAAGTTCCATGACTGGATCGACTGGCTCGGCGGGTATCCCTATGAGTTCGCGACCATTGAGCAGGTGGAAGCCTTCTGCGAACAGCGAGGCCTGGTGATCACCAGGCAGGAAGGCGAGGAGTACGTGTTCCGCAGGCCCGAGAGCTGAGTTCGCGTCCATGTGCGGGTTCCTCGGCGTGCTGGCTCCAGATCGCCTGGAATCAGGATCTGCCTGGCAAGCCGGCCAGTTGAGGTATTTTGACGGGTTACGCGATCGCATGCGCAGTCGCGGGCCCGATGGGTCAGGGACGTGGTCAGCGCCTGGCGTGATACTGGGTCACCGCCGGCTGGCAATCCTTGACCTGACTGACTCGGGGGCACAGCCCATGGTGTCCGCCGCGGGTACGGTCCTGGTATTCAATGGCGAGATCTACAACTACCTTGAGTTGCGCAGCGAACTCGAGGCCGATGGGGCGCGATTCACTTCTAGTGGCGACACGGTCGTACTTCTGGAAGCCCTTGACCGATGGGGCCTGGAACGGACGCTCGGGCGAATTCGCGGCATGTATGCCTTCGCGGCATGGCGGCCGCGCGACCGGCAGCTCTGGCTGGCCCGCGATCCCGTGGGCAAGAAGCCAGTTTTTATTGGTCGTGCACCAGGTTCCATCGTCTTTGGCTCGGCACTCGAGCCAGTCCTCGCCTGGATGGCGGGGTCTGGCTACCGGCCGATCCTCGACCCCGTGGCAATCAACCATGTGCTGGCGACGGGCTGGGTGCCGGCACCCCGGACCGGCCTCAAGGGCATTGAGAAGCTTGAGTCCGGCACCTACCGGGTAATTGGTCCCGGTGGGGCCGAGCGCATCAGTGTCCATTGGCGGGTACCGTTTCCCACCCAAAGGAGCAGGCTCGACGCACCCACCGAGGAGAACCTTGCCACACTCTTCGACCAGGCCATCGAGCGGCGATTGCGCAGTGATGTGCCCATCGCCACATTCCTTTCCGGGGGCCTGGATTCCTCCCTGGTTACGGCCGCTGCGAGCCGCAAGTACCCGAAGATCGTGGCCTTCACGGCTCGAACCAACAATGATAACGACGATGAGTTCGCGCTGGCGCGGCGGATTGCCAGCCACCTCGGGGTGGAGCACCGGATCGTCGAGATCGAGGCTGACCTGATGGGTAGTGTTGACGCGGTCATGGCCCGCTACGGCGAGGCGTACTGCGACAGTTCGGCCTTGCCGACATTTGCCATCAGCCGGGAGGTCGGCCGGAGCCACAGAGTAGTTCTCACCGGCGACGGTGGCGACGAGGTCCAGGGCGGATATGCCACCGCGACCATGGCCGCATTGCGCGCCATGCTCCGGATGGGCGATCCCCTGGTGGCCCGCCATGGCGGTTGGCTCGAGTCCCTTGCCGAACGCCTGGATGCTCCCGAGCTGCGTGCGGCGGAGCGCATGCCGGGCTGGCGCTTTCGCCTGCTACGATTGTTGGCGCCGCCGCTGGAGGCGCTCACGCTTCGCCACGACGGCCTCGACCGGTCGGACTCCCTGCTGGCCGACGAGGCCAGGTCCGAACTCGGTACCGACGAGTGGCGCCAATGGCTGCGCTCGCGTCTCGTCAACCTGGGTGCCCCGTCCGGTCTCGATGCCCAGCTGGGTTTCGACTTCTCCGTCTACCTGGCCGATGACCTGAACGTGAAGGTCGACGTCGCTGGAATGGCGCACTCGCTGGAGGCCCGGTGCCCTCTCCTGGACCTGGACTTCGTTGAGGCCTGCTGGGGAGTCCGGACGCTCGACCGGGTGCGGCCGTGGGAGCGCAAGCGTGTCATACAGCGCCTTGCGCGCCGATACCTGCCGCGCGGGTTACTCATGCGGCGCAAGCAGGGGTTCTCCGTGCCGGTCTACAGGTGGCTCCAGTCCAGCGGGGTCCGGGACGATCTCGTGTCCGCTCTCCGCGGCAGGCGAACGGGTCTTGAAGGCATCCTGAACATTCCCGCACTTCTCGCTGCTTTCGATGCCCGGCACCAACCGGGCGAGCTGACGTGGCGCATCTTTGCCCTGTCGCGCTGGAAAAAGTGGGTCGATGGGGTCGCGTCCAATGCTGCCGGTGATACTCCCCTTCCATGAGCAGTCACCAGATCCTGTTTGTTCTTCCGTCGCTGCGCGCCGGGGGTGCCGAGAAGGTCGTCATCCGCTTGGCCAATTATCTGGCGCGGGAAGGCGAAGACGTGGGATTTGCCACGCTGGATTGTACCGGAGAGCTTCGTGGGGACCTGGACCCATCGATTCCACTCTACGATCTTCAGGTGCCAAAGACGCGGTACGCCCCGGGCGCGCTCCTCAGGCTGATCCGGCGCTTGAAGCCGAGGCTCGTGTTCTCAAGCCTAACCAGAGTAAGCCTCCTGCTTCTCCTGATGCGGCCACTCTTCCCGCCCGATACCAGGATTGTGGTTAGGCAGCCAAGCATTGCCTCGAGCGATCTGCAGTCAATCGAGCCGCGCTGGTTGTACGGACTACTCTTCGGTCGCCTGATTCCCACCGCCGATCTGGTCGTCAGCCAGTCGGATGCTATGTCCGCGGACCTGGTACGGGTGCTGGCGCCGCGCACGGCCCGACTGGTCGAGGTTCCGAATCCAGCTCCGGTAGTCGACCGCCAAGGCCTCCTCGCCCGTGGATCACCATTTGTTGGGGGCGTGAATCTCCTGGCCGTCGGCAGGCTATCGCCGGAGAAGGGCTATGAAAACCTGCTAGCGGCATTCGCACGGCTGGCGGCATCGAGAAATGACGTGCACCTGACAGTCATAGGCAATGGCCCGCTGGCAACTGAGCTCCGCGAGAAGTCAGCAGCTCTCGGTTTGTCCGATCGCGTGACATTTCTGGGATTTCTCGCCGACCCCTTTCCGTACTACGTGCACGCCGACGCGCTCGTCCTGGCGTCCCGATGGGAAGGCTTCCCGAATGTCGTGCTCGAGGCCCTGGCGTCCGGAATTCCCGTGGTGGCCACGCCCTGCGGGGGGGTAACTGCCGAGATCGTAGTCCCGGGTTCGAACGGAGTAATCGTTCGGGAGGGTGGGGTCGAGGAATTATGCAGGGGAATGGCAGAGGTACTTGAATTGCGGAGCAGGGTTGCCCCGGAGGACCTGGCACAGTCGATCGGACGATTCACTGCCGAGGACGTGTTTGCCCGGTATCGGCAGGTGCTCTCGGAGTTGCTTGCCAGGAACTGACTGCAGGGGATGCGAGTGCTAATGGTCCGTCAGGAATCGAGCAGCCCGCAGTAGAGGTCGCGGTATTGCCCAATGATGCGCGCGACGCTGTAGCGATCACTGATCCGGTCCCGGGCACGTTGGCCCAGCGCGCGCCGCTGCTCCGGGCTGGCAAGCAGGCCGACAATCGCCGCGCGTAGCAGTTCGCTGTTGCCAACGGGCACGAGCACCCCGCAACCACCCTCGAGGACGTCTGGAATGGCGCCGACGGGCGTGGCAACGCAGGGCAGGCCTGCGGCCATGGCCTCGAGGAGCACGTTGGGCAGTCCCTCCCGGTAGCTGGGCAGGGCAAAGACATCGACTTCCGAGTAGAGCGCGGTCACATCCTCGGGGGCCAGGGGTCCGGTTTCGACTATGCGCCCCGCCTCCCGAAGCTCCTGCAGCGCACCTTGCATCCGGGCTTGCTCAACCAGGTCTATTGCCCCGCCCCGGTCGCCCACCGACACAAGTTCGCAGTCGGCAATTCCAAGAATTGCCTGGGCAAGGTCGCCAAGCCCCTTCATCGGCGTCTGGAAACCCACGAAGAGCACCCGATGGAGTCCACGCCGGGCCGGAAGCCGGGTGGCAATTCGCCCGATTCCAGATGGCGCGAACTCCTCGTGGGCCACCATGTTGGGAATCAGTACCACCCGCAGGCCCGGAAGCTTCTGCTCCAGGTAAGACTTGAGTTCCTCGGAAAGCACCGCGATGGCGCTGGCGCTGCGCAGGACCCGGTCCAGCAGGAAGCGACGGAGTCCGCCGAGCCCTTCCCGCCATTCAATGATCTGGCTGGAGGCCCGGATATTCAGCACGGCTGGCACGCCGTAGCGGCGGCACAGCAGTAATGCAAGGAAGTCCCTCGGGGTGCCCCAGAATAGACTGGTTGTCACATGGCAGACGTGTGTGTGGCGCCGGCTCAGGATCGTCCGCAGCTGGCCAAGCGCGCGGACCGCCACCCGTGAACGGGAGAAGGAGAACCGGCTTCGCTCGGTGAAGGCGTTGGTCCCGGGCGAGATATCGACGACCTCGACGTCGAGGCCATACGTGCCCGCCTCCCTGCAGAAGCGCGTGGTCCAGCGGCTGATTCCCCCGTCCGGGGGCGGCAGGGGTGCCCAGAGGCAGACGCGGATTGGTGATGCCTTGCCGGCGGCACTCAAACGCTTACGCCCATGCGTGACAGCGCGAGGCTGAGCACGACGACCGCCCATTGGCGCTGTGCCCGGCGAAAGGCCGAATCTTCAGGACTGACGCCATCGCCCCGGCGAGCGAACTCAGTGGCCAGACTCGCGAGTGCTGGCTTGGTGAAGATGGCGTGCGCGGGCGAGGCCGTACTTTCCAATGCCCATCGTGTCGCGTCCTGCAGGGTCTGGCCGCCAAAATCCAGGAGTGGAACTGCAAACCCCATCTTCGGGCGATCGACTGTCCAGGGGGGCAACCAGCTGCGCGCGAGCTTCCTGAGCAGGTACTTGCCCTGGCCGTCGTGCAGTTTATGGCGCATCGGCAGTTTGGCAGCAAAGGCGGAGAGGCGCTGATCCAGGAGAACGGGGCGGATCTCAAGCGACTCCGCCATCGTCATACGGTCTACCTTGACCAGCATGTCATCGGGTAACACCAGGTGCTGTTCCATGCGGTGACAGCCGTCTGCCGCGTCGGGGTCCACGTTACGGGGGGCTCGATCAAGGACGAGCCGGGAAAGATCTTCCAGACCAGGGGCGTATTCCCGCCGCAGAAGTCGCGCCTGCTCTTCCGGCCAGAAGAATGTGATCGTGCCAATGGCGCGTTCAGCAGCCGGCCGCCCCGCAAGGGCAAAGGCCCGGGCTGCGCGCCGCAGTTGCGAGCGCAAGGCGGCGCCGGGACTTATCCGGGTCGCGGCCCTCAGTGCGCCGCCCGCGGTACTGAGTAATGGCCGCGGATACCCCGCAAGCCGGTGCACCAGATTGCCGATGGCGTAACGCGGATATCCACAAAAAAGCTCGTCACCTCCGTCGCCGCTCAACGCCACCTTGACGTGCTTGCGCACCTCTCGGGCGAGCCGCCGCATGGGCAATGACGAGGAGTCCGCAAACGGGTCCCCGTGATGGTCGACCAGGCCCTCGAGTTCGTCCTGGGTAAGGCCGTTGCCCGGCATCTCGACCTCCACGTGATCGCTGCCGATGCTGCTTGCCACCGCTCTCGCAGGCTCGCGCTCATCGTACCGCGGGTCGTCGTGGATCACCGTGAACGTCCGGAGCCTGCCGGTCCGGCGGGCAGCTGCCGCGGCCACGAGGCTGGAATCGACGCCGCCAGACAGAAGGACTCCAACAGGGACGTCGGCCAGGAGCTGGTCGCCCGCTGCCCTGAGCAGCAGTTCTGTCAGCTGTTCCAGTGCCTCGTTCTCGCCGACCGCGACGGTGGCCTCCGGGTTGGAGCCGATGGGGGGGGAATAGGGCTGGATCTCGGGCTCACCGCCTGCGGTGTACAGCAGCGCGTGTCCCGGCAGGAGCTGGCGAACTCCTCTGACTATCGTCCAGGGCGCTGGTACGAAGCCGAGGGAGAGGTAGTGGCCGAGTGCCGTCGGATCGAGTGCGCGGTCTACGCCGTGAATGGCCAGCAGCGCCTTCAACTCGCTCGCAAAGACGAGGCTTCCCTGGAGGTGCGCATAGTAGAGGGGTTTGATGCCAGTGGCGTCCCGGGCCAGCATGAGTTGGCGCCTGTGGCTGTCCCAGTGGGCCAGTCCGAACATTCCGTTGAGGTTGCGCAGTCCTCCCGAACCAAGGCGCTCCAGGTGTTCCAGGACGACCTCGGTATCGCTCGTGCCCCGAAACCGGAGTCCCGATGCACGCAGGCCGTCCTGCAGCCTTGAGAAGTCGTAAATCTCGCCGTTGTAGGCAATCGTGCTGCGACCGCTGGCCGAGGTCATCGGCTGTGCACCCGATGGAGTCAGGTCGCGAATCGACAGCCGCGTGTGGAAGAGTAGAACGCCATTTCCCCGCCAGACAGCGCTGGCATCGGGGCCGCGGTGGGCGAGGGTTCTAAGGATCTGCTGCTCACGCGCGCCGTCAATATCACGGGCGAGTGTGCCAACCACACCGGCGATTCCGCACATGGCGCTGGAGAATGGAGGCGGCCCCTCTGCTTGTCAACGCTGCGGCCCATTGACCGCGACGTTCACAGCTAGGCGCGCGGCTTTCGCAAGGATTCTGGCACCGGCGGTGGAGGCTGGTTCGCCGGTTGCAGGGCTTCAGTTCCCAGTGCAATTGCCCATACGTCCGTACCCGTGAGTTCCAGTCGATTCTCGTTGCTCATGTCATACCAAAGCGCGTTGATCATGAAGATCAGGTCGAGGCCGCCCGCATTCTCGATCACGTCCAGCTCCCTGACCGACGCACCTGGCTGGGAGAGTAGGGTACGGAGCTCGCTGCTACCTGCCGGGAACTCCTGGCCGAGGGCGCGCACCCGTCCAGTACCCTGCACGTCCCAGAGTACCCAGGGCAGGGGCACCGGCCCGGTGTGGGCGGCAGGCAACTGGAGTCGGGCCTGGCGGAACTGCTGGATTACGTAGGGGGTCGCCCCGTCGTAGCCTATCGGGTCCGGCGTCCATCGGCCCGGATAGGTCAGCGTAGCGCTTGCGGGCAGGCTGATGCGCCTGCCGGCGAAGGGCTCCGCGGAGATATACGCCACGACCCGGTTGTCGCCGGACGTGCCATAGATGTCGGCCACCACGGACCCATAGACGACAGCATTCACGCCGGGCTGGAAGATCGGGGAAATGGGGTTGCTGACCAGCGCAGCGTTTGCTGCAAGCTCTTCCACGCTGGCCACTGTTCCGTCTGAATTGTGGTAGTAGACAGCAAGGTCGGGATCGTACATGTGCCAGGCGTCGCCGATACGGACCTCGGGCACGACGTGGCCGGTTAACTCCCAGATGCGGGCTTCATAGCCGGCGGCCTCGGCGATCTGACGAAACACCGCCGCAACGTTGGCGCACAATCCCCAACCGAAGGAGTTCAGTGTGGGCCAGGTTGCGAGGAGCCAGTTCTGCTCCGCAACTGGCGGGGCGTGGTAGACGTTGTCCCGTACGAACCGCCAGATCTTGCGTTCCAGGGGCTCCGCGGCGATCTCTTCCGGCATGGCGCGGATCGTGTCGATGATCTGGTCCATGCTGGAGAACGTCGATTTCCCGTTGTGTACGAGCTCAAACTCAATAGCTCTGCCGCCGGAATTCGTCAACGTCAGAGCAGTAAGTTCCGGCTGTGCGACCGGTACCAGTTCTTCCCGGGTGACGTCCGAAACGGTAAACGTGAATGAGGTGGTCGCCGCTGCCAGCGCGTCCCGCACGGTCACGTGAACAGTTGTCTGTCCGCGGCCCGTCGGTATCAGGGTGAGTGATCGGGCCTCGGCATTAACGGTGGCCGATACGATGCCTTCATCGTCCACCGTAGCGCTGATCTGGAGGGGGTCGCCATCGACATCCTGTGCCGGGACTGCCACGGTGATCTGGCCTGCATAGGCGGAATTTCTCTGGGCCGGCATACTCCCCAGTTCCGGCGCGTCGTTGACGTTGTCCACGCGGATATGCACGACTGCCGCTGCCGACCGGCCCGACGCAGCAACGACCCTGAAGGCAAAAGAGTCTGCGCCGAAGAAGTCTGCGGCAGGTATATAGGTGAAGTCGCCGGTATCCGGATCGAGACTGACGGTGCCGTGCAGTGGGTCCGCGACAATGGCATAGGACAGTTCGCCGCCAACCGACGTGGCGCCCGAGAGGAGGCCGAGGAGGGGAGTGTCCTCCAGGGTGGTCAGCGACTGCCCGTTCGCCTCTATTCCCTCAGGTGTTGCAAGTGTGGGCTCGCCGCCGCCGCCGCCGCCGCAGCCGTAACCGCAGAGGGTCATCACAACGGCGCAGGCAGATCCCGTGGGTCGATTCATGTGCGCCTGCTCCATGGCGTGTGACCTGGCACCAACGTCCCCAAGTCATCTCCATTACGATGTGTAGCCCCTTGCCGGGCTGCGTTGGGCGTGTTACCGGGCGTACGCGATAATGCAACGATAGACCCGGGTGCCCCAGAACTGAGATATCTATGTCACATATAACGTACTTGGGGGCGCGTGGAAACCGGGCGACTGCGATCGCGACCGGATAGGCTAGCAGCAATGTGTGGTATCGCCGGATACGCGGGGCTCAACGATCCCGCCCTGTTGGAGCGGATGGCCTCCCGAATGGTGCATCGCGGGCCGGATGATTCCGGCTGCTGGGCCGATCAGTCAGCCGGCATCGGGCTCGCCCATCGGCGCCTTTCCATAATCGACCTCAGTCCAGCGGGCCGCCAGCCGATGGCGACCGGTGATGGCCTGGTGGTCATCAGCTTCAACGGTGAAATCTACGATTACCTGGAGCACCGGCTGGAGCTTGAGAAGCAGGGCGTCCGGTTCCGTACCAGGACGGACACGGAGGTCATCCTGCGGCTGTATGAGCGATACGGAGCCGGGGCAATCAGCAAGCTCAACGGTATGTTCGCCTTCGCGTTGTGGGATGGTCGTGCGCGGAAGCTGTTGCTGGTCCGGGACCACGCAGGCATCAAACCGCTCTACTACTGGACCGATGGCACGCGCCTGCTCTTCGCGTCAGAGATCAAGGCGCTGCTCGCTTCAACCCTGATACCGCGGCGGCCAAACCTGTCTGCCCTGGAATCCTATCTGGGATTCCTTTGGGTGCCGGGCGACCAGACCATGCTGGAAGGAGTGAAGAAGCTCGAGCCAGGCCATTACCTGGAGTGGCAGGCAGGGCGGATGACAACGCAGCGCTGGTTCGACCTCGACTACTCACCTGATACCTCGGTCGGGGAGGCTGAGTGGACTGACCGGGTGCGGGAGACATTCATTCGTACGGCGCGTCGGCAGATGGTGTCCGACGTGCCGCTCGGCGCCTTCCTGTCCGGGGGTCTGGATTCATCCAGCATCGTGGCCTGCATGCGGGCCGCATATCCGGACCGGGCGATCAAGGCCTACACGGCCAGGTTCTCGGTCGGCCAGATGGCGAGCGAGCAGGGAGTTGATGACCTGCCATTTGCCCGTGAGGCTGCGGCACGGCTCAATGTGTCGCTGCATGAGGTCGCCATCGAGCCGGACGTGGTCTCGTTGCTGCCCCGGATGGTCTACCACCTGGATGAACCCGATGCCGATCCCGCGATTTTCCCGTCTTACCTGATCACAGAGGCAGCCCGGCGGGATGGCTCAACAGTATTGCTGTCCGGTACTGGCGGCGACGAAGTCTTCTTCGGCTACCGGAGTCACCAGGCCATGCAGCGCTACGCGCTGCTCGATCGTGATCCTACGGGACTTGTTGCAGGGAGCCTCGGGCTCGTCACGGCTGTGGGACAGCAGCTCCTCGGGCGTCAGAACCGGCTGGTGCGCCGGGCGACTAAGTTCATGCGTGGCCTGCGCGCAGCGCCCGGCGTCCAGCGGCATCTCGAGTTGGTGGACTGGTCTGAGCCCGGAGTCCGTTCCCGCCTGCTGACAGGCCAGGCGGGCAGCGGGCATGGTGGGGAGCGCAGCCTGGAGCAGGCTATCAACCGTTACGCGTCGACGTTTCACGGCCAGGGTGCGATCAATCAGCACTCGCACATACTGATCAATACCTTTCTCGCGGCCCACAACTTCCTCTACACCGACAAGTCCAGCATGGCGTCCTCGGTCGAGGTGCGGGTGCCCTTCCTCGACCTGGATCTCCTCAGGCTCGCAGCGACAATTCCGGAGAGCTTCAAGGTCAGGGGTAGAACGACGAAGTACGTGCTGAAGAAGGCCATGGAACCCTATCTGCCCCGGGACGTCATTTATCGCGCCAAGACAGGTTTCGGCGTGCCACTCCGCCATTGGATCCAGACCGATCTCCGGGGGGCCGTGCGGGACCTGCTGGGGCCGGCCACGGTCAGGCAGCGGGGTCTGTTCTCGGCGCCGGAAGTCGAGCGGGTCCTCCGGCAGAACGATGCGGGGCAGGGGGACCACGCCTACCTCATCTACGCACTCATGGTGCTGGAGGTCTGGATGCAGACCTTCGTCGACCGGCCCGGAGAAATGGTGGGGTTGTAGCGACGGTCGGGGCCGGGAATTGGCGATCCTGGGAGCGGTGCACGGCGGTTCGTGGCCGCCCAAATGCTAAAGTCCCGCCGTGAAGCAGATCCTCCAGAGCCTGAAGGACGGCACCACCGCCGTCGAGGACGTCCCGGCCCCGGGCGTCCGGCCGGGCCAGCTGCTCATCGGCACGGCCGCCTCCCTGGTCTCCGCGGGTACCGAGCGCATGCTGGTGGACTTCGGCCGGGCCAACCTGCTGGACAAGGCCAGGCAGCAGCCCGACAAGGTGGTCCAGGTGCTGGACAAGATCCGCACCGACGGGCTCGTGGCCACCCTGAAGACCGTCCAGGCCAAGCTCGACAAGCCGATCCCCCTGGGCTACAGCAGCGCCGGCGTGGTGCTGGCGGTCGGGGAGGGCGTCGAGGGCTTCGCGGTGGGCGACCGGGTGGTCTCCAACGGCTCCCACGCCGAAGTGGTCTGCGTGCCCGCCAACCTCTGCGCCCGGATTCCCGACGGCGTGGACGACGAAACCGCCAGCTTCACGGTCGTCAGCGCCATCGCCCTCCAGGGCATCCGGCTCGCCGCACCCACCCTCGGCGAGACGGTGGTCGTCATCGGGCTGGGACTCATCGGCCTCATCACCGTGCAGATCCTCCGGGCCGGTGGCTGCCGCGTCATCGGCATCGATCTCGACGCCGGGCGCGCCGCGCTCGCGCGGGACCTCGGCGCCGTCACCTGCGTGCCCTCCGCGGGGGAAGACCCCCTCGCGGTCGCGGCCCGGGAAACCGGCGGCAGCGGCGTCGACGCCGTGCTCATCACCGCCGCCACCGACAGCGACGAGCCCATGCACCAGGCCGCGCAGATGTGCCGAAAGCGGGGCCGGATCGTGCTGGTCGGCGTCACCGGGCTCAAGCTCTCCCGGGCCGACTTCTACGAGAAGGAGCTGACCTTCCAGGTCTCCTGCTCCTACGGCCCCGGCCGCTACGACCCCGCCTACGAACAGGAGGGGCACGACTACCCCATCGGCTTCGTGCGCTGGACCGAGCAGCGGAACTTCGCCGCCGTGCTCGGGCTCATGGCCGCCGGCTCCCTCACGGTCCGGCCACTCGTCTCCCACCGGGTGCCCATCGCCGAGGCCCCGCGGGCTTACGATTTGCTGGCGGAGGAGAATCCGCTCGGCATCGTGCTCACCTACCCGGGCGTCCCGGTAGGAGCGGCTTCAGCCGCGACAACGGTCCTGGTCGCGGCTAAAGCGGCTCCTGCCGGGGTCGCGGCTAAAGCCGCTCCTACAGCCGGCGCGCCGGGCGTATCCGTCATCGGCGCGGGCAACTACGCCTCCCAGGTCCTCCTGCCCGCCCTCGCGGCCACCCCCGCCACGCTGCGGGTGCTGGTCAGCGCCGGCGGCGTCAGCGGCGTGCACGCCGGCCGGAAGCACCGCTTCGCCGCCACGGCCACCGACGCGCGGCAGGCCCTGGACGACCCCGCCACCAGCGCGGTGGTCATCGCCACCCGCCACGACAGCCACGCCCGCTACGTCATCGAGGCGCTGGGCCGGCGGAAGCACGTGTTCGTGGAGAAGCCCCTCGCCATCCGCCGGGAGGAGGTGGCGGCGATCACCGCTGCCTGGCGCGCGGCGGCGGCGGCGGGCTTCGAGGCCATCCTCATGCCCGGCTTCAACCGCCGCTTCGCGCCCCACGTGGTGCGCATGAAGCAGCTGCTCGCCGGCCGGACGGGGCCCAAGGCCCTGGTGATGACGGTCAACGCCGGCGCGATTCCGCCGGAGCACTGGACCCAGGACCCCGCCGTGGGCGGCGGGCGGATCATCGGCGAGGCCTGCCACTTCGTGGACCTGTGCCGCTTCCTCACCGGCAGCCCCATCGTCCGCAGCCACGGCTTCCGGTTCGGCCGGGCGCCGGGCCTCAAAATCCGGGACGACAACGCCACCCTCGTGCTCGAGTTCCAGGACGGCTCCCTCGGCACCATCCACTACCTGGCCGGCGGCCACCGCTCCCTGCCCAAGGAGCGCCTGGAGGTGTTCAGCGCCGGCGCGGTCCTCCAGCTCGACAACTTCCGCCGCCTGCGGGGCTACGGCTGGCCGGGCTTCAGCACCATGAACCTCTGGCGCCAGGACAAGGGCAACGCCGCCGGCATGGCCGCCTTCGTCGCCGCGGTGGCGGCGGGCGGGCCGTCGCCCATCCCCCTGGACGAGGCGGTGGAGGTGACCCTCGCCACCTTCGACGCGGTCGAGGCCATGCACAGGACGGCATGAGCCGCGCCGGCCTCTACTGGGAGACCCTGCGGCACCTCAAGCCGTCCCAGCTGGCCTGGCAGCTGCTGCGCCGGGCGTCCCCCTTGCCCGCCCACCGGCCCGTCGGCGCCGAGGCCGTCCGGGACGGCGTCCGGCCCCGGCCCTTTGCACGCCCCGTGGTCCCGGCCGTCGGCGCGGCCGAGATCTCGTTCCTGAACCGGGCGCGGCCCCTGGACCCGGACGCGATGGACTGGGCGTCCCGGGACGCGCCGAAGCTCTGGCGCTACAACCTGCACTACTTCGACTACCTGCACTGGCCGGTGTACCCCGCCGCGGCGAAGGCCCGGCTCATCGACAGCTGGATCGCCGGCCACCCGGCGCCGGCCGGTGACGGCTGGGAGCCGTACCCGCTGTCGCTCCGGGCCGTCAACTGGATCCGCTGGTGGCTGACGGAGCCGGCCAGCCAGCCCGTGCCCACAGCCTGGCGGGACAGCCTCGCCACCCAGCTCGCCGGCCTCGAGACCCGCCTCGAGTACCACCTGCTCGCCAATCACCTGGTCAAGAACGGCAAGGCCCTGCTCTTCGGCGGACTCTTCTTTAACGGGCCCCGCGCCGACCGCTGGCGGGAACTCGGCCTCCGGATCCTCGTCCGGGAGGCCGGCGAGCAGCTCCTGCCCGACGGCGGGCACTACGAGCGCAGCCCCATGTACCACTGCATCGTCCTGGAGGATTACCTGGACGCGGTGAACCTGCTGCGCGCCTGCCCCGGCGTGGTGCCCGCGGCGGCGGAGGCCACCCTGGTGGCCGCGGCCACCCGGGCGCTCGGGTTCCTCGCAGGAATCACCGCGGGGGACGGCCGGATCCCGTTGTTCAACGATTCCGCCTTCGGCATCGCGCCGGAACCCGACGAACTGCTGGCCTACGGCGAGCGCCTGGGCATCGCACCGGTAGGAGCGGCTTCAGCCGCGACCCCCTTCCCGCCCGAATCGAGTCCGCGAGTCTCGGGCGGGAAGGGGGTCGCGGCTGAAGCCGCTCCTACGCGGATCGAGTTCCCAAATACCGGCTACTACGGCTACCGGCACGCCGGCGAGAGCCTGATCGTGGACTGCGGCCCCGTGGGTCCCGACTACCAGCCCGGCCATGCCCACTGCGACACGCTGAGCTTCGAGCTCTGCGTGGCCGGCCGGCGCGTGGTGGTCGACACCGGGGTCTGGGGTTACGAGGCCGACGAGCTGCGGGATTATGTCCGGCGGACCGCCAGCCATAACACGGTCGCCCTGGACGGGGCCGAGCAGTCGGGGATCTGGGGGGCGTTCCGGGTGGCCCGCCGGGCCCGGCCCCTGTCGCCCACCCTCCAGGCGGGCCCCGACGGCAGCCTGGAGTTCCGGGGCGCCCACGACGGCTACCGGCGGCTGCCGGACCAGCCGGTCCACAGCCGGCGCATCCGCATGCAGCGGGGCGGGCCCTGGGAGGTCTTTGACCTAATCAGCGGCGCGGGCGGCGGCACCCATCGGGCGCTGGGCTACCTGCACCTGGGCCCGGACCTGGAGGTGACGGCAGAGGGCCCCGGCACCTTCCTGCTGCGGCACCCCGCGGCGGGCCTCCTGCTGCGGGTCAGTGTGACGGGCGGCAGCCAGACCCGGCTGGAATCGGGCTATCATTTCCCGGAGTTCGGCCTGCGCCGGGATAATAAAATCATCATCATCGAGCGGGAAGATAAGCTGCCCCTCGAGATGCATTACCGGATAGAGCGCCTCCAGACACCCTGATGACAGCGTGATCACATCGTGCGCATTCTTTTCCTGACGCACTACTTCCCGCCGGAGGTCAACGCGCCCGCGAGCCGGACCTTCGAGCACTGCCGCGCCTGGGCCCGGGATGGTCACGAGGTCGCCGTGGCCACCAACGTGCCCAACCACCCGGCCGGGCGGATCTACCCCGGCTACCGGAACGCCCTGGCCCAGACCGAGACCGTGTCCGGGATCAAGGTCTACCGGCTCTGGACCTTCCTGGCCGCCAACCGGGGAGTCCTGCGCCGGAGCCTCGGCTACTTCTCCTACCTGGCCATGGCGGTGCTCGCCGCGCCCTTCCTGCCCCGGTCGGATATCGTGATCTCCACCTCGCCCCAGTTCTTCTGCGGCCTGGCGGGCTACTTCGTCAGCCGCGTCAAGCGCGTGCCCTGGGTGCTGGAGATCCGGGACCTCTGGCCCGAGTCCATCGTGGCCGTGGGCGCCGTGCAGCGCAGCCTCATGCTCCGCTGGCTGGTGTGGCTGGCCAACTTCGCCTACCGGAAGGCCGACCGCATCGTCTGCGTCACCGATTCCTTCAAGGCCGCGATCATGGCCGAGGGGATCCCCGCGGCGAAGATCGAGGTGATCAAGAACGGCGTGGACCTGGAGTTCTTCTCCCCGGAACGCAGCGTGGGCCCGGAAGCCGCCCGCATCCCCGGCCTCGAGAACACCCAGGGCAAGTTCGTGGTGTCCTACGTGGGCACCCATGGCATGGCCCACGGCCTCGACACCGTCCTCGCCGCCGCGGAGATGCTCCGGGACCTCCCGGACGTGCTCTTCCTGCTGGTGGGCGACGGGGCGGAGCGGGACCACCTGGTGAAGCAGCGGGACATGATGCGCCTCGACAACGTGGTGATGCTCGAGCAGCAGCCCAAGACCCGCATGCCCGCGGTCTGGGCGGTGACCGACGTGAGCCTGGTGGTGCTGAAGGACCAGCCCCTGTTCCGCACCGTCATCCCCTCCAAGATCTTCGAGAGCATGGCGATGATGAAGCCCGTGATCCTCGGCGTGCGCGGCGAGAGCGAGGAGCTGCTGGCGGAGAGCGGGGCGGGGGTCTGCGTGCAGCCCGAGAGCCCCGCCCAGCTGGCCCGGGCCGTCCGCCGCCTCTACGCCGACGCGGACGAGCGCCGGGCCATGGGGCTCGCCGGGCGCCGCTTCGTCGAGGAGCGCTTCGACCGCAAGGTGCTGGCGGTCCGCTACGCCGGGCTGCTGAATGGCCTGGTTGACGCGCGGGCCGGGCGAACCGAATCTCCGGCGCGGGGTTCCGCGCCCTGACATGGACGGGTAACTGCAGATGGCGATCCAGGAATCGGGCTCGGTGGAGCCGGCAGGGAGCGTGCTGGGCGTGCAGTCCGAGCGGGGGCGCGTGCTGGAACCCGGCCTGTTCATCCTGGCCTTCGCGCTCCTGCTGTTCACCTTCCGGGACGGCCTCATCAACATGCTGGGCTGGTGGGAGTCGCCGGAATACAGCCACGGCTACCTGATCCCCCTCATCAGCCTCTACCTGCTCTCCGTCCGGCTCATCACGCTGGAGCAGGCCAACCCGGCGCCGTCCTGGGTGGGCGTGGGGGTGGTGGTGGCCGGCCTTGCCGGCTTCCTGCTCGGCGAACTCAGTGCCCTGTTCATCATCGTCCAGTACTCCTTCGTCCTGGTGCTGTGGGGCATCGTGCTCACCCAGGTGGGCTGGCGGGGCATCAAGGTGCTCTGGCCGGTGCTCGTGTTCCTGCTCTTCATGGTGCCGCTGCCGGCCTTCATCCAGTTCAACCTCTCCAGCACCCTGCAGCTGATCTCCTCGGACCTGGGCACGGCGATCCTGCGGCTGATGGGCCTCTCGGTCTATCTCGAGGGCAATGTCATCGACCTCGGCGTCTACAAGCTGCAGGTCGTGGACGCCTGCGCGGGCCTCCGCTACCTGTTCCCGCTGATGAGCTTCGGCATGCTGTGCGCGGTGGTGCTGAAGGGGCCGGCCTGGCAGCGCATCCTGCTGTTCGCCTCCAGCGCGCCCATCGCCATCGTCATGAACAGCTTCCGCATCGCCGTCACGGGCGTGCTCGTGAACCGCTTCGGCACCGAGGCCGCCGAGGGCTTCCTGCACTACTTCGAGGGCTGGGTGGTCTTCACCATCTGCCTGGTCCTCATGTTCCTGCTCATGACGGCGCTGGCCAAGCTCAGCGGCCAGAAGCTGGACGACGTGCTGGACTTCGAGCTGCCCACCCGCGCCTCCCTGCAGGGCCTCGGCGCCCTGCTGCGCCCGAACCGGCCCCTCACCGGCGTGGTGCTGCTGCTGGCCCTCGCCGGGGCCGCCTCCTTCTTCATCGCCAACCGGGAGGAGATCATTCCCGCCCGCACCACGCTCACCAGCTTCCCCCTGACGCTCGGCGAGTGGCGGGGCAGGGAAGGCGAGATCGCCCGGGAGCAGCTGGACGAGCTGAAGCTCACCGACTACGTCATCGCGACCTACAACCGGCCCGGCGCGGCGGCGCCCGTCGAGCTCTACGTGGCCTACTACGACTCCCAGCGCAAGGGCGCCTCCATCCACTCGCCCCGGGCCTGCCTGCCGGGCGGCGGCTGGGCCATCGAGGAATTCAGCCAGGTGCCGGTGCCCGGGGCCGGCCCGGAAGTCATGGGCGGCGACGCCCTCACCGTCAACCGCAGCCTCATCAGCCTGGGCGACCAGCGCATGCTGGTCTACTACTGGTTCCAGGGCCGGGGCCGGATCATCACCAACGAGTACCTGGCCAAGTGGTACATCTTCTGGGATTCACTCACCCGGAACCGGACCGACGGCGCCCTGGTGCGCGTGATCACCATCGTGCCGGACGTGAGCCAGATCGCGGCGGCGGATGAGCGCCTGCGGGAGTTCATCGTGCTGGCGGCGCCGCGGCTCAGCTACCACATCCCCGGCGAGTTCCCGATCGCGCCATAGGAGCGCTGTAGGAGCGCCTTCAGGCGCGACCACCCTCCGGCGAGAATCGAGTCCGCGAGTCTCGAGCCGGA
>JAEUQA010000082.1 GCA_016789845.1 Chromatiales bacterium
CGGCTCGACACTCGCGGACTCGATTCTCGCCGGAGGCGGGTCGCGCCTGAAGGCGCTCCTACGGGCACCCCGGCATCGGTTATCCTTGCGGATTCCGGCCCGGCACGGGCAATAGCTACATAACGAGGACAGCATGGCGACCAAGAAGACGACTGCCCCGGCGAAGGCCCAGTACGACCTCCTCATCAAGAACGTGCGCGTCGTGCGGCCCGGGGCCGCGCTGGTCGAGCAGGGGGACATCGCGATAAAGAACGGCCGCTTCGCGAAGATCGCGCCGGTGATCCCGGCCGACACGGCGAAGGAAGTCTACGACGGCAAGAACCGCCTGGCCTTTCCGGGGCTCGTGGACCCCCACATGCACACGGGCATCTACTCGCCCCTGGCCGAGGACGCGGTCACCGAGAGCCGCGCGGCGGCCCAGGGCGGCGTCACGAGCAGCCTCAACTACTTCCGCACCGGCGGCTACTACCTGAACAAGGGCGGGCCCTACAAGAAGTTCTTCCCCGAGGTGCTCGACATCTCCGCCGGCCGCTTCCACGTGGACTACGCCTATCACCTGGCCCCCATGGACAAGCGGCACATCCGCGAGATCCCCGACCTGGTCGACAACTTCGGCGTGACCTCGTTCAAGATCTACATGTTCTACGGCGGCCACGGCCTGCATGGCCGGTCGTCCAACCAGCACGAGTTCCTCATGATCAATGAGGACGAGAAGTACGACATCGCCCATTTCGAGTTCGTGATGCGCGGCCTGCGCAAGGCCATGGACCGCTTCCCGGACAAGGCGGCGGACATTTCGCTCAGCCTGCACTGCGAGACGGCCGAGATCATGGCGGCCTACACCAGGATCGTGGAGGAGGAGGGCAAGCTGAAGGGCCTGCCGGCCTATAGCGCGGCCCGCCCGCCGCACTCGGAGGGCCTGGCGATCTTCATCGCCTCGTACCTCGCCAACGAGACGGACCTGCCGAACATCAACCTGCTGCACCTCACGTCCCGCAAGGCGGTGCTGGCGGCGCTGCAGATGGCGGCCGTCTTCCCCCACATCAACTTCCGCCGCGAGGTGACCATCGGGCACCTGATGCTGGATACCGATTCCAAGGCGGGTGGCCTTGCCAAGGTAAACCCGCCGATCCGGCCCCGGGAGGATGTGGAGTACCTCTGGGAGCAGCTGGTCGCCGGCAACCTGGACTGGGTGTGCAGCGACCACGCCTGCTGCAAGCACGAGATGAAGGTGGACCCGAAGAAGCCTGGCAACATCTGGTTGTCCAAGTCCGGCTTCGGCGGCACCGAGTACCTGCTGGCCGCCCTGGTCAGCGAGGGCCGGAAGCGCGGCCTCACCTGGAACCAGATGGCCGCCCTGACCAGCTACAATGCCGCCCGGCGCTTCGGGCTGCACAGCAAGGGCGACATCGCCGAGGGCCTGGACGCCGACCTGGCGTTGCTGGACCCCAGCGAGACCTGGACCGTCCGCGCCGCCGACTCCGAGTCCCAGCAGGGCTACACCCCCTTCGAGGGCATGGAGCTGTCGGGCCGGGTGAAGACGACTTTCCTTCGGGGCCAGCGGATCTACGACAACAACCAGGTGGTCGGCAAGCCCATCGGCCGCTACCTCGCGCGCCCGTACTGACCGGTCGACGGCCGTAGGAGCGCCTTCAGGCGCGACCGTCACTCCGGTGGCCCGCGGCATCCCGGCCGGGATCCCGTCTGGCTACCGTGAGTACACGGTGAGCGCCAGACGGGACACCCGCCCGTGCTGCCGCTCTGTCCGAGCGTTCCACCAGTAGCGACACCGGGCTGGGCGTCGCTGTCCTCGCCCGATAGTGCACCCGTGGTCCATCCGAGCGGGCAGTGGCCGATGCCTCGCCCGCGAAAAGACGTGTACTCACGTCAGCGGGCGGGGTCTTCGGCCAATGGCCGCGGGAAGCACCCCGATTCCGGGGTCGCGCCTGAAGGCACTCCTACGGGCCGGTTGGCGGCAGGCCGACGGACCGGAGGATGAAGTTGGCGATGGCGGGCACGTCGTCGCGGGGAAGGACGGGAAGGTACTCGCCCGGCAACGGCGCGTCGCTCACGATCGCGAGCACGCCCGGCGCGCTGCCCGCGATCGCCGGTGCCGGCGCGGCGGCCCGGCGCAACTCCAGGCGCGGGTGATCGCCCGACTTCCAGCCCTCGGCCAGGACCAGATCGACGCCCGTCATCCGGCCCGCGAGTTCGCCGAGCGTGGGCTCCGGCCTGCCGGCGAGTTCCCGGATGTGGGCCACGCGGCGGGCGGAGGCGATGATCACCTCGCTGGCCCCGGCGGACCGGTGCTGATGGCTGTCCTTGCCGGGGTGATCGATGTCGAAGTCGTGGTGGGCATGCTTGACGGTGCCCACGCGCCAGCCGCGCGCCACCAGATCGCGGACCAGATCGACGATCAGCGTCGTCTTGCCGGCGTTCTTGTAGCCGGCGATGCCGAAAAGGCGCGGCGGCCCCGAAGGCCGCCGCGTTGAGTTGCTCAGGTCAGGATGCCCTGGCCAGGCCTAGACCTTCTTCGCCCAGACGCTGCACCAGCCTTTGCTGGCGACCAGCTTGCCGGGGAAGATCGCGCAGGGGCGCCAGGCATCGCCATCCTTGCCCTGGATCTGGGAGCAGTTGGCGCAGTGCTGGTCGGGTGTAAAGCGGGCAGCGAGCGGGTTCTTGGTATCGACCTTGCTGGCATCTTCCACATACAGCAGGGCCTTGGCCGACGGATCGGTGAGTTCGAGCTTCGGGAGGGCGGCATCCTCAGCCACTGCCCTGTTGACGGCGGCATCCAGCAGCGCCGCGCCGGCAGGGACGGCTATCGCCACCTGGGCAAGAAAACGGCGCCGGCTAACTTCAGGCTTGTTCACGGGCAATTCCTTATATTGAGTACTTGCGGTCGGATCGACTGGCTTCTCGTGCCCCGAAGTCTAGCAACGCACCGCGTGAATCGCACCTGAAGGGGGCGGTGCGGCGAACCGGGGAAACCCCCTGCTCAGCGCAGCACGAAGAGAAAAGTGCGGCACGCGGTGGAGCGCACGGGCTGCCGGCCAACCTTCGCGGGCGTGAACCGCGCAGCGCTGATGGCGTCCAGCACTGGCTGGTTGAACACGGCATCGGTGGACGAACGCACGGCCGGTGCGCGGACCATGCCGCGCTCGTCCAGGGTGAAACACACCATGACGCGCCCCTCCTGGCGGGCGGCCCGGGCCGCACGGGGATAGACCGGCTGGGGCAGGAGCACCGTCCGGGGCTCGGCCAGTTCCCCGGGCAACGGGATCTCGTCGGCGGGCGGCGAGGCGGAAACCAGCGAGTCGTCCACGCGCCCCACCAGGACCTCACCGGACACCTGGGCCATGGCCGGCGCCGTGGCGCCGAGAAGGGCCACGAGCGGCCATGCACCGGTGAACCACCCTCTGGCCAGCCCTGGCCGCCCCCACGAACCCATGCGTACCTCCGCGATGAGTATAGCGACGGCGGTTACAAAAAGTTACAAAGCAGGTGCGGCAGGCCCAGCCCTTTGGGCTCGGGGGCAGAGTATCGTTTCCCCTGAAAACAAAGGACTTTGCATGCGCTTCGTCGAATCACTGACCAGTCGCCCCTGGACCGTCGCCGTCGGCCTCACGGTCGCCGTTGCCCTCTGGCTGGCCTCCGGATTTCCCGGCCGTGAGCCGCCACCGAAGTCCGGATCGGGCGAAACCGCAGCGACTGCGGCACCCACGGCGCGAGTCCAGATCCGGGCGCAGCAGGCTGAACCCGTGACCCGCACGATCAGCGTCTACGGCCGGACCGCGCCGGCACGCAAGGTGGAGATCAAGGCCGAGACAAGCGGCCGGGTGACGGCCCTCGGGGTCGCCCGGGGCGAACCCGCCGCCGCCGGCTCGCTGCTGGTGAAGCTCGACCTGCGCGACCGCCAGGCGCGCCTCGACCAGGCCCGGGCGAGCGTCAGCGAGCACCAGTCCGCCTGGGAGGCGCAGCAGGAGCTGAAGCCCCAGGGCTACATCTCGGACACGCAGCTCGCCGAGACCCGGGCAAAGCTCGAGGGCGCCCGGGCGGAGCTCATCCGTGCCGAGCTCGACCTGGAATACATGAACGTCCGCGCGCCGTTCGACGGGACCGTGCAGGAGCGCGCGGTCGAGGTCGGCGACTACGTCCGCGCCGGCGATCCCGTGGCGACTTTCGTGGACAACAGGTCGCTGATCGTGACGGGCAGCATCGCCGAGCAGGATGCGGGCTTCGTGAGCGTGGGCGGCAGCGCCACTGCCCTGCTCGTGACGGGCCAGGAGGCCAAGGGCCGCATCCGCTACCTGGCACCGGTCGCCGAGGAGTCCACCCGCACGTTCACGGTGGAGCTCGAGATCCCCAATCCGGGCGGCAGGCTGCCAGCGGGCGTCACGACGGAGATGCGCATCCCCGGCGGTGAAGTACTGGCCTACCGGGTTGCGCCCTCCCTGCTGACGCTCGACGCCAATGGCGACCTCGGCATCAAGTCCGTGGATGCGGCCAGCCAGGTCGTGTTCCACAAGGTCGAGATCGCCCACTCGGAAGCCAACGGGGTCTGGGTTACCGGCCTGCCCGACACCGCCAACATCATCGTGGTGGGCCAGGGCTACGTGTCGGCTGGCCAGCCCGTCCTGGCGGTGGCCGCCCAGCCGGAGACGGCGCTGGCCGCCGGCCGCGCACCTTCCAGGGTGACGGGCACCGGCCAGTGAATGCACTGATCGACCTCTGCGTCAGCCGCAGTCGCGCGGTGCTGGTGGCGCTGGCCGTGCTGCTCTTCGCGGGCGGGGCCGCCTACCGCGGCCTCCCCAAGGAAGCGCAACCGGACGTGGACTTCCCCTTCATCAGCGTGGAGGTCCTGCTGGAAGGCGTGGCCGCGGAGGACGCGGAGCGCCTCCTGGTGCGCCCGCTGGAGCAGCAGCTGCGCAACATCGAGGGCATCAAGGAGATGATCGCCTCGGCCACCGAGAACCGGGCGTCGATCACCATGGAGTTCGGCCCGGAGGTGGACGTGGACCAGGCCCTGACCGACGTGCGGGAGCGCGTGGACCAGGCCAGGGCGCAACTGCCCGAGGATGCCCGCGAACCGACGGTCAACGAGGTCAAGTTCTCCCGCTTCGACCCGATGCTGGTGATCAACCTCGGCGGCTCGCTGCCCGAGCGCACCATGAACGCGATCGCCACCGACCTCAAGGACAGGATCCAGGCCGTCGACGGCGTGCTCGAGGTGAACATGGTCGGGATCCGCCAGGAGATCCTGGAGATCGTCGTCAACCCGCTCAACCTGGAGAGCTACGGCCTCTCCCCGGCCGACGTGCTGAACTTCGTCCAGCGCAACAACCGGCTGGTCGCCGCGGGCTCGCTGCAGTCCGAGCAGGGCCGCTTCGCGGTCAAGGTCCCCGGCATCATCGAGTCGCCCGAGGACGTGCTGAACCTGCCGATGAAGGTGGATGGCGAGCGCGTCGTGCGCTTCCGGGACATCGCGGAGGTGCGCCGAACCTTCAAGGACCCGGAAAGCTACGCCCGCCTGAACGGCGAACCCGCCGTCGGCATCCGCGTCGTCCAGCGCAACGGCTCGAACATCCTGAACGTCGTCGGTGCCGTGAAGTCGGCCGTGGCCGAGGCCCGCCAGAACTGGCCCGAGGGGATCTCCCTGACCTACAGCCGGGACAAGTCCATCCGGGTGCAGGAGGACATCAACCAGCTCGTCAACGACGTGGTCGTGGCCGTGCTGCTGGTGGTGATCTGCCTCATCGGCATCCTGGGCCTGCAGAACGCGCTGCTGGCGGGGGTCTCGATCCCGGGCTCCTTCGCCGCCGCCTTCATCCTGCTCGCGATGACCGGCATGTCGATGAACCTGGTGGTGTTCTTCGGCCTGATCATGTCGGTGGGCCTGGTGGTGGATGGGGCCATCGTGGTGGTCGAGCTGGCCGACCGGCGCATGGCCGAGGGCCTGGACCGGCGGATCGCCTACGCCGAGGCCGCCAAGCGCATGGCCTGGCCGATCTTCGCCTCCATCTCCGCCACCATCGTCGCGTTCCTGCCCCTGGTCTTCTGGCCCGGCATCATCGGCAGCTTCCTCCGCTACATGCCGATCGTTCTCATCTATACCCTGTCGGCATCCCTGGTGATTGCCATGTTCGTCGTGCCGGCGCTCGGTGCGATCTTCGGGCGCAGCGGGCACCTGGGCCCCGAGGCCCGGCGCCAGCTGATGCTCGCGGAAACGGGCGATCTCGGGCAGATCCGCGGCGCCACCGGCCAGTACCTGCGCGCCGTGTCCGGCGCCATCGACCGGCCGTGGATCACGGCGGGCAGCGTCACGGCGCTGCTGCTGGCCGTGTTCGTGGCCTACGCCACCCTGGGCCGCGGCATTACGCTGTTCCCCAGCGTGGACCCGGAACAGGGCAGCGTGGACATCCGGGCCCGCGGCGACCTCTCGACCCAGGAGAAGGATCGCCTCGTGCGCTCGGTGGAGGAGCGGGTCTACGGCGTCAAGGGCATCAGGCACGTGTACGTGACCTCCGGGGCCGGCGCCAAGGGCTCGTCGCCGGACCAGATCGGCGCCATCAGCCTGAACTTCGAGAACTGGCGCGAGCGGCGGCCGGCGACCGAGATCATTGCGGAGATCCGCGAGCGGACCGCGGACATCGCGGGCATCGTCATCGAGCCGCGGGTGCCCCAGGATGGGCCCATCCAGGGCAAGCCCCTCAACATCGAGGCCTCCGGGCCATCGCTGGAGGCCCTGCGGGACGCAGTCGACAAGCTGCGGGCCTTCGTCGCCACGATTCCGGGCGTGATCAACGCCGAGGACACGCGGCCGCTGCCGGGCATCGAGTGGCGCATGAAGGTGGACCGGACCCAGGCGGCCAAGTTCGGCGCCGACGTGTCGCTGGTGGGCAGCATCATCCAGCTGGTCACCAACGGCATCAAGCTCGGCACCTACCGGCCGGACGACTCCGACGAGGAGCTCGACATCCGCGTGCGCTTCCCCTCGGACGATCGCAGCCTGGACAAGCTGGCGGCCCTGCGCATTCCCACCAGGTCCGGCAACGTGCCCATGGGAAGCTTCGTCACCCGGGAGCCGGCCGAGGCCACGCGGACCATCATGCGCACGGACATGCGCCGCACGATGCTGGTGCAAGCCGACCTGGAGAAGGGCGTGCTGATCGAGCCCGTGCTGGACCAGGTGCGCGCCGCCCTGCCCTCCCTGGACCTGGACCCCTCCGTGCAGCTGCGCTTCAAGGGCGGTGCGAAGGACCAGCAGGAGACGGCCAGCTTCCTCGGCAAGGCCTTCCTGGTGGGCCTCGGCCTGATCGCCCTGATCCTCGTGGCAGAGTTCAACAGCCTGTTCCAGCCCCTGCTGGTCCTCACCGCCGTGGTGTTCTCCACCGGCGGGGTGCTGCTCGGCCTCCTGGTGACCGGGCGCCCCTTCAGCCTCGTGAACTGCGGCATCGGCACGATTGCGCTCGCCGGCATCATCGTGAACAACAACATCGTGCTCATCGACACCTACAACAAGCTGCGGGAGGCCGGCACGGCTGCCCGCGAGGCCGTGCTGCGGACCTGCGCCCAGCGGCTGCGGCCGGTGCTGCTGACCAAGGTGGTGATGATCCTCGGCCTGCTGCCCATGGCCCTGAAGCTCAACATCGACATCCTCGACCGCAAGATCTTCTTCGGCGGGCCGAGCGGCCAGTGGTGGGCGGAAATGGCCACCGTGATCATCGGCGGGCTGATCTTCGCGTCAATCCTCACGCTGGTGCTGACGCCCTCCATCCTGATGATCCAGGCCCGCGTCGGCGCCTGGTTCGCGGCGCGGCGTGCCCCGCCGGCAGCAGCACCCGCAGGAGCGCCTTGAGGCGCGACTCCCCTCCCGCTCGAGACTCGCGGACTCGATTCGAGCGGGAGGGAGAAAAGGGGACAGATTTATTTTCCGAGGACTCTGCAGCGCCTGAGAGAAAACGCCTGGAAAATAAATCTGTCCCCTTTTCTCGGGCTATGCTGACGGCATGGCAGCCATCATCACCCTGACGACGGACTTCGGGCTCAAGGGCCCCTTCGTGGGCGTCATGAAGGGGGCCATACTGTCCCGGCTCCCCGGGGCGCAGATCGTGGACCTCACCCACGAGATCCCGGTGCACTGGCCAATCGAGGCGGGCTTCTGGCTGGCCCGCTCCTACCGCTACTTCCCGGCGGGGACGGTGCACGTGGCCGTGGTGGACCCGGGCGTGGGCACGGCCCGGAGCATCATCGCGGGCGAACACGCGGGGCACCTCTTCCTGGGCCCCGATAACGGCCTCCTGCAGGCAGTCCTCGGCTCCCGCCCTGCCCGCTGCCACCGCCTCAGCGAGGCCTGGCGACAGCGGCAGGACTGGCCCAACCCGAGCAGCACGTTCCACGGCCGGGACATCTTCGCCCCGCTGGCTGCGGACCTCGCGGCAGGCCGCCTGGGGATCGACGAAATCGGCCCACCCGCGGGCGAGCTGATACCGTCCGTGCAGGAAGAGCCGGAGGCCAGCGCCCACGAGGTGCGCGGCACGGTGATCGCCATCGACAACTTCGGCAACCTGATCACCAACATCGACGGCTCGCTGGTGGCGGGCTTCCGCAAGCCGGACGTGCTGGCGGGCGGCCGTCGCCTGCCGTTGCGCCGGACCTACGGCGATGTGCAGCCCGGGGAGTTCCTGGCGCTCATCAACTCCTTCGGCGTGCTGGAGATCGCCCGGGCGGAGGGCAGCGCCGCGGAGTCCCTGGGCCTCAGCCGCGGCGCGCCCGTCCTCGTCCTCAACGCGACCAGGTAGGAGCAAAAATGGGGACAGATCTATTTTCCTGCTGGAAAATAGATCTGTCCCCATTTTTGCTCCTACCTGGCGGCTTCCTCGAGCTTGGCCCAGGAGTCGCGGAGCGTCACCACGCGGTTGAAGACGGGCCGCGTCGGCCGGTGGTCCACCCGGTCCGCGACGAAGTAGCCGAGGCGCTCGAACTGCAGGACGGTACCCGGCTCCGCCGTCGCCAGTGACGGTTCGAGGACGGCATGGGGTGCAACGCGCAGTGACTCCGGGTTCAGGAAGGTCTTGAAGTCAGCTTCCGCGCCGTCCGGCCGCGCCACGCCGAACAGCCGGTCGTAGAGGCGCACCTCCGCTCTGACGGCGTGGGCGGCGCTGACCCAGTGGATCGTGCCCTTCACCTTGCGCTCGGCGCCGGCGAGCCCGCTGCGGGTATCGGCATCGTAGGTGCAGTGCACCTCGATGACCCGGCCAACCTCGTCCTTCACCAGGTCCACGCACCTGATGATGTAGCCGTAGCGCAGCCGGACCTCTCCACCCGGCTTCAGCCGGAAGAACTTGTTCGGCGCGACCTCCATGAAGTCGTCCTGCTCGATCCACAGCTCCCGGCCGAAGGGCAGCTGCCGCTCGCCCAGTTCGGGACGGTCCGGGTGGTTGGCCGCCGGCAGCATTTCAACCTGCCCCTCCGGGTAGTTCGTGAGCACGACCTTCAGCGGGTTGATCACGGCCATGGCGCGGGCTCCGCGCACGTTCAGGTCCTCGCGCACGCAGTTCTCCAGCAGGCTCATCTGGATCAGGTGCTCCTTCTTGGTCACCCCGGTGCGACTCACGAAGTCCCGGAGCGCCTCCGGCGGGTAGCCGCGGCGGCGCATGCCCGCGATGGTCGGCATGCGGGGATCGTCCCAGCCGGCCACCAGCCCGAGGTCGATCAGCTCGGCAAGCCTGCGCTTGCTGGTGATGGTGAAGGCGAGGTTCAGCCGCGAGAACTCGATCTGCCGCGGCCGTGCCGGCAGCTGCAGGTTGTCCAGGAACCACTCGTACAGCGGCCGGTGATCCTCGAACTCCAGCGTGCAGAGGGAATGCGTGATGCCCTCGATGGCGTCGGAGATCGTGTGCGCGAAGTCATACATCGGGTAGATGCACCAGGCATCGCCAGTGCGCTGGTGGGTCGCCCGCCGGATCCGGTACAGCACGGGATCCCGCAGGTTGATGTTGGGCGAGGCCATGTCGATCTTCGCCCGCAGGACGTGCTCGCCGTCGGCGAATTCGCCGGCGCGCATCCGGGCGAACAGGTCCAGGTTCTCCGCCACGCTACGCGAACGGTGCGGGCTCTCCCGGCCCGGGGCGGTCAGGGTACCCCGGAACTCCCGCATCTGCTCCGGGGAGAGGCTGTCCACGTAGGCCTTCCCCGCGCGGATCAGGTCGCCGGCGCACTCGTGGATGCGCGGGAAGTAATCGGAGGCGTGGGTCAGCCCGCCGCCCCAGTCGAAGCCCAGCCAGCGGACGCTGTCGATGATGGCATCGACGAAGGCCTGGTCCTCCTTCAGCGGATTGGTGTCGTCGAGCCGGAGGTAGCACCGCCCGCCGGTCTCGGCGGCGACGCCGAAGTTCAGGCAGATGGACTTGGCGTGCCCGACGTGCAGGTACCCGTTGGGCTCGGGCGGGAAGCGCGTGATGATGACGGCGTGCCGGCCACCGGCCAGGTCGTCCGCGATGATCTGGCGGATGAAATCCCGGGTCTCGGGCTGTCCCTCATTCATCAACTCGCCGCCCTCCACTCAACGGACCGTCAGGTTCGGGCGGGCCTCGAGCTCGGAGAGGATGTCGCGCTTGCGGAAGAAGGAGGTGGCGAAACGCCCGGCCGCCTTGGCGGGCGTCAGCCAGGCAATGCGGGCCCCCTGCTTCGTCATGGCCAGGGCCTCCCGGGCCAGCCAGGGCGTGACCGTCTCCACCGTGTCGCCGAGGATGTTGAGCGTGCGCCGGGCCCGCTCCCACTCCACGGGATCCTGGCCCTTCGAGCTGTACAGCAGGAGATCCGTGGCGACGATGCCGGGGCTCAGGGACCCCACCAGCACGTTGGTGCCCGCGCACTCCTTCGCCAGGGACGCCGTGAGGTAGCGCAGGGCGCGCTTGGTGGAGCCGTAGACCGACAGGCCCGGCCGGGCGATGCCGTCGCTGCCAAAGCCCTCGAAGGTAAAGACCTTGCCGCCGGCCGGCTGGCCCCGCATGCCCCTGATGGCCACCTGGCAGCCGTAGAGGGTGCCAAGGAGGTTGGTGTCGACGGTGGCCTGGATCTGGTCGGCCGGCAGGTCGGCGAGGAGGGTCCGGTCCGTGGCGACAGCCGCGTTGCTGATCCACACGTCGATCCGGCCGAAGCGGGCCACGCCGGCATCCCAGGCGGCCTGCACCGAGGCCGGCTGCCGGACGTCGCAGACCACCCCGAGCACCCGCGCGGGCTGGGCAAGTTCGGCGGTGGCAGCGCTGACCGCCGCAGCCGAGCGGCCAGTGACGATGACCTGGTGCCCGAGCCGCAGGAATTCCCGGGCGAGGCCCTTGCCGATGCCCCGGGTGCTGCCTGTGATCAGGATGGTCTGCATGGGTTCGTCCCTGAAATGAGGCCGCGACCTTAAAGGATCGCCGGCCGGGATGTCCATCTGGCAGCGGGCTGTCGGAGCCGGGCACGAAACCGCTCCGGCGCGCCCCGCTGGCCATTGTCGCGCCCGCGCGACGAATTGACTGTAATGCATGAACGCTATAGTTTCGCGGCTTGACCTGGATGCCACTATGGTGTGGACGCAGGCAACCAAATACCCGGGGTGAGGAGTCCTGAAGATGTCTAGCTCAAGAACGTTGGTAGCGACGCGGGCGGGCCTGACGGCGGCTTCGCTGGCGATGACCGTGCTGGCAGCCCAGCCGGCCGTGGCGGCTGAAGAAGTCACCGAGATCATCGTGACGGTCCGGCAACGGGCCGAGTCGATCCAGGACGTCCCGGGCTCCGTGACGGCCTTCTCCGCCGCCCAGATCGAGGCCGCGGGCATCCAGCGGGCCGACGACTTCATCGCCATGACGCCCGGCGTGTCCATCGTGAACAGCGCCGAGGTGGCCGACACCCAGGTGAACATCCGGGGCATCAACGGCGCCCGCGACGCCGAGACCAACTACGCACTGATCATCGACGGCGTGCTGATGACCAACCCGGCCGCCCTCAACCGGGAATACACCAACCTCCAGCAGATCGAGGTACTGAAGGGCCCCCAGGGCGCCCTGTACGGCCGCAACGCCGCGGCCGGCGCCATCATCATCACCACCGAGAAGCCGGGCGACGAGTGGGCCGGCAACTTCAAGGCCACCATGGCCGAAGACGACACCTACACCGTGGCAGGCCTCTACGGCGGGCCGGTCACTGACACCCTGGGCATCAGCGTGTCAGGCGACTTCCGGGACACCGACGGCTACTACAACAACGCCTATTACGCGTCCATCGGCGGGTCCACCGACGTGGTGGACAACTTCCAGAGCTGGGACCTGGCGGTGCGGGCCGTGTGGCAGCCGACCGATGCGCTCAGCGTCGACGGCAAGGTCCGCGTCGGCAACGTGGAGGCCGGCTCCATCACCTTCAACTCCCTGTTCCACATCCCGAGCCTGGTCCCCGTCCTCGAGGGCTTCTTCGGCTTTCCCGCGGAAGTGGCGGCCTTCGCCAACGAGAACGTGAACGGCCACGACTTCCAGTTCGACAACAACATCGTGCCCTTCAACAACCAGGATGCGGTGGAAGCCTCGGTCAAGGTGGACTACGACCTGGGCTGGGCCGACGTGACGGCCTGGGGCCTGTACAGCAACATCGAGAACGACCTGGGCGCCGACGGCACCAGCGGCGCCTTCGGCTTCTTCTGGCAGGACCAGCAGTGCCGGGACACGACGGCCGCCCTGTTCAATGGCGGGAACAGTTACCCGCTGATCCCGCCCCAGGCCATCGGCCCGACCCCGGAGTTCTCCCTGTTCGGCGCCTACACGCCCACGGCCTGCGACGGCACCCAGTATCAGGTGCGGAACCAGGAGGACTACTCCTTCGAGGTGCGGCTCGCCTCCAAGGGTGACCAGCGCCTGCGCTGGCTGGGCGGCCTGTACTACCTGAACATCGAGCGGGAAGTGGGCGTGAACACCGGCATCGACCGGGGCTTCGGCATCATCCCCACCCTGTTCACGACGGACGCCCGCAACCCCACCGAGCAGCTGGTCCACGACGAGTTCAATACCGACGTCTACGCCGTCTTCGGCCAGCTGGCCTACGACGTGACCGACACCATCGAGGCCTCCCTGGCGCTCCGCTACGACCGGGAAGAGCGTGATGTGGACAACCTGGTGCCGCTGACGGCCACCACCCAGTACATCAACACCTGCGACCCGAACGACCCGATCCCGGGCCTCGACCCGATCAACCCGGGCCTCTGCGCCACGGGCGGCATCCCGTCGAAGAGCGAGACCTACGACCAGCTGCAGCCCAAGTTCTCCATCACCTGGGACGCCACCGACTCGCTGACCGCCTTCGCCACGGCCGGCGTGGGCTTCAAGAGCGGCGGCTTCAACAACCAGGGTGCGGCGGCGACCATCGACCTGTTCATCAACACCCCCCTCATCATCGGCACGGGCACTGCCGACGACCGCGCCAGTTGGGATGGCCCATTCGGAGGCATTGACTCCGGGTATGGCCGGGACGTTACCGGCAACGGAATCGGGGACGGATTCGACCCGGTCGGCATCCAGGACTCCTACAAGGAGGAAACCTCCTGGGCCTACGAGGCGGGCCTGAAGTCCCAGTTGCTGGACGACCGGCTCCGGGTGGAGCTGGCCGTGTACCACGTGGACGTGGACGACATGCAGTTCTTCGAGTTCATCGTCGGTGGCTTCGGGCTCCTGCGCGTGGTGTCCAACATCGACGAGGTGGACATCGACGGCGTGGAACTCGCCGTGAATTTCGCCGCCACCGACTGGCTGTCGCTGTATGCCGGCGCCAACTTCAACGACACGGAGATCAAGAAGAACACGGCGCGGCCGGACAGCGTGGGCAACGAGTCGCCCTACACGCCGGACTACACCTGGAGCGCGGGAGCGCAGGTGCAGTTCCCCATGTCGGCCGACTACGACTTCGTCGGGTCAGTGGATATCTCGGGCGTCGGGGAAACCTGGTTCCACGTGATCCAGAACGACGAGCGCCCGACGATCTTCTCCCTGAACATCCCGGGCCTCGGTCCGTCCAATCTGAAGTTGACGAAGCGCGACGCCTACTCGCTGGTCAACCTGCGGGCCGGCATCGCCGGCGACCGCTGGTCAGTGGTCGGCTTCGTCAAGAACGCGCTCGGCGAGAATTACCTGGAAGAGGTCATCCCGGCGCCGGAGTTCGGCGGCACCTTCGACCACCCGGGCACCGAGCGCCGCCTGGGCGTGGAGGCCACGCTGAAGTTCTGATTGTGCCGGAGCGCTGAGCGGCGCGACGGCCCTCCCGCGAGAATCGAGTCCGCGAGTCTCGAGCGGGAGGGCCGTCGCGCCGGTCCGCGCTCCCGCAAGCCGCTCCTACATCGCGGAGCGGGCCAGGAAGCCGGGTACCCGCACCCCGGCCTCGGGCCGGTTATAGGCCGGCGCCTTCACGCCGTCGCCGCTGTTCAGCCGCTCGCCGGTGCTCTTCACGCGCACCAGGTCGGTGAACATCAGCAGGATCGACCGGGTGAAACGGCCGGCCTCGGCTGGCGACATCTTGCGCACCGACACCTGCACCGCCGTCTCCTTCTCGGTGGGCGGCACGGCGTTCATCGCCTGGCGAAGGGCCTCGAAACGGGGCCGGATGGCCTCGGGCACATCGTCCTCCGCCAGCGACTCCAGGTGGTCCACATAGGCGCAGATCAGCCGCTGCTTGGCCGGCGCGTCAGTGGTGAGCGTCCGGACGGCAGCGTAGAACTTGTCGGCAACGTGACACATGGAACCCTCGTTTTCTTCTTGCTGTGAGCGTCGTTCTGGTCGCCTTGTTCCGCACGCCCCGCCCCGCATCCCGGGGCGAAAAAAGCAACGTGCAATCAAGGTCTAGGACGCGAAACTATAGGCGCGGGTTCAGCGCCGTCAAAGCCGGAAGGGCCGATCTGCGACGTCCGTCACGGGGCCAGTGCAGCGCATTCGTCATAAGGCGGACATCGCGTAGGAGCGGCTTCAGCCGCGACCCGGATCCGGATCCGTGGTGCCTCCCGCGGCCACCGGCCGAAGACCCCGCCCGCTGACGTGAGTACACGTCTTTTCGCGGGCGAGGCATCGGCCA
>JAEUQA010000042.1 GCA_016789845.1 Chromatiales bacterium
CTCCCGGGAGGGGGTCACGGCTGAAGCCGCTCCTAGCTGGATGCCCGGGGTGTCGCGATGAGCAGGAGAACACCGCCGAGGACCACGCCTGCCGCCGCCCACTCGAAGCCGGTGATCGTCTCGCCGCCAAAGGCCACGCCGAGCAGCATGGCGATCACGGGGTTGACGAAGGTGTAGCTGGCGGCGAGCCCCGCGGAGGCACGGGCCAGCAGCACCATGTAGGCGTTGAAGGCCAGCAGCGACCCGAACACCACCAGGTAAGCCCACGCCCACGCCGCGAGGGGTTGGGGCGGCCAGCTGAACGTCTCGCCGGTGACGCCCGCCAGGGCCATGAGCACCGCCCCGCCACAGAGCATCTCGCTGGCAAAGCCCATGGCGCCGGGCGCCAGCGGCAGTGACCGCTGGCTCAGCACGCTGCCCAGGGACCAGCAGGTGCAGGCCGTCACCATGGCCAGAAGGCCCGCTGGTGACGCCTGGAACCCGGCGCCCCGGGTCAGCATCAGCACGCCGGTGAGGCCCACGCCGATGCCCGCCATCTCGAGGCGGCCCGGCACGACGCCCCAGAACAGGCTGAACAGCACGATCAGCAGGGGCACCACGGCGATGAACACGACCACGATTCCGGAGCCCACCGTCTGTTCGGCAACGGCCACGCTGCCCATCCCGCCGGCCAGCATGAGGGTGCCCACCGCCAGCGCGTTCCGCCACTGGCGGCCGTCGGGCCAGGGCGCCCGGCGGACCAGGCGCATCCACAGCGCGAGGGCGAACCCGGCCACCAGGAAGCGGCTGCCCATCTGGAAATAGGGTGGAAAGCTGACGAGCGCGAAGCGGATCGCCAGGTACGTGGAGCCCCAGATCAGCCAGGTGGCGGCGAGACAGGCGACGACCAGGCGGCTCATGGAGCAATCGTAGACTACCCCTGTTGGCGACTGTTACGACGCCGGATACCGTCCCGACTGCCCTGGCGGACTCGCGCTCCGGGTGGATGGCTGAATGGCGGCGGCGGCCGCCCCACGCCCGGCCGCCTCCCACACATTGCCCCGGTAGCCGACGGCATAGACCGTGAGGCAGGTGAACCAGACCAGGGCGGCGCTCCACAGGTCGTGGGACAGGAAGTGGGCGCCCCGCGCCTCCTGCCCGAACGCAAACACTCCGCCCACGAGCAGCGCACCGCCCAACGCCCAGCGCGCCAGCCGGCGGCTGCGTCCGAGCATGAGGAAGTAGAGCGCGAACAGGGCGAAGCCCGAGGACGAGTGGCCCCCCGGGAAGCACTGCGCCCGGGGAAGGCTGTCCGGGCGGTCGGCAAACAGGGGAACGTAGGGCAGATCGCCGCCGAACTCGGCGAGCGACCAGGGGCAATCCACGTTGGTGAGCTGCTTCAGCAGGCCGACGGCGCCAGCGCCGAGCGCGACGGAAAGCACCACGAAGCCGGCGGGACGGCGCCAGTGTCGCAGCGAACCGATCCGGAAGCTGAGCGCCCAGACGAGCACCAGGATTCCGCCGAGGATGCGGATCAGCAGCCCGCCCGTCGAATGGATGAGCTCCTTGGCCCACCACTCGCCGGCACCGCTGCCGATGAAGTGGCGGGTGACCGGGTCGAAGGCCCAGGCCCGCGCAAAGCTCTCGTCGAGGCCGGTGCCGGCCGCCACCGTCGCGAAGAGGATGAACAGTAGCGCCGGCCAGCCGGCGTGCCTGCGCCAGAAATCCCGGTCCAGCGGGTGCATGTCAGCGGGCCGGGATCTTCGCCAGCAGGGCGCGGATCTCCTTGCGGCGACCCTCATCCGCCGACAGCCGGTTCGGGCGGGGTGCCGCCTGCAGCGCCTTCTCCAGGTACTTCCTGGCGCCGGCGTAATCGTCGTCGTCGAACAGCAGCTCGCCGTAGAAGTAGTTCGGGTCGATGCCGTCCGGGTTGATGGCGAGGGACTTCTCCAGGTACTCCTTCGCCTTCTTGTCGCTGCCGAAGCCCACCGGGAAGCCCGGAACCTTGTGGTAGAGGGTGCCAAGGCTGGTGTATGCCGAGCCCTGCAGCGCGTCGGGATCGATCTTCAGCGCGGCCTCGAGCCGCGCCCGGGAATCCTTCGCGAGGCCCAGTGCCCCCAGCCCGCCCTTCACGCCAGCGGCGGTGCTGAGCACGATGCCTTCCCAGATGAGCGGCTCGGCCCGGCCGGGATTGCGCGCGGTGAAGGCGGCGGCGTCGGCCATCAGCTTGTCGAAAGCCGCCTCCTTCGCGTCGCCCTTGGGCGAGTAGTTGGCGTCGGCCCAGCGCGTCTGGATGGCGAGCAGGTCGGCATCGAAGTCCGCCAGCGCGGCGCCGGAGCCTGTCAGGGCGGCCAGCGCCACGGCCAGTGCGGCGAAGAACTTCGGGAATGAGCGGTTCATGTCGGCGTCCTCGTCGTTTGCAGTGTGGTGACGGGCACCGGCGTACCGGCGACCGCATGGCGGCGGATGACGGGCAGCTGCCTGCGGAGCGAGCCATCCACCAGCCGCGGCAGGAGGGCATTCAGCCGCACGAAGAATTTCTCGGGCCAGCCGACGACCGCCTCCAGCGTCCCCTCTTCGAGCATCGCGCAGGCGGCGCGGGCCACCACGGGCGGCGTGTCCATGGCGACCCCCAGCTCCGCGTTCATGCTCTCGACGGCGGCCGTATTGATGCCGGTCCGGGTGGCGCGGGGCGCCAGGTAGTGCACCGTCACGCCCGTGTCGGCCAGCTCCCGGCGCAGTGCCTCGCTGAAGCCCCGCATGGCGAACTTGGTCGCGGAGTAGACGGAGTACGCCGCGTAGCCGATGCCGCCGAACACCGAGCCGGTGTTGAGGATGTGGGCCTCGGGCTGCCGCCGCAGGTGGGGCAGCAGCAGGCGGCACAGGTGGATCGGCGCCTGCAGGTTCACCGCCAGGGCGAGATCGACTTCCTCGGCCGGCTGGTCTTCCAGCAGCCGGAAGTGGCTGACGCCGGCGTTGTTGATCAGCACGTTGATGCCGCCCCGCCAGGTCTTCGCGAACTCGGCGAGCCGTGCCCGGTCCTCGGCGCGGGTGAGGTTGGCCGGGAAAACCTCCACCCGGTCGGCGGATGCCTTCGGTTCGCTGGCAACGAAGCGCCGGAGGGCGCCCTCGTTCATGTCAACGAGCAGAACCGTCGCTCCCCTGCCCAGCAGCTCGGCGGCTATGGCGCCCCCGATGCCGCCGGCAGCGCCGGTCAGCAGTACGCGTGCGGTCGAGAGGTTCATGCGCTCTCCTTCATCGGGTGAGTGGCCAGGGTGCCGGCGGCAGCGGAAGCGGGCCGGTCCAGCCCGCGGAACACGTTGCCGTACAGCCAGAACATGGCCCGTGCGCACTGGACCACGGCCGCCTGGTCGGCGGGATCGGAGAGGCCATCCAGGATGCCGCCCAGGTCCTCGATGTGTTCCAGGTCGAGGGTCCCGTGGCTGCGCAGGTAGGTGAAGGCCTTTTTCGGCAGGCCCAGCGACCGCTCGATCTCGTCCGCCGCCTTCACGGCCAGCGACACGCTGGTGCCTTCCAGCACGTAGACCATGCCGAAGAAGCCCACCGGGTTCCGCCGCTGCACCGTGTCCCAGGCGTAGGCCACCATCGCATCGGTCTCGACGTTGGGCAGGGAGGCCGCAACAGCGTGGCGATCACCGCCGGCCGCCTCGATATCGTTCAGAATCCAGTCGTCGTGGCCGACCTCTTCCTCCAGGTAGTGGATGAGGTCCTTCTGCAGCTTCCCGTGCCGTGCCGGCAGGCGGGCGCCCACGGCCATGAGGAGCGGCACCGTGTGGCGCACGTGGTGCCAGGCCTGGGTGAGGAAGGCCACGTAGCGGGCCCGGCTGATCCGGCCGGCCAGGGCCTCGCCGATCACGGGGGCCCGGAGCAGGTAGTCCCGGTCGGCGGCCGTGGCGACACGCAGCTGGTCACGGAATGTGGTCTTCAAGCGCAACTCTCCTCGAGAGTGGTCGTGTCCCGGTACAGGTGCCGGATGACCGGGTCGTTCTCCCGGAGGATGTGGGCGCGGCGCAGCCGCCCGTTGGCGGTGAGCGCGCCGTTGGCGAAGGTGAAGGGCTCGGCAGGGAGCGACCAGGAACGCACCTGCGCGTAGTCCGGCAGGCGGCGGTTCGCGCGGGCCACGGCCGCCTCGATCCGGGCGGGGGTGCTGCCGGCGGCAGTGGGGCTGATGAGGGCGGCGAGCCAGGGCCGCGCCTCGCCCACGACGATCGCACTGCCGATCTCCGGCTCCTGCTGCAGTTCCCGCTCGACCCACTCCGGCGCGATGTTCCGCCCCAGGCTGGTGATCAGCAGGTTCTTCAGCCGGCCCCGGACCTGCACGAAGCCGTCGGCGTCGATGCTGCCCAGGTCGCCGGTGGCGATCTCGTCGCCGGAACCGCGCGGCGGGTCGCCGAGGTAACCCAGCATCCCGGCGTTCCGGACCAGGATCTGGCCCTCCGCGTCGAGCCGGACCTGCACATGGGGCAACGGGCGGCCGACGCTGCCCGGCCGGTTGCTGCCGGGGGTGTTGAGGCAGACCACCGAACCGCATTCGCTGAGGCCATAGCCTTCGTAGACCGGCAGCCCGAGGCGTGCCGCCGTGGCGAGCAGCTCCGGGGACACCAGCGCGCCGCCCACGGCGATGTAGCGCAGGCTGGCCGGCGGCGTCCAGCCCATCACCGCCGCGTGCACGAGCACGCGCAGGAGTTCGGGAACCAGTATCAGGCTGTGGGGCTCCCGGGCCGCGACCGTGGCCGTCAGGCGCCCCGGCTGCAGGTTGCCGTAGCTCATGCCCGTCTCGGCCAGCGAGGGAATCTCGCAGGTGGCGCCGGACAGCAGCGCGGCGTAGACGCCGGCCACGTTCTCCAGCAGGGTCGGCAGGGGCAGCAGGCACAGGTGCTTTTTCAGGCCGAGCCCGGCGGTGGCATTGGCGAGCGAGTGGGCGACGGCCTCGATGAGCGCGGCCGACAGGCACACGCCCTTCGGTTCGGAAGTGCTGCCCGAGGTGTAGGTGATCTTCACGGTGCCCGGGGGAATCGGGCTGGAACCGGCGGGTGCCGGACGGCGCCAGAGCGCGAGCCCGGTCTGCGCCGAGAAGCCGGCAGGGGAGAAGCCCAGCGCGAGGGACTCCAGCGTGGCGGGCTGGTCGGTGATGACGGCGTCGATGCCCGCGTCGTCCAGGACGTGCGCCATCTGGCCGGGCGTGAAGTAGGCCGGCAGCGGCACGTGCAGGAACCCGCGCCTTGCGAGGGCGAGGTCGGTCAGGGCCCAGGCGCAGCCGTTGTCCGCCAGCAGGCCGAAGCGCCGGGCGCCGGACCAGGCCAGCCAGCCGCCCTCGGCCTCGACCAGCGCCGGCAGCTGGCGGTAGCTGATCGAGCGGGCGCCATCGCGCAGCGCGGGGCGGGTCCCGAGGCCCGCTGCCGGGGAGAAGGACAGCATGCTCAGTGCCGGTGCCGCCGGCGGGCGGACAGGTGAATCCCCGTGGGCAGGTAGCCCGCCATGACCCGCGGGTCATTCTGGTAATAGCGGCCCCAGGCGTCCGCGCCGCCGGCCAGGCGGCTCGCGTCGGCGGGCGCCAGTTCTACAAGACTTGCGCCAACGCTGGTCAGGATGTCCCGGACGACGCTGGTCGCCGTGAACACCACCCAGGTGTAGCCGTGATCCAGGAGGAAGCGGGGCAGCAGGCTGACCAGGTGGCGCGCAGAGCGGCAGGTGCTGCCCGCGAGGTTGCCCACCTCGGCGATCCGGTCCCTGGAGACGGGAATTCCAATCTGGGCGTAGAGATCCTGCTCCACCGGATGCGCCAGGTACTGCTCCAGGAACAGCGCGCCCGTGCCGGCGGAGCGGTAGCCCGCCACGGCCCGCAGGTCACCGGTGCGGCTCTGCAGTCCCACGAGTTCCGGAAGGAACTCCCGGACCCGGGCGCCGTGCTTGTCCAGGAAGGCGCCCGCAATGAAACCCTCTGCCGCTTCGCGACAGGGACTGGCCGGCGCAATCGGGTTCAGCTTGAAGAGCGGGTCGGCGTGGGCCAGGGCTTCCATGCGGGTCCTTCAGGTGCGTGAACCGGCGGGCGCGTGGCCCGTTTGCCGGTGGGACGCGCGGACCCGGCCGGATCAATCGGGGCATAGGGGACACCCGCAGCCGGCTAGACTTTCGCCGCGGGCGCGATTGAATTCCCCACGCCCGCCGTCCAACCCGGCATAAACCCACGTGGACCCAACCGTGACCGAGTCGACAGAACTGGTGCAACGCATGCTGGCGGGGGACGAGAGGGCCTTCACGACCTTCTTTGACGACTATTTCCCCCGGGTCTATCGCTTTGCGCTGCCCCGGCTGAACAGCGACGCGGAGGCCGCCGCCGAAGTGGTCCAGGCCACGCTGGTGAAGGCCATGCGCAAGCTGAAGGACTTCCGCGGCGAAGCCTCCCTGTTCACCTGGGTCTGCCAGATCTGCCGCCACGAGGTGGTGGACCACCTGCGCCGGGAAGGTCGCCACGCGGAAAAGGTGGTGCGGATCGACGACAGCGCGGACGTCCGGGCCGCGGTGGAGGCCATCGCGGGGCCCGCCGCCGAGGAGCCGGCGAACCGCTACAGCCAGGCGGAGGTCCGGCAACTGGTGCGGACGATTCTCGACCGGCTGCCTCCCCGCTACGGCGACGCCCTGGAAATGAAATACGTGGAAGGCCTTTCAGTGGACGAGATTGGCGTGGAACTGGGCATCGGCACGACCGCCGCCCAGTCCCTGCTGGCCCGAGCGCGGGTCGCCTTCCGGGATGCCGTGGAAGCCGTCTTCGGCGCCGCTTCCGGAGACGTGCTGGCCAGCCTGGGCCAGGCCGGCTGATGAGGCCGGGCTGACGACAGAGGGGAACCGAACATGAACATGAATCAACAGGACCTGCGTCCCGGGGAGGAAGAAGCCCTGCAGGGCCTCCTCCGGGAGATGGCGCCCGAGGCCGAGCCGGCGCCGGACGTGCGGGAGCGCATCCGGCTGGCCGTGGCTGCCGAGTGGCGCGCCGCGGTGACACCCGTGCCCGCACTGTCTTCCGCAGCCAGTGCCCGCGCGGCGCGGCGCTGGCAGCGTCCCGCCATGGCGCTGGCCGCCAGCCTGGCCGTGGCCGCCGTCGCCCTGGGCATCTATCAGTCGAATGCCCCGACCGCACCGCCGGTGGCCGCCACGCTGGTCCGCCTCAGCGGGCCCGTCGAGGCCGGCATCGACAGCGGCTGGCAGCCGGTCAATCCCGGGCAGGCCATTGCCGTCGGCCAGAAACTGGTCACCGGGCCGCGGGGCAAGGCGGCCCTGGCGCTGCGCCGGGGCGTCACGCTGCGTCTCGACGCGAACACGCGCATCGCGCTCGCCGGCATCGACCGGGTCGTGGTGGAGCGGGGCGCGGTCTACTTGGACTCCGGCGACCGGCCCGCAGCGGGTCCCGGCGTGCGCATCGAGACGGCCTTTGGCAGCACCCGGCACCTGGGCACCCAGTACGAGGTGCGCGTACTGCCGGCAGAGATGCAGGTGAGCGTCCGGGAAGGCCGGGTGGAGACCGCCCCCGACATCGGCCAGGCGCCCGTGGTCGCCCAGGCCGGCGAGCAGGTCGTCATCGGGACGGGCGGCAACGTGGCGCGCCGCGCGGTCGACCGGCGTGATCCCCGGTGGAACTGGATCGCCGACGTGACTCCGCCCTACGCCATCGAGGACCGGCGCCTCGCCGAGTTCCTGGCCTGGGTCTGCCGGGAAACCGGCCGGGAACTGACCTTCACCACGCCGGGGGCCGAGGCCGCCGCCCAGTCCATCATCCTGCGGGGCTCGGTGGCGGGCCTGTCGCCCGACGAGGCGCTGGCCGCCGTGATGGCCACGACCAATCTGACTTACAAGGAAGAAGACGGCCGGCTGATCGTGCAGCCCGCCGTACGCCAGGCAGCAACGCGGTAGCTTTCCCACCCCCTGGGTATCGCGTGCTCGGGACCGCGGTGGCCATTGCCCCGGCCACCGCGGTCTTTCTTTGTCCACTGCTGCTATCGTTGGCGGCGCATGCTCCCTGTCTGCTCCCGCCTGAACCTCTGCCGGGTGCTCCTCGTCGTCCTGGCGGGAGTCTTCGCCCCCGGCCTCAGTGCCGCCACTTACGCAGGCCGGCCCGTGCGCGCCGTGCTCGAGGAACTGCAGCGCCCGGGCCTCACCCTGATCTACAACGACATCCTCGTGCCGGCTGACCTGCGGGTGCTCGCGGAGCCCGACGCTCCGTCCGGGATTCCCCTCCTGAACGAGATCCTGGCGCCCCACGGGCTCACGACGCGGGCAGCGGGACCCGGCATCTGGGCCATCGTCGCCGCACCCGGCGGCAAGCCCACGGTAGCCGATACGCCGCGGCCGGACGCGCCGCGCCGGCCGCCAACCGCCCTGGAGGAGATCGTGGTGACGGCGAGCCAGTACAACCTGGCCAACACCGCACCCGAGGTCAGGACCTTCCTGACCCAGCAGGAGCTCCGCAGCCTGCCGAAGATGGCGGACGAGACGTTGCGTGCCGTGCACCGGCTGCCGGGCGCCGCCAGCAACGGCGTGTCCGGCCTCGCGCACATGCGCGGCGGCGATGAGAACGAGACCCAGATCATCCTGGACGGCATGCCGCTCCAGGAGCCCTTTCACCTCAAGAGCTTCTTCAGCCCGATCAGCGTACTGGACCCGGGCATGGTGGACTCCCTGAACGTGTACGCGGGGGGCTTTCCGGTGGAGTACGGCGGCCGCATGAGCGCCGTGGTGGATGCCCGGTCGGTGGACCCCACGGGGGACGGGGACAACGCCCTCGGCCTTTCCCTCTACCACCTCAGCGCGCTCACGGGCGACACCTTCGCCAACGACCGCGGGCGCTGGCTGGCCTCGGCCCGGCGCAGCAACCTGGCCGAGGTCGTCAAGGTGGCCGAGAGGGACCTGGGGGAGCCGCGCTACCTGGATGCCTTCGTCAAGGCCGAGTTTGACCTGAGCGACCAGACCACCGTGGCAGCCCATGCGCTGTTCGCCGAAGACCGGATCGACATCAACAACAACGACCAGACGGAGTTCGCCAGGACCACTGACCGGAACGTCTACCTGTGGGCGACGGCAGAGCGCCAGTGGTCCGACGCGCTGCTGGGGCGGGCATTGGTCGCCTGGACCACGGTAGACAAGAATCGCAAGGGCACCGTGGACGATCCCGCTGGCGCGACGGGTGCGGTGCAGGACCTGCGGGACTCCCACACCACGCTGCTGAAGGTCGACCTCGAGCAGGGTGACGACTTCCTCCGGTGGCGCGCCGGGTTCGATGCGGCCTGGATGGGGGCGGAGTACGCCTACAGAAGCACCTTCCAGACGACGGCCGGCTACCCCTTCCCGAACAGCGCGGCCGAAGCCATCGTCCGGGACCTGGCGCCTGAGCCTGAAGGAACGGCAACCGGAGCGTTCGTGGCCGCCCGCTGGCGGATCACCGACACCGTCACCGGGGAACTGGGCCTGCGCTGGGACAACCAGACCTACGACAGGGTGGATCGCGGCACGCAGCTCTCGCCCCGCGCCAACGTCCTCTGGGACCTCTCGGTCGAAACCCAGGTCCGGGCCAGCTGGGGCCGGTTCTACCAGGCCCAGGGCATCGGCGAGCTGCAGGTGGAAGACGGCATCGACACATTCTTCCCGGCCCAGCGTGCGGATCATTTCATCGTCAGCGTGGAGCACGCGCTCAACGACAGCATCTCGGCGCGCTTCGAGGCGTACTACAAGGACTACGAGGAGCTGAAGCCCCGCTTCGAGAATCTCTTCGACCCTCTGGTGGTGCTGCCGGAACTGAAGACGGACCGGGTGGGCGTCGCCCCGACCGCGGGCCTGGTCCGCGGCCTCGAGTTCCTGATCCGGGATCGCGCCGCCGATCCCTGGGGCTGGTGGCTGAGCTACACCTGGTCCCGGGCGGAGGAGACCGTGGACCGGGCCGACGTGCCCCGGAGCTGGGACCAGCGGCACACCTTCAACGGCGGGCTGAGCTGGACGAGGGGTCCCTGGGACCTGTCCCTCGCCGGCACCTGGCACACCGGCTGGCCCAGCACCCCGGCCACCTACGTACAGGAGCCAGACCCGGTGGTCACCGTCGGCGCCCGAAACTCGACGCGCTACGACGACTTCCGGTCCCTGGACATCCGGGCCGCCTACACCTTCAACCTGCCCGACAGCGAGTTGCTGACCTTCCTGGAGATCACCAACCTGCTGGCCTTCAGGAACCCCTGCTGCGTCGAATACAGGGTCATCGACGACGGCGCCGGGGGTACGGTGCTCGACACGGACTTCGACTACTGGCCCCGGTTCGTGCCAAACCTCGGAATTCTCTGGAGATTCTGAGCCGCTTACCCGGTCCTCCGGGGCCGATTGATTTCATCGGGCGGCAGCGTCCAACACCATGCAGCACATCCAACCCGTGGCCGGGCGCCGGCGCCCCACCCTCAGCGTGGAGGCCTTGCTTCTCCTCGCTTCCGTGGCTTTTGCCGCCCTCTACAACGGCGCCCTGTGGCAACGCCTGTTCGGCTCGGCGGACTTCCTGGAGCCGCGGACGGCTGCCCTGTTCGCCGGGCTCTTTCTCGCCGTCACGTGTATCCAGTTCGCCGGTCTGGCGCTGTTGCTCACGCGGCGCACGGTAAGGCCGGTGCTGGCGGTGCTGTTCCTGTGCACCGCCATCGCCAGCTACTACATGAACCGGTACACGGTCTTCCTCAACACCGAGATGTTGCGCAACATCCTGCGGACCGACCCCGCGGAGGCCGGGGAGCTGCTGACCCTGCACCTCGTCCCCCACCTGCTCCTGTATGCGGCGGTGCCCATCGCGCTGGTGTTCTGGACACGCGTCCAGGTGCGGCCCCTGCGCCGCGCCGTGCTGGTGAGGGCCGGAAGCGTGGGGGCCGCGCTCGTGGTCGCGGTGCTGGCCGTCGTCGTGCAGTACGGGGATGCGGCCTCGCTGATCCGGAGTCACCGGGATGCCCGGCACCTCGTCACCCCCACCAACTACCTCGCGTCCCTGTTCAAGATATCCCGGGAGGCGGTCGCCGAACCGCACGGTGCGCCACGACGCATAGCCCTGGACGCCCACCGGGGTATCAGGGCCACGGCGGGCCGCAAGCCGGCCCTCCTGGTGCTGGCCATCGGCGAGACCGTCCGCTCGGCGAACTTCGGCCTCAGCGGTTACGCAAGGCAAACCACTCCCGAGCTCAGCCAGCTGGACCTGCTGGTCTACCCGAGGGTCCAGGCCTGCGGTACCAGCACCGAGGTCTCACTGCCCTGCATGTTCGCGCCCATCGGCCGGCGCGACTACGACGAGAAGCGCATAGCGAACGAGGAATCGCTTCTCCAGGTCCTCAAGCAGGTGGGCGTCGAAGTCGTGTGGATCGACAACCAGTCTGGCTGCAAGGGCGTTTGCGACGGGCTGCCCGAGGAGCGCATCGGGGGCGCCGCGGATCCGGCCCTCTGCGACGGCGAGCGGTGCCTGGACGGCATCATGCTGCCGCGACTCCAGGCAGCCGTGAAGGCCCATGCCGGCGATCTGGTGGTGGTCCTGCACCTGCTGGGGAATCACGGGCCAGCCTATTCCCGTCGCTACCCCCCGGAGTTCCGCGAATTCGTGCCGACCTGCGAGAGCCTGGAACTGAACGACTGTTCGCCGGAGGAGATCGTCAATGCCTACGACAACGCGATTCTCTACACCGACCACGTGCTCACGAGCATCGTGCGCTACCTGCAGGCGGAGTCGGGCAGGGATACGGGGCTGATCTACGTGTCTGATCACGGTGAATCACTGGGCGAGGCGGGCTTCTACCTCCATGGCCTGCCGTACACGATCGCTCCGGCGGTCCAGCGCGAAGTGCCAATGCTGGTCTGGCTCTCCAAGGGTCTCGAAAGCGCCGGGGGGTTCAGCCGCGACTGCCTCCGGCAAGGGACGGACCGGGACGTGGCCCACGATCACCTCTTTCATTCGGTCCTGGGCCTGCTGAACGTGGAAACGGTGGTGCGCGAGCCCGCGCTGGACCTCTTCTCCGCGTGCCGGAATCCCGTGGGCACGCAAATGGTCAGTGGCGACCCGCCGGGATTGCACATATCCTGATGCCCGGAGCCGATGTGGGCGGCTGCTGCCATCGCCAGATGGCGACACCTTGCCGGGACATTCACCCATGGAGTTCAAGACCACGCACCTGATCCAGCCGGGCCTGCTGCTCGCCCTTCTTGCCGCAGGGATGCCGTGGGCGATGGCGGCATCGGCTGCCGGCCCGCCGCCGGCGCCATTGCAGGCCGGGCGAGTGGGCTGGACGCGCATCGACCTGGAAGCCCACAAGGTATTCATGTCGGCCAGGACCACGGCTGAGTGGGCCATCGAAGACGGGCCCGCTGCGGCATCCCGGCTGATTGCGCTTCCGACGGAGAACGGCCGGGGCGCGGTGATCCCGCCCGGGCCGGCCGTGCTGACCCTGACAGTCATGGCGGAGATCCCCGGCACGCGCTCTGCCACCACGCTCTGGATGGATCCCGGGACTGCCAATTCCCTGCAGTACGAAATCGTCGATTCCGGCCGCAGGCACAGGAAGCGCCTGGTCCGCTTCGCGCCTGACGGCGCTTACCAGCGCACCCGCCGCCCGCGGAAGTCCGAGGATGCGACCAAGCCCGATACCTGGACCGACCTGTCAGCGGACTTCTGGCCCTACGGGCACGAGGTCGCCGGCGCGCCGGTCATCGACTCACTGAGCCTGCTCTATGTCGCCGCTGCAAGTGGTCTCGACCGTCCCGGGGACCGGCTGGAAGTGCTCGTTTACCAGCGACGGGAGCTGGTGCGGGTGACACTCAAGGTGGACGGCGAGGTAAACACGCCGGTGGCGTACCGGGCCACCGGCAGCGACGGCGCCCGGGTGTGCCGGGGCTCCGCCCGGGCCCTGCGCCTGCGCCTCAGTGTGCTGCCGCTCGGACCCGCGACGCCGGACTTCGACTTCCTGGGCCTGAAGAGCGACATCGCCGTGCTGCTGGAGCCGGAACTGCGCGTGCCCCTCCGCATCGAGGGCCGGGCCGCCGTCGTCGGCCGGGTTACTTCAACGGTAAAGGAGGTCCGCCTGAAGGCTGGCGCCTCGTGCCCACGAGGCATAAGCGGAAGTCCCGATTGATCCGGGCTAGTTCACCCGTCTAACCTAGTTATAAGGGGGAGTCGCAATTCATGGTGTCGCCGCAGGCATCCCATCAGGCTGTTTCAGCGTTGCCGTTTCTGCCGTTCTCCCGCCCGAGCATCACCCAGGCCGATATCGATGCGGTCGTCGACGTCCTGCGCTCCGGCTGGATTACGACCGGGCCAAAATGCGCGGTACTTGAAGACGCCTTCAGGACGCGGGTAGGCGCGCCCCACGCCGCCGCCGTCACGTCGGCGACAGCGGCCATGCACCTGCTGTTCCGGGCCTATGGCATCGGTCCGGGCGACGAGATCATCACCCCGTCGATGACCTGGGTGTCCACGGTCAACCTGGCCGTCCTCTCAGGCGCCACTCCCGTGTTCGCCGACATCGATCGCGACACGCTGATGGTCACGGCCGCGGAGGTGGACCGGCTCTGCACGCCCCGCACCCGCCTGATCATTCCCGTGCACATGGCAGGGGCATCCCTGGACCTGCGGGGACTGCGTGAAGTGGCCGTCCGTCGCGGGATACCGCTGATCGAGGACGCGGCCCATGCCGCCGGGACGGAATTCGAGGGCGTGCCGGTCGGCCGGGATGGCACCTCGATCTTCTCGTTCCACCCCATCAAGAACATGACCACCGGCGAAGGGGGCATGCTCTGCACGGACGATGCACAGCTTGCCGAGCACTTTCGCCGGCTCCGCTTTCACGGGCTCGGCGTGAACGCCTTCGATCGGGAGACGCTCGGGCGGTCTCCGCAGGCCGAGGTGCTGGAGCCCGGATACAAGTACAACCTTCCGGACATGAACGCGGTACTCGGCCTCTCCCAGCTGACCCGCCTCGACGCCATGAACGAGAGGCGCGCAGTCCTGGCGCGACGTTATCTCGAACTGCTCTCCACCGTGGATGAAGTAACGCCGCTGGGGTTGCCTGGCTGGAATATGCGCCACAGCTGGCACCTGTTCATCGTCCAGGTCGACATCGACAGGGCCGGGATGTCCCGGGACGAGTTCATGCAGCGGCTCAAGGACCTCGGCATCGGCACCGGCATTCACTTCCGGGCGATCCACGAGCAGCAGTACTACCGCGAGCTGATGCCGCAGACGATTGGCACACTCCCGAACACGGAGTGGAACTCGCGCCGCATCTGCTCACTTCCCCTGTTTCCGGACATGGAGCCGGGGGACGTGGACCGGGTGGTCGCCGCCATCAAGAGCGTTCTAAGCAACAAGAGCTGACCGGCCAAGCCCGCAACCAGGAGGGCCCCATCGTGCTGTCCATCGTCGCGCCCGTCTACAACGAGGAAGCCTCGCTGCCGGAACTGATCCGGCGCTGCCTGGCTGTCGGCCACCAGCAGGGCGAACGCTTCGAGCTCGTCCTCGTCGATGACGGCAGCGCCGACCAGTCAGCGAAGCTCATCACGGAAGCCGCCGGGAGTCATCCCGATGTCGTCATTGGCGTACTCCTGGGGCGTAACTGCGGCCAGCACGCCGCGCTGATGGCCGGACTCGCGGAGTCCCGCGGCGACGTCGTCGTAACGATTGACGCCGACCTGCAGAACCCGCCCGAGGAGATCCCCAAGCTGCTGGCGCTGAGCCGGCAGGGCTATGACGTGGTCGGCAGCGTACGCCTGAACCGGCAGGACTCGCTGTTCCGGCGGCTGATGTCGCGCATGATCAATGCCGCGGTCAGGCGCTCGACCGGCGTGATGATGCATGACTACGGCTGCATGCTGCGCGCCTACGACCGGGACGTGGTTAACGCTCTCCTGCAGTGCCGGGAGCGCAGCACGTTCATACCGGTGCTGGCCAACGGCTTCGCCTCGCGCACCGCGGAAGTGGAGGTTGCCCACGCCCGCCGCGACAGCGGCGACTCCAAGTACAGCCTGTGGAAGCTGATCAACCTGCAGTTCGACCTGCTGACCACGATGACGACGGCACCGCTCCGTCTCCTCAGCGTCGTGGGCGCGCTGCTGGCCATTGCAGGCCTCGGTGGCGGCCTTCTCCTGATGGTCATGCGGCTGAGCTACGGGGCGGACTGGGCGGCCAACGGCGTGCTGACCGTCCTCGCCATCGTCCTCGTCTTCATGGGGCTGCAGTTCATCGCCCTCGGCCTCCTCGGCGAGTACATCGGCCGGATCTTCAACGACGTGAGGGAGCGCCCCCGCTACGTGAAGAGCAGGGTCGTTGGCCGGCGCGATCCGGTCGGTACCGCGGCCCAGCAGGCCACCGCCGCCCTCGCCCGGGTCCCGGCTGCCCCGGGACTGCACGACACGGCAACGCCCCGAAAGGCAGGTTAGGAGCCATGCGCACGATCGTACTGGCCTACGGCGGGATGGGCTGCACCGGCCTCCAGGCGCTGCTGGATGCCGGCTATGACGTGGTGGCGCTGTTCACCCACGCGGATGACCCCGCCGAAGCCCAGTGGTTCCCCTCGGTGGCCGAGATGGCGGCCCGCCACGATATCCCCGTGTTTGCTCCTGAGAGCATCAATGACGGTCTCTGGGTGGAGCGCATCCGGAAGCTCGAGCCCGACATCCTCTTTTCCTTCTACTACCGGAACCTCGTGAGCGCCGACATCCTCGCCATTCCCCACGCCGGATGCTTCAACCTGCACGGCTCGCTGCTGCCGAAGTACCGGGGACGTGCGCCGGGCAACTGGGTGCTGGTCAATGGCGAGACCGAAACCGGCGTCACCCTGCACCACATGGTCACCAGGGCCGATGCCGGTGACATCGTCTGCCAGGAGGCGGTGCCCATCTCGATCGACGACACGGGCCGGACCCTGCACGACAAGCTGGTGGCGGCCGCCAGCCGGATGCTGGCGAACTGCCTGCCCGCCATCAAGGCCGGCACGGCACCCCGCAGCCCCCAGGACCACGTGAAGGCCACTTATTTCGGGCGGCGCACTCCCGCCGATGGCGAGATCAACTGGCAGCGCGCGGCCGGCGACATCCGCAACCTCGTGCGCGCCGTCACCCGGCCGTTCCCCGGGGCCTTCAGCCATGCCGCGCGGAGAAAGGTAATGATCTGGGAGGCCGCGATCAGCCCCCATGAGTATGGCGCCACGAATCCCGGCACCGTCGTCTCGGTGGACCCGCTCACCGTGGCCTGCGGCAAGGGCTTTCTCGAGGTCCGCTATGGCCAGGTGGAGGGTGGCGCCTACTGCACCGGCAGCCAGCTGGCCAGCTCCCTCGGGCTGACCGTCGGCTCCGTGATCGGCTCCAGGCCGGATCGCCGCGTCGTCCGCTCACGCAAGCAACGAGTCCTCATCCTCGGAATCAACGGGTTCATTGGCAATGCCCTGAGCGAACGGCTGCTGGAAGACGGCGGCTACGAGGTGCATGGCATGGACCTCAACGACTCGGCGATCACCCGCCTCCGGACCCATCCGGATTTCCACTTCCATGAAGGGGACATCTCGATCCACAACGAATGGATCGAGTATCACGTCAGGAAGTGCGACATCGTGCTGCCACTCGTGGCCATCGCCACGCCAATCGAGTACGTGCGCAACCCGATCCGGGTCTTCGAACTGGACTTCGAGGAGAACCTGAAAGTCATCCGCTACTGCGTCAAGTATGGCAAGCGGGTGATCTTCCCGTCGACGTCCGAAGTGTATGGCATGTGTGACGAGGACGAGTTCGACGAGGACACGTCGCGCCTGGTCCTGGGGCCGATCAACAAGCAGCGCTGGATATACTCCTGCTGCAAGCAGCTGCTGGACCGCGTGATCTGGGCCTATGGCCAGAGGGATGGGCTCCGCTTCACCCTCTTTCGTCCGTTCAACTGGATCGGGCCACGGCTGGACTCGCTCGAGTCCGCCCGCATCGGCAGTTCGCGCGCGATCACCCAGCTGATCCTCAACCTGGTCGAGGGAACGCCCATCCAGCTCGTTGACGGGGGCAGCCAGCGCCGCTGCTTCACCGACGTGTCGGAAGGCATCGAGTGCCTCTTCCGGATCATCGAGAACAGGGATGGCGCCTGCGATGGCCAGATCATCAACATCGGCAATCCGGAGAACGAAGCCAGCATCCGCGACCTGGCCAAAGTCCTGGTCGAGGAATTCGACCGGCATCCGCTTCGCGGCTGCTTCCCGCCCGGTGGCGGGATAATCGAACTGGAGAGTTCGGCCTACTACGGCAAGGGTTACGAGGACGTCCAGCATCGCCGGCCCAGCATCCGCAACGCCCGGCGGCTCCTCGACTGGCACCCCAGGATCGGGTTCCGGGAGTCCGTCGTCACGACCCTGGATTTCTTCCTCCGGGAGTACATGGCGGGCCACATCCCGAAGGAGGACGCTGTCTCGCGTGGCGAACCGGTCTCCTGATGGCATGAAGGCCGACGAGCGACACATCAGCCTGCGCGTGGACGTGGATACCTTCCGTGGCACGCGGGATGGCGTGCCGGCGCTGCTCGAGGCCCTGGCCCGGCGTGGCATCAAGGCCACGTTCTTCTTCTCGGTAGGCCCCGACAACATGGGGCGGCACGTTCGCAGGCTGCTCCGGCCGAAGTTCCTGGGCAAGATGCTGCGTTCGGGGGCGGGCGGACTGTACGGCTGGGACATCCTGCTCCGCGGGACGCTCTGGCCGGGGCCCCTCATCGGCCGGCGCCTGGCCCACGTGATCCGGGCCGCCGCAACCGAGGGCCACGAAGTCGGGTTGCATGCCTGGGACCACCACCTCTGGCAGACGCGGCTCAACGGCCTGGACCGGGGCGCCATCCGGGAGCAGCTGGTCCTCGGGGTGGACGAGCTCGCGGCCATCACCGGCACGCGACCGCAGTGCTCGGCGGCCGCCGGCTGGCAGTGCAACGAGCGGGCATTGCTCGAGAAGGAAGCGCTCGGGTTCGCCTACAACAGCGATTGCCGTGGCAGCAGCATCTTCCGCCCGATGGTCGAGGGCCGGGTCCTTGCGCCCCAGATTCCCGTTACCCTGCCAACCTACGATGAGCTCATCGGGCGGGATGGGGTCACGGACCTGACCTATAACGACGTACTCCTCGGCCTGATCCGGCCGGGGAACCTCAACGTGCTGACGGTGCATGCCGAGGTTGAAGGCTGTTCGAGGCAGGCGCTGTTCGCCGGCTTCCTGGAGCGCGCCGGCGCCCGCGGCATCCGCTTTGGCCCCCTGCGGGACCTGCTGACGTCCATGACCACGTATGCCCCTGACCGGATCGTGGCCCGGGCCATCCCCGGCCGCGATGGCACGGCCTGCTGGCAGGCCTCGGCAGTTGCCTGAGATGGAACGCAGGCGGCGGGTCTTTGGCAGCTTCGGGGCCGGCGTCCTGCTGCTGATCGGCTACGTAGCCGTCTACCTGCTGCCCCTGAACGTCCGCCCGCTGGCCCGCATGGACGAGTTCCGGTACGCCGAAATCGCCCGGGAGATGCTGGCGAGCGGCGACTGGGTGACGCCGCGGCTCAACGGACTGCGCTACTTCGAGAAACCCGTGCTGGGCCATTGGGTGGAGGCGGCATCCCTCGCCGCGTTCGGTGAGACCAGCCTCGCCACCCGCCTGCCCAGCGCCCTCGCTACCGCCGGCACGGCGTTGTTCATCGGCCTGCTGGCCTTTCGACTCACCCGCAACCGGGCCACCGGCGTCCTCGCGGCATTCATCCACCTGACGACCCTGGCGGTGTTTGGCATCGGGACGATCAACATCCTCGACCCGGTCCTGTCACTCTGGCTCACGCTGGCGATTGGCTGCTACCTGTGGGCGGTGCAGGAGGAAGCCACCGGGACCCGCCGCCTGCTGAAGGTCCTGGCTGGCATCGCCTGCGGCCTGGCCTTCCTGACCAAGGGCTTCCTCGCGCTGGTCATCCCGCTGGTCGTCATCGTTCCGTTCCTGGCCTGGCAGGGGCTGTGGCGGGAATTGCTGGCGGGCCTCTGGCTGCCGTTCACGGCGGCCCTGCTGGTGGCCCTGCCCTGGAGCCTCCTGATCCACCAGGCGGAGCCCGACTTCTGGCGTTACTTCTTCTGGGAGGAACACATCAGGCGCTTCGCCTCGGAGGACGCCCAGCACGCGCGGCCCTTCTGGCTGTTCCTGGCGGTGTTTCCCGCCATGGCGCTGCCGTGGACGTCGATGCTGCCCGCCGCCATCAGGGGACTGCGCGAACAGCACGACGCCAGGGTCCCGGTCCTGTTCCTGGCCCTATGGCTCCTGCTGCCCCTGCTGTTCTTCTCCGTATCGCGGGGCAAGCTGCTAACCTACATCCTGCCGTGCTTCCCGCCGCTGTCGATCCTGCTGGCCATCGGCCTGTCGGGCCCAAAGGCCACGGGGACCCGGGGCGGCCTGCGCTGGGTGGGGGTTGTCTGGAGCCTCCTCCTCGTCGTGCTCCTGCTGAACCGCTTCGCCGGCGTGGGCAAGCCCTTCTACGACGATACCGAGATCCTGCGGTGGGCTGCCGTGGCTGCTGCCCTGGCCACGGGACTGGTCATCTGCGGGCTTGGCCTGCGGAGCACCCGCAGCCGATGGCACGTCATGGCTGCGGGCGCCAGCATCGTGCCGCTCCTGGTCGCCGTTCCTTTCGTCATTCCCAACGCCACGCGGCTGAGCAAGATGCCCGGGGAGTTCCTGGCGCCACTGGTCCGGGACGTGCCGGCCGACGCGGTCGTCATCTCGGATGGCGTCTACATCCATCCGGTGGCGTGGGCCCTCAAGCGGAGCGACATCCTGATGTTGAGCACCGGCGAACTCGAGTATGGATTGTCCTACCCCGGGGATCGGCAGCGCCTGCTGACACCCGAAGGCCTCGAGTCCGTCCTGAAGCAGGCGTCGGGCCGCAATGCCGCGTTCATCGCCGTCGACGTGAACCAGAAGCCGATGGTCACGGAAACCCTGGCGCGGACCTGGCCGGCCAGTGGCATCAGCAGGGTCGAGTCCGATGACCTGGTCGTCTGGACGCTCTCCCCCGCTCGACCAGGGTCGCCCGGCAACCCGCCGCCGCCACCATCGGAGTGAGCGGGGGGTGTGGACCAGCTATCTGGCCGTGGCGCTGGCCGTCGTCCTCCTGACCCTGGGCCAGGTCCTGCAGAAGGTCGCCGTTGACCGGCTTGCCCCGGACATCACGCCCTGGAACCTGGCCACGGCCGCCCTCCGGCGCCCGGAGATGTGGGCCGCACTGGCCTGCCTCGGTGCGGGCATGCTGGCGTGGCTGCTGGTGCTGGGATCCATGGACGTCAGCAAGGCGTTCCCGCTTCTCAGCAGCGGCCACCTGCTCGTCCTGGCGGCGGCCCGGTACTACTTCCACGAGGATATTCCCCGGATGCGCTGGGCCGGCGCCGCGCTCATCGTGGCGGGCATCGTCCTGGTCGCGCAGACATGACGCAGAACGCCGGCCGCCGACGTGGATTTGCAGCCCTGGCGCTTTGCATTCTTGCGTCGGCGCTCGCCCAGGTGCTGCTGAAGATCGGCGTCCTCCGCGCCGGGTGTCCGCCCGCCTGGGACTCCGTCCCCTGGGGCCAGTGGCTGGCTTCGTGCCATTCGCCGGGGCTCTGGTGGATCACAGCGGGGCTGGCGAGCTATGCCATCTCGCTGCTCGCCTGGCTGCAGGTATTGGCCCGGCTGCCTCTCAGCGCCGCCTACCCGCTCCTCGGGATCAGCTATGTACTGGTGTATGGCGCCGCCGCTGCACTACCCGTCCTGGCGGAGCAGCTAACCCCGCTGCGGGCCGTCGGCGTGCTGCTCGTGGCCTGCGGCGCAGGCATGGTTTCGTCATCCACCGCGCCCAGGGTCAGTCCGGCATCTCCGCAAACTGCGGCAAAGCGTCCGTGATGTCGAACCAGGCCGCCTTCGAGCCCACGTAGATGTGCGCCGTGGGACGCATGCCGGGATCCGAGTCCAGTGATCCCGCGGGAATCACCGCCGCCTGCCGTTCCACTGACTTCCGCGCCACGTCGCTGCCGCAGGCCGTGCAGAAGGCCACGCCGAAGAAACGGGCACCCGGGAGGCGGAAGTCCCGCACCAGATCCTCGCCGCGCGTGAAGCGGAACCTGTCCAGCGGCACGAAGATGTTCGTGGTGTGGGCGGCGCTGCGGCCCCGGCGGCAGCGGGAGCAGTGGCAGTTCAGCATGCGCAGTGGTGCCCCCGAATACTCGAAGGCCACCTTGCCGCAGGCGCAGCTGCCGGAGGTGCAGCCGGGTGATGGTGCCAGCAGCGCCCGGCCCAGGGGCTGTGCTTCCGGCAGCCCGCCGTCCGGCGGGTAGGCATCGTGCTGTGGCAGCCCGTCCGTGATCTCGTACCAGGGCGCCTTCGAGCCGACGAACATGTGCATGGCCGGCCTTGTCCCGAGGTCTCCCTCCAGGTTGCCGGCCGGACCGACCACCAGCCCATGCTCGGGCATGAGGGTCGGCAACACGGACCCGCAGGTCAGGCAGAAGGGGCGGTGCCAGACCGGCGACGAATCGTAGCGACCTGCGTTCCCGCTCCCTGAGAGCACGCGGTAGCCGTCCAGGGGGCTCGCCACGAAGGTAGCGAAGGGCGCGCCGTGATGCTTCCGGCAGATGGAGCAGTGGCAATGGCCCATGTGCGAGAACGGGCCGCGCAGCTCGTAGCGCACAGTGCCACAGAGGCAGGAACCGGTGGCGTGATGTTCGGACATATACCCCCCGGCCCAAGTATAGCCGGGGCACCGGGAAGCTAGCGGCGGGCGGCCACCCTCCGGGGCGCGATCAGGACCAAGGCAATCATCAGCGCCAGGAGTGCCGCCGAGGCCGTATACCGATCGAGCGCAAGACCACCGGCAGCCACGGGCTTGTCCAGATAATCGCCAAGCACCGCGCCCAGCGGCCGGGTCAGGATGAATGCGGCCCAGAACAGCACGGTGCGGGAGGCATCCGTCAGCAGGTACGCCAACGCCAGGATGGCCAGCGCGGCGCCGAACAACAGCGCCCCGCCGCCATAGCCGAGACCGGCCGTGTCGGCGCTCCAGTCACCCAGTGCGGTGCCGAGGGTCTGGGAGAACATGATCGTTATCCAATAGAACATCTCGGTGCGGGGTGAAGTGACGGTTGCGACGGCGACCGAGCCCATGGCGCGATACCACACGAGGAATGACGTCGCGAGCAGGGCGACGAGGAGCAGCGTGCCGCCGGGATAGCCAATGCCCAGCGAACGCGTGACGTAGTCGGCCAGCGTCGTGCCCACGGTGGTGGTGGCGACAATGGCTGACCAGTACAGCAGGGGACGAAAGTGCCGCGCCGCGATCTGCGCCGCTACGGCGACCAGGAACAGTCCGGAAAAGATCGCGGTGCCAACGAGATAACCAAGGTCCATCGACATCGAAACCGCATCGCCGGCCGTCTCTCCCAGCGTGGTGGCAGCGATCTTGATCAGCCAGAAGATGGCCGTAACCTCGGGAACCTTGCCCGGCGTCCCGCCGGGACTGCCGTCTCGTTGCCTTGCGTCCACCACGTGACGGCTGTCCGCACCACTACATCAGGCGGTTGGACGCTGCAGTCCGGCCGAATCAATCGTTGCCAGGCCGTGGATCGGCCGCAACGGGGGTTACCATCGTCCCGACAGGGCACCGAAGGGGTTCCACATGCGCCGCATTCTCGGCATCCACCGCCCCGGACCGTTCCACTGGGTGGGCGACGGCTTCCCGGTGAAGACCGTCTTCAGCTACGACAACTTCGGCCAGCAGCTGAGCCCGTTCCTGCTGCTGGATCACGCGGAGCCGAAGCACTTCGAGCCGGCGGCGAAGCCCCGCGGCGTGGGCGAGCACCCGCACCGGGGCTTCGAGACGGTGACCATCGTCTACGCCGGCGAGCTCGAGCACCGGGATTCCGCGGGCGGTGGCGGCCGCATCGGGCCGGGCGACGTGCAGTGGATGACGGCGGCGGGCGGGCTGGTGCATGAGGAATTCCACTCCCGGGACTTCACGGCCCGGGGCGGGCTCATGGAGATGGCCCAGCTGTGGGTGAACCTGCCGGCGCGGGACAAGCTGGCCGCCCCCCGGTACCAGACCGTCCTCGATCGTGACATCCCGGTGGTCGCGCTGCCCGGTGATTCCGGCCAGCTGCGCGTGATCGCGGGGAACTTCGCCGGCAAGGCCGGTCCGGCCCGGACCTTCACCCCCATCAACGTCTGGGACCTGCGGCTGAAGGCCGGGCACGCCGCCTCGCTCGATATCCCCGAGGGGCACAACGCGGTGCTGGTGGCCCTGAACGACACGGTGCAGGTGAACGGCACGGACGACGTGCCGGCCTCCCGCTACGTGGTGTTCGGGCAGACCGGCGGCGGCATCACCCTGGCGGCGCAGGCCGGGGACGTGAAGTGCCTCCTGCTCACGGGCGCGCCGCTCGACGAACCCATCGCCGGCTACGGGCCCTTCGTGATGAACACGGAGGACGAGATCCGCCAGGCCTTCGTCGATTACCGGGAGGGCCGCTTCGGCACCATGCCAGTCCGCGAACTGGCGTAGGAGCGGCCACCGCCGCGACCTCGATCGTCCTGTGTGGACATCGGGGTCAGACCCCGATGTCCCGGTTCGGCGTCGGAATTCTTCCCAGGCATCGTGCAACGCGGGACGGGGTCCGCCAGCCGTAACTTGCACGCCGTGCCGGGAGTGATAGTGTTCAAGGCGACCCACCCAGAACAACAACTGGCCGCAGGTCCGAACTGCAGCCTCGACAAGGGGGTTCAGCATGCGCCCTTCAACCCTGTCTCCGGTTCTCCTGTTCGTGGTCCTGTTCCGGCTCGTGCCGTCCCACGCCGCACCTGTCAGCACTTTCGATACCGACACGGAAGGCTGGCTTGCCGCCGGTGCCGCCACCTTCGAGTGGCGGAACACCGACGGCAACCCACCGGGCTTCCTCTACATCGACAACGGCGAGGCGCAGGGCGCCATCCTCACCGCCCCGGTGGCCTTTCGCGGGAACCTGAGCGCCTACAACGGCGGCACGATCTCCTTCGACGGCAAGATGCTCGGGACGGGTGGCAGTTTCTACCAGGCCACCGTGGACTACGGCGTTATCACGATCCAGGGCGGGGGCACGTCGGCCTTCCTCGACCTGGCACCGGGCGGCGCCACCGCGAGCACGACGAGCTGGACCACGTTCTCGGCGCCGCTCACTGCCGCGGCCTGGGGCAAGACCGACGTGCAATGGGCCCAGATCCTCGCCAGCGTCTCGAACATCACGCTCAGCGTCGAGGCGCTGTTCGGCAACGAGATCCAGGGCATCGACAACATCCGCATCACGGCGGTGCCGGCCCCGGCGACGGTGTGGCTGCTGGGCACCGCGCTGGCGGGCGTCGTCGCCTACCGAAGGCATCGACGGACGCGCTGAAGCAGGAGCGCCGGCCGGCGCGACGCCGGATCATCGGGGTCTGACCCCGATTCTCTTGTTGTAACCAGACTGAAACCGGCCGGCGACTGACCCGGTTACCCCTCCCTTCCTAGACTGCGCGCCGTTCGTTAGTCCCGCAGAAGGAAGCTTCCATGCTTACCCCCGTGTGTGGACCCCGGCTGGGGCCCCCTGGAGTTCGTCAGCCGCGCGCCCAGCTGAGCTTCTGATCCCAGACGAATACCCGGAGAACATGCAATGACTGCTCAACGATGGCTTTCCCGGCTGGCACCCGCCCTGGTCCTTCTGGCCTCGATGGCGACGGCCGGAGCCGCCGACATCACCCTGCTGAACGTGTCCTATGACCCGACGCGGGAGCTCTACGAGGACTACAACGCGGCGTTTGCAAAGTACTGGAAGGCAAAGACCGGCCAGACCGTGCAGATCCGCCAGTCCCACGGCGGCTCGGGCAAGCAGGCACGATCCGTGATCGACGGCCTCGGTGCCGACGTGGTGACTCTGGCCCTGGCCTACGACATCGACGCCATCGCCACGAACGCCAGGTCCCTGCCCGCCAACTGGCAGAGCCGGCTCCCCGACAACAGCTCGCCCTACACCTCCACCATCGTGTTCCTGGTGCGGAAGGGCAATCCGAAAGGCATCAGGGACTGGGGCGACCTGGTGAAGCCCGGCGTCTCGGTCATCACGCCCAACCCGAAGACCTCGGGCGGCGCGCGCTGGAACTACCTGGCCGCCTACGGCTGGGCGCTGCGGCAGCCCGGGGCCACGGAGGCGACGGCGAAGGAGTACCTGCGCCAGCTCTTCAGGAACGTCCCTATCCTGGACACCGGGGCACGGGGCGCGCTGACGACCTTCCTGTCCCGGGGAATTGGTGACGTGTTCCTGTCCTGGGAAAACGAGGCATTCCTGGCGGTCAGGGATCTGGGCGGCGGCAAGGTTGAGATCGTCGTTCCTTCCCTGAGCATCCTCGCCGAGCCACCGGTCACGGTCGTGGACAAGGTCGCCCTGCGCAAGGGCACCCGCGAAGTGGCCGATGCCTACCTGAAGTACCTGTACTCACCCGAGGCCCAGGAAATCATCGGCAAGCACTACTACAGGCCCCGTGACCCTGCCGTGGCGGCCAAGTACTCCGACCGCTACGCCAGGCTGCAGCTCATCACCATCGAGGACTTCGGCGGCTGGGCCAGGGCCCAGGCAACCCACTTCAGCAACGGCGGCATCTTCGACCAGATCTACCTGCCCCGGTAGACCTGCCAGTGCAACGGCGCCCCCGGGTCGCACCTTCAGCCGCTACACTCTCGCCGATCCCGGCCAGGTCCGACCCATGCGCATCCTCCACCTCGCCCCGCTGGTTCTCATCGTCTCGGCCTGCACGGCGCCGGGTCACCCGCCACAGCCCACCGCGCTCGCCGGCGCGGGGCCACCTGTCGCGGCCCGGAAGCCATACCTGGTGGAATCGCCGAACGGCGCGCGAATGGACGAGTACTACTGGCTGCGGGACGACAAGCGCGAGTCCCCGGAAGTGCTGGCGTACCTGAACGCCGAGAACGCCTGGCGGGATACGGCGATGGCCCACACCAGCGCGCTGCAGGAGCAGCTCTACGCGGAACTCACCGGCCGCCTGGACCCCGACGAGTCCACCGTGCCGGTGTACGACCGCGGCTACTGGTACTACACGCGCTTCGCCCCGGGCCAGGAGTACCCGGTCTACGCGCGCCGCAAGGGCTCACTCGACGCGCCGGAGCAGGTGATGCTGGACGGCAACCGGATGGCGGCGGGCCACCCGTTCTTCCGCATCGGCGCCACCGCCGTCAGCGACGACGGCCGCCTGCTCGCCTGGACCGACGACACGGTGGGACGCCGGCAGTACGTCCTCCGGGTGAAGGATCTCGGGACTGGCACGACCCTGCCGGATGCCGTGACCAACGTGGAGGCGGAGTTCGCCTGGGCCGCCGACAACCGCACCCTGCTCTACGCCGCCAAGGACCCGGTGACGCTGCTGGCCGAGCGGGTCCACCGCCACACCCTCGGCACGGACCCGGCGACCGATGCGCTCATCTACCGGGAGGATGACCCGAGCTTCTACCTCGGCATCGGCAGGAGCCGGTCGCGGAAATACCTGTTCATCGAGCTGTCCAGCACCGACCAGAGCGAGTGGCGCTACGCGGACGCCGCGGACCCCGAACTCCGCTTCCGCCCGGTCCTGCCCCGGGAACCGAAGCTCGAGTACACCGTGGACCACCTGGGCGCCGACTTCATCCTGCGCACCAACTGGCAGGCACCGAACTTCCGCATCGTGCGCGCACCCATCGCCACCAGCACCGACAAGCGCACCTGGCGCGATGTCCTCCCGCACCGGGCCGACGCCCTGCTGGAGGACTTCGAGGTAGCCACGAGCCACCTGGCCGTGAACGAGCGCAGCGGCGGCCTGCTGAAAATCCGGGTCCTGCCCTGGGCACCGCCCGTAGGGGCGCCTTCAGGCGCGACCCCCGTGCCGCGAGAATCGCGTCCGCGCGTCTCGAGCGGCACGGGGGTCGCGCCTGAAGGCGCTCCTACGGGCGTTCCGGGCCGGTTGATCGATGCGCGGGAGCCCGCCTACACGATGCGGCTCGTGCCGACGCCCGGAATCGACAGCCCGACGATCCGCTACACCTACTCGTCGCTCATTGACCCCGAGGCGGTCTATGACCACGACCTGCCGTCGGGCCGCAGCGAGCTGCGGAAGGTGGACAAGGTGCTCGGCGGCTTCGCGACCGCCAACTACGCCACGGCTTTCATCCGGGCTCCGGCCCGGGACGGCAGGCAGGTGCCGGTATCCATCGCCTGGCGGAAGGGCACGCGGCTCGACGGCACGGCGCCGCTCTTCGTCTACGGCTATGGCTCCTACGGCCTGTCCGAGGATCCGGCGTTCAGCAGCGACTGGGTAAGCCTGCTCGACCGGGGCTTCGTCGTGGCCATCGCCCACGTCCGCGGCGGGCAGGAACTGGGGCGCGAGTGGTACGAGGACGGCCGCCAGCTCCGGAAGAAGAACACCTTCACCGACTTCATCGATGCCACCCGCCATCTCGTCCGGGAGGGCTATGGGGCGAAGGACAAGGTCTTTGCCGAGGGCGGCAGCGCCGGCGGCCTGCTGATGGGCGCCGTGGCCAACATGGCACCGGGCGACTACCGCGGCATCATCGCCCACGTGCCCTTCGTGGACGTGGTCACCACCATGCTGGACGAGTCCATCCCCCTTACCACCAATGAGTTCGACGAGTGGGGCAATCCCAAGGAGAAGGCCTTCTACGACTACATGCTGTCCTACTCCCCCTACGACAACGTGGCCGCGCAGGACTACCCGGCCATGCTCGTCTTCACCGGGCTCTGGGACTCCCAGGTGCAGTACTACGAGCCGGCCAAGTGGGTCGCCCGGCTGCGGGCCCGGAAGACGGACGGGAATCCGCTGGTATTCAGCGTGGACATGAGCGCGGGCCACAGCGGCCGGGCCGGCCGCTACCAGCGTTACCGGGACACGGCGCTGGAGTACGCCTTCATCCTGGACCAGCTGGCACCGGGCCCCTGACAGGAGCCTCTAGAAGGTCTTCTTGGCCTCCAGCAGCACCTGCATCGAGCTGATGTCGCTGCTGGCCCCGAGCGGGAACGCCAGGTCGATGTGGAGCACGTTGCCGAGGCCCGACCGGGCGTTGCCGAGCCTGAGGCCGAAGCCCACGTCGGTCAGCCAGCCCTGGGGCTCGCTGGCGAGCGGCGCCTCGCCCCAGGTGCGGCCCACGTCGGCGAAGACCGCGGCGCCCACGCGCGCCAGGCGGAACGGGAACCAGTCGGTGAAGTAGCGCTCCTCGACGGACAGGAGCGCGCGGGTATCCCCGGTCTGGTAACGCAACGGATAGCCGCGCAGGCCCGTGTCACCGCCCAGAAGCACCTGGTGATCCAGGTCCAGGTCGAAGCCGTGCTGGCCATCCACGGCAACGGTGAAGATGTTCTTGTCGTTGAACCGCAGGTAGTAGCTTGCCTCGGCCGAGAGCAGCGAATCTGCGAGGCTGCCCGACTCGAGGCGGCCGTTCCAGGTGCTCTCGAGAAACACCAGGCCCCGCTTGCCCACGTAGTTGCCCATTCGGCTGGACAGGCCGAAGACCCCGGCGGATCGGTCGCCGCCAAGCGCTTCCGAGGTCCAGCCGAGCTCCAGGCGCAGCGACTTGCCCAGGTAGACGTCTTCGGTGCGGCCGATCTGGTCCTGGTTGCGCGTCGTCTCGTAGCGGTCCTGGATGAGCTCGACGCCGACCCAGGGATAGGACAGCGTCCGGTCCTCGGGCAGCAGCACCGTCGGCGCATCCTGGTTGCTTTCCGCGAAGAGGCTGCGGTCGTACCGGTAGCCGGCGAGCCAGCGGGTGGTCCAGCCGTCTACGAGGCCGCGGGACCAGCCGCCTTCGATGCCCAGGAAGTCACTCTGCTGGTTGAACTCGTCGATCTGCTCGCCGAGGTCGTACAGGGTATTGATCTGCTCGCTGGTTACGACATGCATGCCAGCGCCCCAGCGGGAGTCGAGCGAGAAGAAGGGCCTGCCGATCGCCAGGTTCGTCGTACTGCCATCGCTGGCATCGGTGTAGCCAGCGTCGAGGGCCCACCAGGAATGGAGGAGATTCTGGTCGCGGAAATCGACGGATATGCCCGACCGGTCCACCGTGCTCGTGTAGCCGACGGCCAGGAACTGGCCGCGGCCGAGGAAGTTCTCGTCCACGATCCGGGCGCGGGTCTTGTTCTCGCCACCGCTGCGGCCGACGCCGATCCCCGGGCTCAGGCTCCAGACGTCCCGCACCCGCACGCGGAGGTCAACGGTGTTGGTCTCCGGGTCGTAGGCTGTCGGCTCCACGACGGCGTCGTAGAGGTAGCGCTTGTCGCGCAGGATGCGGGCGGTCTCCTCGGCGCGCTGGACGGAGTAGGTCTCGCCTGGCCGCAGCAACACCTGGGAGAGTACCGTCGCATCCTTGGTATCCAGGTGAAGCTTGTTCGCCAGCCGGTACAGGGCCCGGTTCTCGCGCGGGTCGTCCTCGTTGAAGATGTCGTCCACGGCCACGTCGATGTGGCCCACGACAGCCCCGCGGCGCTCCAGCTCTGCGGCGGGCGGAATGTCCGCCACCTGCCCCGACTGGCGGGCAATCGCCGACGGATCCTGACCGCCCTGCAGCAGGGCCGCGGAACCGCCATCGGGACGGGCAGGCATGTCGGCCCCCCGGGCCAGGCCAACCGCCAGCAGTCCAAACCCGAGGGCCAGTAGCCGCATTCGATTTGACACCCCACCCCCACCGGTCTGGCGGGGTTTGCGGGTGGGACGCCGGGCGGCCGCGGAATCAATCGGGCCGTTTCGGGGGCAGGTCCCGATTAGCGCGTATAGTGGGGTTCCGCACCATGCCCCGGAGTGCCCTTTTGGCCAAGCCAAACTACAACCAGCAGAAGAAGCAGAGGGAACTCGCCCGGCAGGCCCGCCAGAACGAGAAGCAGAAGAAGCGCCAGGCCGCCCGGAACCCCGGGGAGGCCCCGACGGAGGCCCCTGCTCCGCCACCATCCGGAGGTACGCCCGGTGCAAGATAGATCCTGGAGTCCCGCCCGCCGCACGCCGCCGTCCATTGCCGGTGAGGCTCCCGACGAATACCGCACCCGGGTGCTCCAGCAGCAGGCCGACACCGCCGAACGGCGGCGCCAGGACCTGAAGGACCAGGCCTCCACCCTCAAGACCCCGGCCGCCCGCATCATGGTCTGGGAGCGGCTGCACCAGACCCGCCTCCCGAAGGATCCTGCCCACGGCCTGGTGGCGGTCATCGCCGCCAACACCGGGCTGACCACCGATGAGGTCCAGGAAGCGCAACGGGAGCGGTTCCGCACCGTCCCATAGGCGCGGCTTCAGCCGCGAAGTATTCCCGCCATCGCGGCTGAAGCCGCTCCTACGCGGCCGATCGAGGCCGCGGGAAGGCCGCCAGCCGATGGCGCCCGGTTGCGGTCAGCGGATCATCGGCGGCATGCCCCTCCCAGAGTTCCGCGCGCCGGGCCGCGAACGGCGACTCGGCAAGCTGCTCCAGGGGCGCTGACGCGGCGAACAGGTACCCCTGCCCCGCCACGCAGCCCAGGTCCAGCAGCGCTGCCACCTGGTCTTCCTGCTCGATGCCCTCGGCCACCGTCTCCAGGCCCAGCGTGTCCCCCAGCATCACGACGGCCCGCGCCAGCTCGGGTCCGTCGCCGGTCTCCGTGAGGCGGCTGACGAAGGACCGGTCGATCTTCAGGATGTCGATGGGGAAGCGGTGCAGGTACGAGAGGGACGAGTAGCCGGTCCCGAAGTCGTCGATCGCCAGCCGGACGCCCAGTGCCTTCAGGTCCTGCAGGCGCGCCAGGTTGGCTTCCGTGTTCTGCATGACCGTGCTCTCCGTCAGCTCGATCACGAGATTGCCGGGCTCCAGGCCGGACGCCTGCAGTGCACGGGCAACGTCGCCCACCAGGTCCGCGTGCTGGAGGTGCCTGCCGGAGATGTTCACGGCCACGCGCAGCCCGTGGCCGCCGGCGATGGACTCGCGCCACTCGCGGACGCGGCAGCAGGCTTCGACGAGCACCCAGCGGCCCAGGTCGATGACCTGCCCCGACTCCTCGGCCACCGGGATGAACCGGCCCGGCGGGATCACGCCGTGCTCGGGATGGTTCCAGCGGACGAGCGCCTCCACGCCCAGCAGCCCGCGGGTCTTCAGGTCGATCACCGGCTGGAACTCCAGGATGAACTCCTCCCGGTCGAGCGCCAGCCGGATCTCCTCCTCGATGCGCAGCCGCTCCCGCAGGACCTCCTGCATGTGGGGCTGGAAGACGACGTGGCGGCCCTTGCCGCCCGCCTTGGCGCTGTACATGGCGATGTCGGCATTGCGGAGCAGCTCCTCCGTGGTGTCGTCCGGACGGGAGAATGTCACGCCAATGCTCGCCGCCACCCGGGCTTCGGTCCCGTCCAGGAGCAGCGGCTCGCCAAAGGACTCCGTGATCGTCACCGCCACCCGTTCCACGTCGGCCGGGTCCGTGATGCCCTCCAGCAGGATGGCAAACTCGTCGCCGCCGAGCCGCGCCACGGTGTCGGCGGAGCGGGTGCACTTCACGAGGCGCTGGGCCGCGGCCTGCAGCAGGCGGTCGCCGGCGTCGTGCCCCAGCGAGTCGTTCACGTTCTTGAAGTTGTCCAGGTCGAGGAACATCACCGCGATCTGCTGCCGCGACCGTTGCGCCAGGTTCAGCGCATGCTCCACGCGGTTCCGGAACAGGCTCCGGTTGGCGAGCAGCGTGAGGGGATCGTGAAAGGCCAGCTGGCGCAGCTGCTCCTCCAGCGCCTTCCGCTCACTGACATCGCGGAAGTTCAGGGCCAGACCGGCGATGGCAGGATCGTGCAGCAGGTTGCTGCCCACGCTCTCCAGCGTGAAGCGCCTGGCGCCGCTCGATACCTGCATCTCCACCGGGCCCACCGCCTTGCCCCGGGTGGTCGCGACTTCACCCAGGAAGGCCGCGAGGCGGTCCCGGTCGGCGTCCACCCACAGGTCCATGAGGTTCCGCCCCACCAGGTCCTCGGGTCGCATGGCAAAGGTGCGCTCCGCGGCGGGCGAGGCAAAGCGCAGCTTCCCGTCCACGTCGACGATCACGATGACGTCCGAGGCGTTGCGGATGAGCGACGCGTAGCGGGCCTCCACCAGCCCGGCTGCCCGCTGCTCGCGCAGGAGGGCGTCGTCCCGGAAGATGGCGCCCTGGCGCACCATCAGCAGCAGCGTCAGCGCAAAGATGATGACTGTCATGACCGTCACCGGATCGCTCCCGTCGCCGCGCGTGAAGTACACGAGCACCAGGAACGAGACCAGCATTGCCGCGTAGGGGAGGCCGTGGACGAGCACGTCGTCGACCCGGCCCGGGGCGGATGCGTCCCGGGCGGGTCCGCGCAGCTGCTCCCGCGCAGCGGCCCCGAGGGCAACGTAGCAGGACAGGTAGACCGCATCCGAGATGCCGCCCGGCAGGTACTCGCCGGTAACCTTGCCCATGGCCCACACGATGTCCGCGAGGAACATGGTGGCGAAGCCCAGGGTCAGGAGCACGAGCGTCCGGCGCCGCAGCTGGCCGCCACCGCCTGCAATCAGCAGCATGCCGAAGGCCATCACCATCAGGCAGTTCAGCCCGATGTAGGCCTGGGTGAGGGCGTACTTGACGAGATCCGCGTCACCGCCGGCCTCGGCGGACGGCCGGATCACGAAGAACCAGAAGAAGGCGCCGAAGCCCAGGACGAGGATGGTGCCATCCAGGGCCAGGCGGCCCCACGGCACCCGCAGCGAGGCCGCGCGAATCACATTGAGGACGGCGGCGAAGACCAGCGGATAGAACGCGAGGAAGAAGACGTCGCCTACCGACGGAAACGGGTCACGATCGAACAGCCAGTAGGTGGAGTTGAGCAGGTTGCCGATGCAGTAGACGCCGAGCGCCGCCGACAGCAGCCGCCAGGTCCGCCGGACGGCAGGGTCATCGGCATGCCGGGCGGCGGCCATGCACAGCACGACGGTGGCGAAGCACGCCGGCGAGTCCGAATAGAGGTTGAAGACCTCCAGCGCCCTCCCGCCGGCCGGGTCCAGCACCGTGAGCGCCACGGCAGCGACCACGTAAAGTCCCAGGCCGATGGCAAGCGCGCCCGTCCAGCCCGCAGCGAAGGGCTGCGGCCGTGTCGTTGACTCGGTCCCAGGATGGCCTGGCGGCATTCTTTGACGTACGCCCGATACTGCGGAAACTGCCCCGCCCCACTGGCAGGGAGTCGGCCCGAAGGCGCCAGACTTGAGCAGAAATCGAAGTGCGGCTGCGAACCAGTTCACGGGCTGCAGGTCACCCGGTCGGACGACACGGTGCTGCACACGCCGGCGGGTGTTGTGAGCCTGCCCGCCGCCACGTAGTGTGACGTCCTCCACACACCACCCCCTGCCCGGCCGGGAACCTGCAAACATGGAAATCGACATCATCCTGAACGAGTTCGCCTCGCCCGCGGCGGCGGCGGAGCTGGGCCTGATGGCGGAGCGCTACGGCATGCGCGGCGTGTGGGCCAGCAACTACGGCTGGTCCCGCGACCCGTTCTTCACGCTGTCGCTGCTGGCCCACCAGTCGTCCCGCATCCGCCTTGGACCCATGGCCATCAGCCCGGCGGAGCTCCATCCCCTGAAGATGGCCAACCTCCTCTTCTCCCTCAACGAGCTCTCCCACGGCCGGGCGATGATCATGGTGGGCGGCGGCGGCGCCGTGCTGCAGTCGATCGGGAAGAAGCGGGAGCGCATGATCCGCGGCGCCCGGGAGTGCCTGCAGATCCTGAAGGGCGCGTCGCCGGACAAACTGATGAACTACAACGGCGAGATCTACAAGGTCTGGGGGTACCAGCCGAAGTGGTACACGGACAAGCCGCCACTGGTCTACTTCGGCTCCAACCATCCCCAGAGCCGGAAACTGTCGGCGGAGCTCGCCGACGGGCTCATCACCAGCGATTTCGTGCCGTCCCTAATGAAGGAGTTCGTCGCCAGTACCCACGCGGACCTCCGGGCCGCCGGCCGCTCGCCGGCGAACTTCCGGATCGGCAACTTCTGGGCCTGGCACATCAGGGAGGACGCGGCCGCCTCCATGGCGGAGGCGCGCCGGGAGCTGATGCTGCGCGGCTGGCTGGTGGACCAGTATTTCGCGCCCTTCCTGGATCCTGACGAGCTCAGGATCATGCGGGCCCACGAGAAGGACTTCCTCAACGCGTTCCTGCGCGGCAGCCCCGTCATCGAAAACGTGCCGGACGCCCTGGTGGCCAAGATGATCCGGAACATCTCCTTCGCCGGCGGCCTGGACCAGATCGAGCCGGCGATCGACACCCTGAAGGCGTTCGCCGCCGCGGGCCTGACCGAGATCTGCCTGCGCGTCCACGACAACCCGGCGGAGGCCATCCGCCTGATCGGCGAGCGGGTGCTGCCCGCGCTGCGCTAGGAGACTGACCATGGACCACCACAAGCTCGTACTGCCGGAAAACATGAACCAGCACGGCTTCCTCTTCGGGGGCGACCTGCTGCAGTGGATCGACGAGTTCGCCTGGATCACCGCCACGGTGGACTACCCCGGGCTGCGCTTCGTCACCGTGGCGATGGAGGACGTGCAGTTCCGGCGCGGCATCGACCTGGGGGAGGTACTCCGCTTCGTCGTGGAGCGAACGGGAACCGGCCGCACCTCGGTGCAGTACCGGGTCCGGGCCCACGGCATCGTGCGGCAGCCGGACCCGTCCACCGTCCTCTTCGAGACGACGATCACCTTCGTCAACGTGGACGCGGATGGCCGCAAGACACCGCTGCCGGGATCATCCTGAGGACGGCGGGGACTCCGGCATGATCGACGCGCAGCAGGTTGCGGCAGCCGGCGTGGCGCTGCTCCTGCTTTGCGCGGCCAACACGGCGGCCTGGCTGGCCGGCCGGCTGTTCGGCAGGCGCTGGGCCGCGCCGCTCGACTTCGGCGTGGTGCTGAACGATGGCCAGCGCCTGTTTGGCAGCCACAAGACCTGGCGCGGGCTGGTCGCCGGGGCAGCAGCCTCCGGCATGGTGGCGGCAGCCCTCGGGCCGGGCTTCCTGCTCGGGGCCGCCTTCGGCGCCGCCTCCATGGCCGGCGACGCACTGTCGAGCACGATCAAGCGGCGTCTGCGCCGCGAGCCCGGCACCGAGGTGCCCGGCCTCGACCAGGTTCCCGAGGCCATGCTGCCGCTGGCCCTGTTCGGGCCCGCACTGGGGCTGGGCTTCCTGGCCATGGTGTGCGTGACCTTCGCCTTCACGCTCCTGGACATCGCCGTCACCGGGTTCCGGCACCGGCCCTGACCGGTCGGACGCTAGCGTCGCGCCATGCCAACCAGGGTTTCGAGCAGTACGCCCAGGGAGGCGGCAAGCTCCGCGAAGCGCTGCTCGTCCTGCTCGTCGAAAGGCTGCCCGTCGCGGCGGTTGAGGAGCTGGGTGACGGCAAAGACGTCACCGCGCGTGTCGTGCAGGGGCAGGCACAGCACGGAACGCGTGCGGAAATTCGTGGTCCGGTCCACTTCCGGGTTGAATCGCGGGTCCGCGTAGGCGTCGGCGACGCGGACGGTCTTGCCGGTCGTCGCGGCGGCACCGGCGATGCCGCTGCCCAGCGGAATGCGGATGGCGCCCGCCTGGGGCGCGTCCTGGGCAACCTGCAGGATGAGCTGCTGGCGCTCCCGGTCCACCAGGAACAGGGAAGCACGCTCGGCGTTCAGCAGGTCCCCGACCCGGCGCGTGAAGACGCGCAGGGACTGCTCGAGCATGCTCCGGTAGGCCTCATCCTCGGCGCGCCCGATGGCCTGCAGGAAGCGCTGGGACTCCTGGGTGAGGTCCTGCAGCGTCCGGCGGAAACTCGCCTCGTCCATGCCGGCGATCATGTCCTCGAGGTTCTGCCGGTTCTTGCTCTCCGCCAGCGTGTGCATGAGCTGCTGGGTGCTGGCGATCACGGCGTCCGTGAAGGTGGAGAGCTTGCCGTCTTCCAGGTGCAGGATGCGGTCCGCTACATCGAGGATGCGGTTGTCGTGGGTGACCAGCAGGATCGTGGTGCCGTGCTCCTTCGCCAGGGACTGCATCCGGTCCACGACTTCCCGGCCCGAGGTCTTATCCAGCGACGCGGTGGGTTCGTCCGCCAGCAGCATGGCCGGCTCGCCCACCAGCGCCCGCGCGATGGCCACGCGCTGGCGCTGGCCGCCGGACATCTGCTCCGGCTTCTTGTCGAGGTGGGCGCCGAGGCCGACCGCGTCCAGCATCGCGTCCGCGCGTCGGCGCAGCTCGGCGCGGCTGAACCTGCCGGTGACCCGCAGCCCCAGCTCGACGTTCTGGGAAGCCGTCAGGGCCGCAAGCAGGTTGTGCTGCTGGAAGATGAAGCCGATGCGCTTGCGTACCGCCTCCAGGTCGCCGCTCCGCGCGCCGCGCAGCTCCCGGCCCAGCACGCGCACGCTGCCTTCCTGGGCGGAACGCAGCGCGCCCACGATCGTCAGCATGGTGGTCTTGCCGGAGCCGGACGGCCCCGTGACGATGACGATCTCGCCCGCCGGGATGCTCGTCGTGACGTCGCACAGGACCTGCCGCCGGAGCGGTCCCTTGCCGAACCAGTGATTGAGGTTCTCCACGGCGACCGGCGGCGCGGCGCTCATCAGAAGACCTCGGCCGGATCGAGCCTGCGCACCTTCCGGAGCGCCAGGAGGCTGGAGATCGCGCACATGAGGAGGGTCAGCACGAACACCACCAGCGCCCGGTCGGCGGTGATGTGCAGCGGCAGGCGGGTGGCGCCCGCGGCGATGCCGGAGAGCCAGGATGCCGCCGCGACGCCCGGGATGTAGCCGAGCACGGCGAGGATCGCCGCTTCCTGGAGCACGATGCCGGAGACGAACCGGTTCCTGTAGCCCATGGCCCGCAGGGTCGCGTACTCGTTCAGGTGCTCCGAGACGTCGGCAAAGAGGATCTGGTACACGATGATGGCGCCGACGACGAAGCCCATGATCGCGCCGAAGGCGAAGATGTAGCCGATGGGCGTCGCGCCGTTCCAGTAGGCCGTCTCCCGGGCGATGAAGTCGGCCCGGGTCATCACCAGGACGTCCTTCGGCAGGTAATCGCGCAGCTGGTCACGGACGGCGACGGGGTCGGCGCCATCCCGCAACCGGATGAGGCCCAGGTGGATGTCGTCCCGCGAGCGCTCGGGGAACAGCCGGAGCCAGTTGTCATCGCTGGTCAGGACGGTCGCGTCGATACCGAAGGACGGCCCGACCTGGAACAGCCCGACGATCCGGATCTCCCGGTCGTTGATCTCCGTGACGATCGGGTCCCCGGCGGCAAACCGTTCGGCGACGGGGCCAAACTCGGGCCGCGAGGCGGAATCGAACAGCACCACGTCCTGCCCCACCAGCAGCGGGAGGCCCGCGGCAACGCCCGGGGTGGCGAGGATGTCCTGCTCCGGCTTGATGCCGATCGCGTTGATGCTGCGCCGCTCGCTGCTCCAGGGGTTCTTCCACACGGCGGGCGCGATGTATACGGGGCTGATCTCCGCCACGTCCGGCAGGCCGAGCGCCTGGTAGAGCCGGCGGATCGAGAACGCCGCCGGCCGCACGATGAACACGCTGTCGGGACTGAACAGCGCGATGTCGTACCGGAAGCGCTCGTGATAGCGCAGCGTGCTTTCGAACAGGGCAGAGCGGAAGCCGAGCTGCATCATGATGAGCAGCACGGCGAAGGCGATGCCGGCCACCGCCACTGCCAGCCGCAGCGGCAGGTGCCGCAACTGGCGCCAGCCGAGGGGCGCGGACGGAAGGTTCTTCAGCATCAGGTCAGCGGCCGATCTCGACGTCAACCTGCAGGTTGGTCAGGTTCGCGGCGGCCTTCGAGTCGGCGAGCCGGATCTCGACCTCGACGATCCGGGCGTCCTTGCGGGCGGCGGGATCAGTGCCGATCTGGTCCATCTTCTGGACCTTGGGCCGGACCCTTTCCACGGTGCCCGTCAGCGGGCCCGGGAGGGCGCTGCTGGTGACACGTGCCTGCATGCCCTTCTGCACGTTGCGCACGTCGGTCTCGTAGACCTCGGCGATGGCGTACATGGTGCTGACGCGGCCCAGTTCCAGGATGCCGTCGAGGCCCACGATCTCGCCCGGGCGGGCATGGACGTCCAGCACGCGCCCGGCAAAGGGCGCGCGGATGAACGAGCGCTCGATCTCCGCCTGGTAGCGCGCGATGCGCGCCTCCGCGGACGCAATGCTCGACTCGGAGACACGGGCAGTCGCGCGGCGTGCGGCGCAGGAGGCCGCGCCCGCGTCGGCGTCGCCCTTGGCCTTCTCGGTTTCCTCACTGGAGGCGAGGCCCCGGCCCAGCAGCTCGGTCTTGCGCCGCGACTGCCGGACGGCCACGTCGGCGAGCACGCAGGCCTCGTCGGCGAGGCTGGTGGCCGCCAGCGCATCGCGACGCGCAGTCTCCAGGTCAGCCCGCGCCTCCTGGAGACGCGCCTTAAGGATCGCCCCGGTGTCGGTCTCGGCAAGGAGCTGCCCGGCCTTGACGTCGTCGCCATAATCCACGTGGAGCTTCGCGAGCGCCGGCCCTGAGACGGCGTCCGGGGTGGACGGCGCCCCGATGCGGACGATGCCCCCCATCGGCTCGAGGCGGCCCCGGGCCGCGACGCCGCGCCGGGCTTGCGCGCCGGCTGCCGGAGCGGCCACGGTCTGGGCGAAGGTGTCCCCGGGCGCAGCGATCAGTACCGCCAGCGCGGCCACGAGGATCGCGGCCAGTGCGGCCGTGGCAACCGCCAGCAAGGGCACCGTCCGCACCCCGTCCAGGCCCGCGCCACGCAGCCAGCTCGGTAGTCCCATGCCGTCGCCCCCCAATCCCGTATCAGTCCCGCGCCGTCGCTGCCTGCCACTCGGCGATCGCCCGCTGCCCGTGCTCGTAGCCCGCTCTCACGATCTCGTCGAAGGCCCGCACGTCGGTCAGGCTGAAGCGCGAGACCGGCGGCCGGATCAGCAGGTCGGCCCGCTGGCCAGCGGCCCGCACGTCCGCCATTGTGCCGATCTCCGTGGCCTTCAGCAGGAGTGACATGAAGCCCGGCACGCGGTAGCGGCGGGCGAAGGGCAGGTAGCGCCCTGCCAGCACGGCCCAGGGCGATGGTACGGCGTCGTAGTCCACTTCGTACCGGTTCCGGGAAGTCACGTCCACGGCGACGACCCGCCCCACGGGCCGGCGGCGCATGAGATCCACCGGCAGGTTGTCGAGGATGCCGCCGTCGATCGTGAGCTGGCCGTTCACCACCGCCGGCGTATACACGCCCGGCAGGGCGGCGCTGGCCCGCACCGCCAGGCCGAGCGGGCCGCGGTCATGCACCTGCAACGTGCCCTGGCCCAGATTGCTCGAGACGCAGAAGAAGGGCAGCGGCAGGTCCTCGATGTCGCCCGTCAGGTACTCGCGGATCAGCTTCTCCATGCGCCGGCCCCGGAGCAGCGACAGGAGCGGAATGGTGACGTCGCTGAACGGCCTGCCTTCCAGGAAGGCACGCCGTCCGGTGGCCACCATGGCCTCCACCGGCGTGCCCTGGGCGATGGACGCGGCCATGACGGCACCGATGCTCGCGCCGCCGACCCAGTCAACGGCAAGCTTCGCCTCCGTCAGCGCCTGGTACACGCCCAGATGGGCGATGCCCCGTGCGGCGCCTCCGCCCAGCACCAGGCCCAGGGCCTTGCCGGCGAGCACTCTCGTCAAGCGGTGGAAGTCGCCGGGTACGCCGTCGCGCACGTGCAGGTGAAAGTCCAGGTGACGCGGCTCGAGCCAGGCGGCCGTCCCGGACAGCGTTTCCGGCGCTCCGCCGTGCAGGAGGACCAGTGCGCGCCGGGCGACGGGCCCGTCGGCGGCGCCCAGCATCGCGCGCTCCCAGGGCCGCTGCCCGGGATTACCGGCGGCGTTTGCGACGAGCACGATGAGGTCGGCATGTCGCAGGGCGAGGTCCGACCAGGCGGTCTCCCCGGCATCGGCGACGTAGACAATGAAACGATGGCGGTCTTCCTGCGTGGCGAGCCAGTCGACGAGCTCGGGCGAGATCTCCGGCCTTGGCCCCGCCCCGGGCGCCAGCTCCCGGACCGGGGCGCCCAGTTCACGCATTCGCTCTGCAGTCAGCAGCAGGGCCGGCCCCTCGGGCGCCAGCGCATCCAGCAGGCGGGGCACCAGGGACTCCACCACCGCCGGTCCGTCCAGGGGCACCAGGGCAATCGTTCGGACCTCGCGCCCGGCCGGCGCCGGCCCCGCGGTGCGATCCCGGAGCCGCGCGGCGATGCCGCCCGCGATGTGCCGGATGAGTTCGGGGCGTTGGCGGCCCAGCTGGTCGAAGGCCGATCCGTCCATGCGCAGGAGCAGGCTGTCGCGCACGGCCCGTATGCCAGCGGAGCGCTGCCCGCCGGCGAGCATGCCGATCTCGCCCACGATTTCCCCGGGCCCGATCTCGGCGATCAGCCGCTGGCCGCCGTCGCCCGGCTCGGCGGAATCAAGCCATGCCTGCAAGCGGCCGCGAGCGAGGAGGTACATGGCGTCGCCGGCATCACCCTGGCGGAACAGCCAGTCGCCGCCGCGGCAGATCCGGGGTTCCAGGGCCGCCAGGATCATGGTGGCCGCCGCCTGGTCCGGGACGTCGAAATGGCGCCTGACGGCGTCCTCGAGTGACTGCTGCGCCGTCGAGGACAGGGGTGGGCTGGTCACCGTGGTGGATTCTTGTTCTGCGGCCCCACCCGTACCTTAAGGCCGCCGGGCCCCGAAAGCCATGGCCCGCTCCGGCCGCTACGGGCGCCCCGTGGCCGCGGGTGCCGTGGGCAGGGTGAGCTCGCCCTCCGAGCGGAAGCGCGCGGCACCGAAGCCAGGACCATTCAGCTTCCCGCTCATCTCATAGCGGATCTTGTCGGCCGGCACGCCACCCATCATCCCCATCATCTGGCGCGCCATGCGCATTGCCGAGATGGTGACCGGCACGCCGATGACGGTCTCGCCATAGCGGGGCACGGAGCCACTGGCATCACTGACGCCCGTGGCAAAGGTCCGGCCCTGGACGTCGAGGTTGACGTAGACCCCGCTGTAGTCGACCGGCGTGTCGTTCGGGTTCTGCACCCGCAGCTTCAGCAGCATGCGGAGCTCCAGCCCCTCTCCCGGCAAGGCCTCGACCCCGCCCACGGTGACCTGCAGGGGATCCCGCGGGGCAAGCCCGGTGCAGGCAGCCATCGCGAGAGTGGTGGCAAGGGCAGTCAGGACCAGGCGACGCTTCATGGTCCGGAGCATAATCAATTCATGCAGCGCCTGCTCATCGGATTCGGCGTCGCCCTCGTCCTGGCCGGGTTCCTCTGGCCCTGGCTGGCGAAGCTGCCCTTCGGGCGGCTGCCCGGGGACATCCTCGTGGACAAACCGGGCTTCCGCTTCTTCGCGCCCTTCACGAGCATGCTGATCGCGAGCATCGTCCTGTCGCTGATCGTGTGGCTGCTCCGGCGGTAGCAGCGGCTTCAGCCACGACCGCTAAAAGAAAAGCCCCGCGGTTGCGGGGCTTTCCAGGGTCGTCTGCAGGAGTGCGATTGCTCGCGAGGCGGGGACAGACTTGAAGTCTGTCCCCCATCGCTCCCCGTCGCTCCTACATATCCATCCCGCCCATGCCGCCACCCGGCATCGGGGGCGGGGCATCCTTCTTCGGTGCCTCGGCGATCATCGCCTCGGTCGTCAGCAGGAGGCCGGACACGGACGAGGCGTTCTGCAGCGCATAACGCACCACCTTGGTCGGGTCGATGATGCCCATGGCCACCATGTCGCCGTACTCACCGGTGGCGGCGTTGTAGCCGAAGTTACCCTTGCCCTCGGCGACCTTGTTGAGGACCACGGCGCCATCTTCACCGGCGTTGATGACGATCTGCCGGAGCGGCTCCTCAAGGGCGCGACGCAGGATGCTGATGCCGGCATTCTGGTCTTCGTTGATGCCCCTCAGGTCCTTCAGCGCCTCGCGGGCACGGATCAGGGCGACGCCGCCGCCCGGTACCACGCCCTCTTCGACCGCAGCGCGCGTGGCGTGCAGCGCGTCCTCGACGCGGGCCTTCTTTTCCTTCATCTCGATCTCGGTCGCGGCACCGACCTTGATCACGGCGACACCGCCGGAGAGCTTGGCAACGCGCTCCTGCAGCTTCTCGCGATCGTAGTCGGAGGTCGTGGCCTCGATCTCCTTGTTGATCTGCTCGACGCGGGCCTTGATGTCCTTGCTCTTGCCGGCGCCGTCGATGATCGTGGTGTTCTCCTTGTCCACGACCACCTTCTTGGCCTTGCCCAGGTCTTCCAGGCGGGCCTTCTCCAGCGACAGGCCGACTTCCTCGGCAATGACCTGGCCGCCGGTGAGGATGGCCATGTCCTGCAGCATCGCCTTGCGGCGATCACCGAAGCCGGGAGCCTTCACGGCGCAGACCTTGACGATGCCGCGGATCGTGTTGACGACCAGCGTGGCAAGGGCCTCGCCCTCGACGTCCTCGGCAACCACCAGCAGGGGCTTGCCGGACTTGGCAACGGCCTCCAGCAGCGGCAGCAGCTCGCGGATGTTCGAGACCTTCTTGTCGTAGAGCAGGATGTAGGGGGCGTCGAGCTCGGCGTTCTGCTCGGCGGCGTTGTTGATGAAGTACGGGGACAGGTAGCCGCGATCGAACTGCATGCCCTCGACCACGTCCAGCTGGTTCTCCAGGCCGGAACCGTCCTCGACGGTGATCACGCCCTGCTTGCCGACCTTGGCCATGGCCTCGGCCAGCGTGTTGCCGATGGACTCGTCGCCGTTCGCCGAGATCGTGCCGACCTGGGCGATGGCCTTCTCGTCCTGGCAGCTCTTGGAGAGCTTGCCGAGGCGCTCGACGACCGCCGCGGCGGCCTTGTCGATGCCGCGCTTCAGGTCCATCGGGTTCATGCCCGCAGCAACGGACTTGAGGCCTTCCTTGAGGATGGACTGGGCCAGGACGGTGGCGGTGGTGGTGCCGTCGCCGGCGACGTCGGAGGTGTTGGAAGCGACTTCCTTCACCATCTGCGCGCCCATGTTCTGGAACTTGTCCTCGAGCTCGATCTCCTTGGCGACGGAGACGCCGTCCTTGGTGACGGTCGGGGCGCCGAAGCTCTTGTCGAGCACCACGTTGCGGCCCTTGGGGCCCAGCGTCACCTTGACGGCGTCGGCCAGGATGTTGACGCCGGCGAACATGCGCGCCCGGGCGTCATCACTGAAACGTACTTCTTTGGCAGCCATTGGTTGTCTTCCTTAAGTTCGGTTGGTTCGGGTTGAAGTCATTCAGCCTTCGATGACGGCCATGATGTCGTCTTCCTTCATGACGAGGAGTTCCTCGCCATCGACCTTGACCTCGGTGCCGCTGTACTTGCCGAACAGCACCTTGTCGCCGGCCTTCAGGTCCAGCGCGCGGATTGAGCCGTTCTCGAGGATCCGGCCCTTGCCCACGGCAATGACCTTGCCCTTGATGGGCTTTTCGGTGGCCGAGTCGGGGATCACGATGCCACCGGGGGAGGTACGCTCCTCTTCGGTGCGCTTGATGATGACGCGGTCGTGCAGCGGACGGATCTTCATGAGCAAAAACTCCTTGAAATGCCTTGGTGTTGGGCTTGGGGGCCGTGCCGGGTGGGCGCGGCAACGCCAAATCGTTAGCACTCTCCCCTTGGGGCTGCTAATCATAGGGGCGGTGGCCGGAATTTCAAGGTGGGGACATGCCTAATTTCTGGAGGCCGCATTCCCCCGCCAGGGCTTTGCTGCCGTTGAGACGGATGGCGGGGGAATGCGGCCTCCAGAAATTAGGCATGTCCCCAAAGCCCCCCTGACATAATCCTCTGATGCCCCCCGACTCCACCCCCGACGCCCTGGTGGTGCTCTGCACCTGCCCGGACGAGCCGACCGCCACCGGAATTGCGACCGCCCTCCTCGCGGAGGAACTGGCCGCGTGCGTGAATTGTGTCGCGGGAATCCGGTCCATGTACCGGTGGGAAGGGCAAATCAGGGACGACACCGAGGTGCTGCTGGTCATCAAGACCCGCGCGGCCCGGTACGGGGCGCTCGAGACACTGGTCCGGGCGCGTCATCCCTATGAATTGCCTGAGATAATTGCGCTGCCGGTCGTGGCCGGAGCGCGGGACTATCTGGACTGGATCAGGCAGGCTACAGGCGCATGAAGCGACTCACTCGGGCGGTCCTGGCGTTCACGCTCCTCGTTACCGGCGGGCTGGCGGTGGCCCAGCTCGCCCCAGGCCAGGACATCCTGAAGCCGGAGCAGGCGTTCCGGTATGCCGTGACCGCCACCGGCGACGCCCTGCTCGTCCGCTGGACGATAGAACCCAAGCACTACCTGTACCAGGAGCGCATGAGCTTCGAGAGCCGGACCGCCGGCGTCACCCTGGGCCCGGCCGAGATGCCCCAGGGCAAGCTCTACCGGGACGAGTACTTCGGCGACATGCACATCTACCGGGACTCGGCCGAGATCCGCCTGCCCATCGCCACCCGCTCCCCCGGCATCGACAGCGTTGCGCTGGCCATCAAGTCCCAGGGCTGCGCCGACGCGGGCCTCTGCTACCCGCCCCAGGTCTGGGTGACCAACGTCAGCCTGCCAGCCGGCGGCGCCGGCCCGGCTGTCGGCGGCCCCGCCGGCCGGCTCGGCGCGCTGCTCGGTGCAGCCGCAACCGGTGCCGGCGCGGGCCCGAAGGACGAGCCCCTCCCCGTCGAGCAGGCCTTCCGCCATCGCACGGAACTCGCGGATCCCTTCACCCTGAAGGTGACCTGGGCGATTGCGCCGGGGTACTACCTGTACCGGCACACGCTGGGCGCAACCACCAGCAGCCGGGACGTGCAGCTCGGGCCACCCCAACTCCCGCCCGGCGAGCCCAAGGTGGACGAGGAGTACGGCAACACGCTCGTCTTCTACGACGAGGTGACGATGACGGTGCCGCTCACCCGCAGCGGCCCCGCCGCCCGGGACCTGCCGCTGACCGTCCGCTTCCAGGGCTGCAAGGAAGACAGCATCTGCTACCCGCCCCAGACGGTGGCGACGACGAGTGCGTTGCCGGAAGCGGTCGTCGGCGTCGCGGCTGAAGGCGCTCCTGCAGTAGGAGCGGCTTCAGCC
>JAEUQA010000044.1 GCA_016789845.1 Chromatiales bacterium
TGGGGAAATGGGGACAGATTTATTTGGCGGGCCGCCGGGCCAAATAAATCTGTCCCCATTTCCCCATTTCCGGGTCGCGCCTCAAGGCGCTCCTGCAGGGGATACTTGAGAATGCCTAAGGTTGCGTTGATCACCGGGGTAACGGGCCAGGACGGGGCCTACCTGGCGGAGTCCCTGCTGAAGAAGGGCTACGAGGTGCACGGCCTCAAGCGCCGGTCCTCCTCGTTCAACACGGATCGCATCGACCACCTCTACCAGGATCCCCACGTCGACCACCGCCAGTTCATCCTGCACTACGGCGACCTCACGGACGCCACCAACCTGATCCGCGTGGTCCAGGAGGTGCAGCCGGACGAGATCTACAACCTGGCCGCCCAGAGCCACGTGGCGGTCTCCTTCGAGACGCCCGAGTACACGGCCAATGCGGACGGCCTGGGCACGCTCCGGATCCTGGAGGCCATCCGCCTCCTCGGCCTGACCGGCAAGACGCGCTTCTACCAGGCGTCCACCTCGGAGCTCTACGGCCTGGTCCAGGAGACCCCCCAGCGGGAGACGACCCCGTTCTACCCGCGCTCGCCCTACGGCGTCGCCAAACTCTATGCCTACTGGATCACCGTGAATTACCGGGAGGCCTACGGGATCTTCGGCTGCAACGGCATCCTGTTCAACCACGAGTCCCCCATCCGCGGCGAGACCTTCGTCACCCGCAAGATCACCCGCGGCCTCGCGCGGATCCGGGTGGGACTGCAGTCCACGCTCCACCTGGGCAACCTGGACGCCCTGCGGGACTGGGGCCACGCCCGGGACTACGTCGAGGCCCAGTGGCTCATTCTCCAGCAGGACCAGCCGGACGATTTCGTGATCGCCACCGGCAAGCAGCGCTCCGTCCGCGACTTCATCGAGATTGCGGCGCGGGAGCTCGGCATGACGCTGGCGTGGGAAGGCACCGGCGTCAACGAGGTGGCCCGGGTGGCCCGGAACGACGGTCCGCCGACGGGCCCGAAGTCCGGCGACGTGATCGTCCGCATCGACCCGCGCTACTTCCGGCCGACCGAGGTGGAGACGCTGCTCGGCGACCCCGCGAAAGCCCGGGAGAAGCTGGGCTGGGTCGCAAGCACCCCGCTCGAGTCGCTCGTCAGCGAAATGGTGGCGGCCGACCTCAGCATCGCGGAGCGGGACGCGCTCGTCGCCCGGGAAGGCTACCGGGTCTTCAGGCACCATGAATGACCGGCTGGCGGCACCGCCGCTGAAGGCCGCCAGGATCTTCGTGGCGGGCCACCGGGGGATGGTGGGTTCCGCCATCGTCCGCCGGCTGAAGGCCGCCGGCTGCGACAACCTCGTCCTCCCCGGCCGCCAGGACGTGGATCTTGCGGAACACGGGCAGGTGCGCGAGTTCTTCCAGCGGGAGCGGCCGGAGTACGTATTCATGGCGGCCGCCCGCGTCGGCGGCATCCTGGCGAACAGCACCTACCCCGCCGACTTCATCTACACCAACCTGGCGATCGCCGCCAACGTCATCCAGTGCGCCCATGCGGCCGGGACGGCGCGCCTGCTGTTCCTGGGCAGTTCCTGCATCTACCCCAGGGACGCGCCCCAGCCGATGCCCGAGGACTGCCTGCTGACGGGCCCGCTCGAGCCGACGAACGAGCCCTACGCCATCGCCAAGATCGCCGGGATCAAGCTCTGCGAGTCCTTCAACCGCCAGCACGGGACGGACTTCCGCAGCGTGATGCCCACCAACCTCTACGGGCCGAACGACAACTTCGACCTCAAGACCAGCCACGTGCTGCCCGCCATGCTCCGCAAGTTCCACGAGGCCAAGGTGGCCGGCGCGGCGAGCGTCGAGCTGTGGGGCTCCGGCACGCCGCGCCGGGAGTTCCTGCACGTGGACGACCTCGCGGAGGCCTGCCTCTTCGTAATGTCCCTGCCGCAGGACCGCTACGCGTCGGCGACCCAGCCCATGCGCTCCCATCTCAACGTCGGCACGGGCACCGACATTCCGATTCGCGAACTGGCGGAACTGGTGCGTGACGTGGTCGGCTTCCCGGGCGAGATCCGGTTCAACCCGGAGTACCCGGACGGCACGCCCCGGAAGCTGCTGGACGTGTCGCGGCTGGCAGGCCTCGGCTGGCGGGCCCGGACCGACCTGCGCCAGGGCATCGCCGCCACCTACGACTGGTACCGCGAGAATTGGGGACATGCCTGATTAGTGCGGCGCGTTT
>JAEUQA010000030.1 GCA_016789845.1 Chromatiales bacterium
GGGGGTCGCGCCTGATGGCGCTCCTACGAACCGCTCGCGGCTAGCGCCGCGGCCTCATCGCTCCGCGACAGGCGATACCCCACGCCCCGGACAGTCTGGATGCACCCGTCGTGGCCGGTCGGCTCCAGCGCCAGGCGCAGGCGCCGCACGTGCACGTCCACGGTCCGCTCATCCACGTGGGCGTTGACGCGCCACACCCGGTCGACGATCTGTGATCGCGACAGCACCCGCTCCGGGTGCGTCATGAAGAGATTCAGCATCTTGAACTCGATGGGCCCGAGGTGCACCGGCTGTTCGCCCGCCGTCACCCGGAGGCTCCGGATGTCGAGGCATAGCCCCTCGAAGCGCCGCACGTCCTGATCGGCGTGCCGGGGGCTGCCCGCGCGGCGCAGCACCGCCTGCACGCGGGCCAGCAGTTCGTCCCGTCCGAACGGCTTGGTCACGTAGTCGTCGGCGCCCGCCTTGAGCCCCGCCACCCGGTCCCCCTCGTCGGCCTTGCCGCTGACCATGATCACGGGAATCCGCGAGGTGGCCTCTTCCGAGCGCCAGAGCCGCAGCAGCTTGATGCCTTCCATGTCCGGCAGCTGCCAGTCGAGCAGCACGAGATCCGGTTGCTGGCGGCTGGCTTCATCCAGGGCAGACATGGCATCCGCGGTTTCGAAGGTCTCGTAGCCCGCGTTCGACAGCAGGAATGAAAGCAGGCTGCGCAGCGGCTTGTGGTCCTCGACGATCAGGATCTTGCGGATGGCGGTCATCGACTGGCGGCTCTTGTCCCCGAACGCGAGGGACTACAGCAGCGCTCCGTGAAATTTACGTGGCGTGAGTGTGACGAACCTGTGAACACTGCGGTCGCTTCGGGTTAACGCACCGCGGGGAAGTGTGGCGATTTGTTCATCCGGCCGTCATCGCCGGTACGCGCAGCCCGCGTAGCTTGCCGCCTGTCGCTGCAGCCAGACAAGAAGCACAGGCGGCGACAACGTGGGGCGGAAGGATGCGGCCGTGGCTGGTCTGCCGCTTGAATCAGATAAGCAGGAGGACGATATCCAATGCGAGCAATGACCAAGAAGCTGGCGACCGTCTCTGCCCTGGCGATGCTGGGGATGACGGGCGCGCAGGCGTCGATCATCTCCGGCGCTGCCGCGGGTGGTTCCGAGGCCATCCTGACGTTCGTCAACGCAGCCGGCGACTCCGTCAGCCAGGACCTGGGCGAACAGGTGGCTGAGATCAACGGTGGCGACAACTACCTGCTCAGCGCCGCCGTCCTCGGGTTCATCAGCGCTGCGGGGGGTGCCGCCAACGTCACCTACGGCATCATCGCTGGCAACACGATCACGCGTACCTACCTTACGTCCTCGGCAAGCGCCACGTTCGCGGACGACGTGTCGGTGGGCAACAACGCCAAGAGCCTATGGGCCGGCGTCGTGAACGGCTTCGTGCAGGACCTGAATCAGGGCGATGGAACCCCGGGCGCGACGAACCTGGCCTACGGCCCCTTCGCCGCCGGCTCGGGTTCGTCCAACTACGTGGATAGCGGCTACGACACCTGGCAGTCCGGGGACTTCCAGTTCTCGAACCTGGGCGCCGCAACCGATCCGCTGTACCTGTACACCACCACCTTCGGCTCGGCCAACTTCGGCCTGGTGCCATTCACCGCGTTCGAGGATGGGCTCTTCGCCACGCTGAACCTCGCGAATGGCGCGCTGCAGATCGGGCCGGCCGCAGTGGTGCCCGTGCCTGCCGCCGTCTGGCTGTTCGGCAGCGCCATGGGCCTGCTCGGCGTGATGCGCCGCCGCATGGCTGCCTGAGTGCCTGCTTCCACGATTGAAAAACCACTGACCCAAAACGGAGAACCACCCATGCAATCGACCATCAAGAACGTCAGCGGCCCGCTGGCCGTGGCGCTCGCCGGCCTCCTGGCCGGTACCGCCCAGGCAGCGATCCCCGCCGTCAGCGCCAGCTTCTACATTTCAGGCGCCTCCGCCGCCCGTGCCATCCCGCCGGCGATCGCCACCGAGCTCTGCGATCCGGCCGTGAACGACCGCGCCGACTACATCGACAATGCGACCTCCATCAACTACCGCATCAACGTCTGCACCCTGAAGAACGACACCTCGGTCCCGACGTCGATCCGCGGCCTGAAGGTGGCGTTCTACTCCCGTTCCCAGGGCGGCACGTTGTTCGGCATTCGCCCGGTCGCGGTTCCCCAGCCCATCAAGTTCATCGACGGCAGCACCTGTCCCGCCGATGACGGCAACCCCGCCACGGAACAGCTCTGCCCGACCCTGACCGCGGACGCCGACTATGCCGCGCCGGACGGCGTGGGCGACGGCAAGGTGCCGGACTTTGGCCTCTCCGACGAGGAGCCGGTCTTCGGTTGCGAAGTCGCGAAGGAAAACGGCCCGGTCCAATGCACGGCTGCGGAGCTGGCGGCGCTCAAGACCGCCAAGGTCACCGCGGCGCCGGTCTACCAGCTGCCCTGGACGATCCAGGCCGGCCAGCAGCTGGGCGCCGAACTCGGCGGCAACATCTCGTCCGTGGTCCTGGCCGGCATCTTTGCCGGCAACTACCAGTCTGTCGCCGACATCAAGGCGGCCATGGGCATCGCGCCGCTGGCGGGCGACGATACGGAAGGGCTCAAGGTCTGCCGCCGTACCAATACCTCAGGCACGCAGGCGGGTCACGCCCATGTCTGGTTGGGCAGCAGCTACTGCGGCTCCGCCACGAAGGTCGCTAACTTCGTCGACGCCAGCTACTCCGCCAACAACGCCGCCAATGGCTTTCCGCTGAACTACTCGGTCGTTGAGAACAGTTCCTCGAGCAACGTGGAGAACTGCGTGATCGCGGCGGCCGACCAGGGCCGCTCGATCGGCATCAATTCCCTCGAAAATGCCCCCAAGCCCGGCGCGGTTGACCTGAAGATCGACGGGATTGCCCCGAACCAGCAGACGGCTGCGGTTGGCGCCTATCGCTGGTACGCGGAGTCCACGCTGAACTCCAACAGCGACGTCATCAACAACGTGGTGAGCCTGAACGCGCTGATTCGTGCCGACCTGACCGCCCGGGCGACCACCACCCAGCGGAGCCAGTTCCGGACGCTGTTCCTCAACAACGTGCGCAACCCGGCGAAGATCGTGGCGTCCGGCCTGAACGGCATCAACGCGCTGCCGAACTTCGCGGTGCCCACCGATCCGTTCAATCCGGCCACCCCGGTCGGCTGGACGACGAAGGGTGTCGGTAGCGGCGGCAGCAACTGCAAGAACCCGCTGCCGGTCTTCCCGTAAGCATGACGGCCTCGTGCTGTGGCCCGAGGAAGGCAGCACAGGCCGGCGCCCGTGAGGGCGCCGGCCTACTTTCCGGACCCGGATCCTGGTCGCGGGTGACTGTGACGTTTCCTTCATGCCAGCGTCACATAAAGTGCGGATTCAGCCGCTAGCCTTCTGCCAGGGTCTTCCGGCCCATCGAACAAGACAGACAAGGAACCGATTTTCATGAACAAGCAGCTCAAGAAGCTGGCGGCGCTTTCGACCCTGGCCCTGATCGGCACGGGCGCGGCCCAGGCCTCAGTCATCACCCCGGGCACCCCCGGCGGCTCCGAAGTCGTGGCCACCTTCGTCAATGGCAACGGCGACTCCATCAGCCTCGACCTGGGCAAGCAGCTGGCCGGCATCGTCGCCGGTGACAGCTTTGCGCTCACCTCGTCCATCACCAGCTTCATCGCCGCCGCCGGGGGCGCGGCCAACGTGAGCTTCGCGCTCATCGCCGGCGAGCCCGGTGCGCGCACGTACCTGACGTCCGCTGGCAGCGAGACGTTCAACGAGGAAGTCCAGCCGGGCAACAATGCCAAGGGCCTGTGGAGCTCGACGGTGACCGGCCTCGTGACGAACCTCAATCAGGACGACGCCACGGCGACCAGCGCCAATCTGGCCTACGGTCCCTACCCGTCGGGCTCGGGCACGTCCAATTACCTGGATGGCGGCTATGACACGTGGCAGTCGGGGGATTTCCAGTTCTCCAACCTCGCTCCCGGCAATGCGAGCACCTACCTGTTCAAGGTGGTGTTCGGTCTCGCCAACATCGGGCTGATCACGCCCGAGAGCCTGGGCCTCAAGGTTGACATCTCCGGCAGCTCCCTCGCGGTTTCCAGCACGACCGTGGTGCCTGCTCCCGCCGCTGTCTGGCTGCTGGGCACGGCGCTCGTGCCGCTGGCCCGCCGCGCCTGGCTGAAGTCGCGCACCGCCGCCTAGGCTCACGACCGACAACGACCCCGACCGGCGCCTTCGGGCGCCGGTTCTTTTTCGGGCGTCGCGCCTAACGTCCCTGCAACGTGCCTGAAACATTCCGCCGCGAGCATGGCGCGACGGTTCTCCCCCCTGCAGCAAGCCCTGATGAGCAAGCCCGGAAGCGCGATGACGAGCCGGATGTTGTCCCTGATTCGACTGGTGCCAGCCCTGGCCTGCGTCGCTGCGCCCGCCGTCCGGGGCCAGGATGCCCCCGGCGCGGCGCGACCAGGCTTCGACGTCTGGGAATACCGGGTCGTGGGCAACACCGTCCTCGATTCGCTGGCCATCGAGCGCGCCGTGTACCCGCAGCTCGGTCCGGGCAAGACCATCGACGACGTCAACGCCGCCCGGGGCGCGCTGGAGCAGGCCTACCGGGACGCGGGCTATCCGACGGTGTTCGTCGACGTCCCCGAGCAGGAAGTGGACCGGGGCCTGGTGCGGCTCGCCGTCACCGAGGGACGGATCTCCCGCCTGAAGGTTACTGGCGCGCGCTACTTCAGCAATGGCTGGATTCGGGAGCAGCTGCCCGAGGCCACGCCGGGCACAGTGCCCCGGATCGACGCGTTCCAGGCGCAGCTCCGGGCCCTCAATGTCCGGTCCGCGGACCGGCTGCTGACCCCCGTGCTCCGTCCCGGCGCCGATCAGGGCACCGTGGAGATCGAGGTCAAGGTTCAGGACGCGCTGCCCGTGAACGGCTCGCTGGAGATCAACAACCGCAACACCGCGAACACCACGGACAGCCGCCTGGAGGCGGCGGTGCGCTACGACAACCTCTGGCAGCGGGATCACTCCTTTGGCCTGCAGTACCAGGTGGCGCCGGAGGACCCGGACGAAACCGAGGTGATCGCGGCGAGCTACGTGCTCCGGCCCAAGGCGAGCGGCAAGGTGTTCGCGTTCTACGGGCTGTCGAGCGACAGCGACATCGCGATCGTGGGCGGCGACATCAGTTCGATCGGCAAGGGCGAGGTCTACGGCGCGCGGGCGGTCCTGCCGCTGGAGGGTGGAGAGGGCCTGTTCCACAGCCTGGTGCTTGGCGTGGACTACAAGGACTTCGACGAGACCATCGGCTTCAACCAGGAGGGCGACGAGGACATCGTTACCCCCATCACGTACCTGAACTGGTCGCTGGGCTGGAACGCGACGCTGCCCCGGGAGACCCGCACCCACACCTACGACCTCACGGCGAACTTCGGCATCCGGGGCCTGGGTAATGACGAGCAGGAGTTCGCCGACAAGCGCTTCAAGGGACGCCCCAACTACTTCTACGTCGAGGGCGGCTACGAGCTGGTCCAGGCCCTGCCCTGGTGGGGCACGTCGCTCGCGGTGGACCTGCGCGGCCAGCTGACCCCGCAGGCCCTGATCTCCAACGAGCAGTTTGCAACGGGCGGCCGGGACAGCGTTCGCGGCTACTACGAGGGCGAGCTGCTCGGCGACTACGGCCTGCAGGCCTCGGTGGAGTGGCGGAGCCCCAACGTCGGTCCGCGCGTGTGGAAGCCGCTCGACAATCTCTACGGCTACGGGTTCTTCGAGGGCGCCCGCCTGCTGCTGAACGACCCGCTGCCGGACCAGGTGGACGCCATCACCGTCCTGAGCGCCGGCGTGGGCCTGCGGCTGGTAGCCGATCCCCTGACCGCAGGTCTTGATCTCGCCGTGCCCTTCAAGGATGGCCTGGTCACCGGGGAGGGCGACGAACGGCTGCTGTTCTCGCTGCGCTATGGGTTCTGAACTCCGCTTCCAGCTCTCGCTCAGTCTCGCCGTCGCCCTCTACTGTGTGCTGGCGGGCGCCCCGGTGCAGGCCGGCGGACTGCCCGTGCCCTGCGCTGGCGGCACCTGCGCTGGCGGACCCTCGGTGTGGGTGACCCAGGGCGCCGCCACGGCGGTCACCAATCCCGCCGGCACGCAACTGGACATCACCCAGACCACCGACAAGGCGGTGCTGAACTGGGCCGAGTTCAACGTGGACGCCGGGAACACGGTGAACTTCAGCCAGCCCGGGGCGAACTCGCTGGCCCTGAACAAGATCTTCCAGGGCGACCCGAGCAGGATCTTCGGTTCGGTGACCGCCAATGGCCAGATCTACCTGATCAACCAGAACGGCATCCTGTTCGGCAAGGACTCCCAGGTGAACGTGGGGGCCCTGGTGGCTTCCAGTCTGGCCATCGATCCCGAGGCGGAATCCGGCGGCATCCTGAACCCGGCCCTGCTCCGGCAAGGCAAGCCGGCGTTCCGCAGTGACGGTCGCGTCTTCGTCGTCGATGCCAGCGGCCAGGTCGTCACCGGGGAGGACGGCCAGCCCATCCCGGTGAAGGTCGTCGTCGAGGAGGGCGCGAAGATCACGTCGTCCGCTGCCGGCGGAGGCAGCGTGGCCCTGCTCGGCCAGCAGGTCGAGAACGCGGGCCGGATCGAGTCGCCCTCCGGGCAGGTGATCCTGGCCGCCGGCCAGAAGGTGTACCTGCAGGCGAGCGAGAGCCCCAACCTGAGGGGCCTGCTCGTCGAGGTGGACGCCGGTGGCACCGCCTGGAACAAGGCGACCGGCCAGATCGCCAGCACCCAGGGCAATGTCTCCATGGTCGGTCTCGCGGTGAACCAGGACGGGCGCGTGTCCGCGACCACCTCCGTGCAGAGCAACGGCTCGGTCCGTCTGCTCGCGCGGGACACGGTGACGATCGTGCAGGGCACGGGCTCCCAGCCACCGACGATCAACACGGGCCGTGCCGGCGCCGTCACCCTCGGGGCGGGCAGCCTGACCCAGGTTGGCCTCGATGCCGCCACGGCCGGCAAGACGGCGGTGGCTGACCAGGCGCAGCCCCTGTCGTCCGTCGAGGTGGTCGGGCGGCAGGTCGAGATGCAGGCCGGCAGCACGATTCGCGTGCCGGGTGGCTCGGTCGCCATCACCGCCCTGCCAAACCCTGGCGAGCGCCCCGCGGGCGACACGCCGCTCGCCCCGGATGCGGAGTCACGGATCCGCCTCGCCGCGGGGAGCCTGATTGACGTGGCGGGCTCCGACGCGGAGGTGGACCTGGCCCGCAACCTGGTCGAGGTGGAGCTGCGCTCCAACGAGCTGCGGGATTCACCGGTCCAGCGGAACGGCGCCCTGCGGGGCACGACGGTCATCGTGGATTCCCGGGTAGGGACGCCGCTGGCGGACGTGGCGGGCGCCACGGCATCGGCTCCCCAGGACGCGCGGGAGCGGACCTCGGCCGGTGGCACCGTGAGCCTGGTATCCCGCGGGGACGTGGTCCTCGCCGAGGGGGCCACGATCGACGTCTCGGGCGGCGCCGTGAACTACCGGGGCGGCGTCCTGCAGACCACCCGGGTGGTCACGGCCGATGGCCGGGGGGTCGATATCAGCAGGGCGGACCCGGACCGGATCTACCAGGGCGTGCGCAACCCGACGGTGGACGTGGTGTACACCAAGTGGGGCGTCGTGGAGACGCGCGCTACGCCCGGCATCGCCCTCTACCGGCCCGGCTACGTGGAAGGCCGGGATGCCGGCACCGTGCAGTTCGTGGCTCCGAAGCTCGTCGTGAATGGCGACCTGCTCGGGGGCGTGCGCACCTCCGTGTTCCAGCGCACCGCGGAGACGCGACCCGCCGGTGGGCAGCTGATCGTCGGCCTGCCGGACGGATCCGGCCTTGACCTGCCGGACTATCGCGCACCGTCCATCAATTTCACGAATGGCATCGTCCCCGTCACGGTGACTCCTGGTGCGCCCTTGCCAGAGACCTGGCAGCGCCTTGAACTGCCGACCCGCTATCTCACGGAGGGTGGATTCACGCGCACCCGACTGTTCAGCAACGGCGTGATCAGTCTCGGGGCGGATACGGACCTCGATCTCGCGCCAGGCAGCACCCTGCAGTTGCAGGGCTCTGTCGTCGACGTGGCGGGCAATGTCCGCGCGCCCGGTGGCGTCGTTGCGGTGAAGTCGGTGCTCGTGAATTCGGGGGCCGTCGCGTCGGGGGACCGGCGCCCCGGGGTATTCCTGGCCGACGGCGTGGCCATCGACGTCAGCGGCCGCTGGGTCAACGACCTGCCCGGAATCGCCGGTGGCGCACCTGCGGATCCGCTGTTCATCAACGCCGGCCGGATCGATCTCCAGGTGTCCACCCTGGGCGGGGAGCTGGCGCTCGGCAGTGGCGTAACGCTCCGGGCCGATGGCGGCGCCGCGCTGGGCGCCGATGGCAGCCTCACCGCCGGCAGCGGCGGCACGCTCAGTCTGCAGGCGTTGGGACCCCAGGCGGCCCTTGCCACGGGCAGTGGCCTGCAACTCTCGGCCTTCGCCCTCGGCAAGGGCGGCAGCCTGACGTTTGGCGCCAATCGCCTGCTGGTCGCAGGGGCCGGACCGGCGTTCGGCACCGCCCAGCGCGCCGATCCCGGTGCGGGTGACAGCCCGTTCACGGTGGCGACCAGCCTCTTCCAGGAGGGCGGCTTTGCCAGCTTCAGTCTCGTCGCCTCGGGCGGGCGTGCCGCTGATGCCAGCAGCGAGGCCGTCGAGCCATTGACGATCGCCGCGGGCGCCACGGTCGAGCCGCGAATCTCGCTGCTCGCGCTCAATCCCGGCTTCCGGTCGGTCCGGAGTGGCGCCGACCTGCGCGATCTGTCGTCCGTCTATCTGCCGACCGCCGATGTGCGGCCCGCAGCCAGCGTGGCCTTCGCGGTGACGCCTCACAACCAGGTCACGCCCGCAACCGCCGGGGACCTCCTGCTCGCGGCGGGCAGCACCGTGCAGGTGGAACCCACGGGCCGGGTAGCGTTTGCGGCCTCCAGCCGGATCCGGCTCGACGGTTCCGTGGTCGCACCGGGAGGCCAGATCGTCGCGAGCCTCGGTAACCCGCCTGGGGCCCTGGAGGAAGGCTTCGACGCCGGGGCGGGCATCTACGTCGGCACTGCGGGCCGCCTCGATGCCCGCGGCGTCGCGATCCTCACGCCGAACGACTCCGGTTTCCGCCAGGGCAGGGTGCTGGACGGCGGCAGCATCGCGTTGTCCGCACTCAGGGGTCGCGTCGAACTCGCCGCGGGCGCCGAACTGGATGTGTCGGGCACCGCCACCGAACTCGACCTGCCCACGGGCGGCACCCTGGCAGGCGGGGCCGTGCTCCGGCCCAGCCTCGTCGCGAGTCGCGGTGGCGCCATTGACCTGGTTGCCCCCGAAGGACTGCGCCTTGACGGCGCGCTGCGCGGAGCAGGCGGCGCCGCGAACGCGGAGGGCGGACGCCTGTCGCTCGGGGTGAGCCGCCTGCGGGGCTTCAACGCCGGGGCCGAACTGTTGCCGACCTTCCCGACGGGGCCACGGCAGATCCTCGTGACCAACGCGCCGACCGGTGCCGGCGCCAACGGCGTGGCGGAGTTCGATCCCGGGCGCGTCGCCAGTGGCGGGTTCGACAGCCTTGCGCTCCAGGCAGATGGCGAAATCCTGTTCGTGACGGACACGAGCCTGGCCGTGCGCAACCGGCTGGCACTGGAAGCGCCGAACCTGCGCGCGGCGGCTGGCGTCGGTAACGTCGCCCTCGCCGCCAACTACCTGGCCCTGGGCCCGCGGCTGTCGGCAGCCGCCGCGCCCGCTGCCTCCCAATCCGGCACGGCGAGCCTGCGCGCCGATGCCGGGCTGATCGACCTCTTTGGCCGCTCGTCGCTGCAGGGTTTCGGTGCCACCGTGCTTGCCGCGCGCACCGACATCCGCGCCACGGGCCTGCCGGTGTCCGCCGGGACGAGTTTGCCGGGTGCCTTCAGCGCTGCCGGGCGCCTGGACCTGCGGGCAGCACAGGTCTACCCGACGACCTTCAGCGATTTCCGCGTGGACGTGACCGGCGCGGGCGACACGCCGGGCGTGCTGCGGATCGCCGGCAACGGCGCGACGCCCGGACCTGTCCTCTCTGCAGCGGGCAGGCTGCGCTTCGCCGCCGACGAGATCATCCAGGCCGGTGCCGTCCGCGCGCCGCTGGGCCAGGTCGAATTCCTCGCCCGGGACAGCCTGACGCTCGCGGCCGGGAGCCTCACGTCCACGGCCGCCGGGGGCCAGCTGCTGCCCTTCGGGCGCGTCGCCGGTGGCACCAGCTGGACCTACGAGTCCGTGCCCGGCCTCACGCCGGATATCGCGGCGCCGCCCGACAAGCGCGTGCGGCTCGAGGGGCAGGCGATCAGCGTTGCCGACGGCGCGGTGGTGGACCTTTCGGGTGGCGGCGACCTCTACGCCTACGAGTTCCTGCCGGGTCCGGGCGGCTCACTGGACGCGCTGGCGCCGGGGGTGAACCCGAATCTCTACGCCGTGCTGCCGGGCGGAAGCGCGTTCGCGGCGTATGACACCCAGGAGTACGCGGGCTCCGGCCTGAAACCCGGCGACAGCGTTCGCCTTGCGGGCGTGCCGGGGCTGCTGGCGGCCGGCGAGTACGCGCTGCTGCCGGCGCGCTACGCGCTGCTGCCCGGCGCGGTGCTCGTCGAGGTCGTGCCGGGCGTGCAGGATCTCGGTGCCAGTCAGGTTGCGGGCCTGCCGGATGGCACGCCCGTCGTCGCTGGCGTCCGGATGATCGCGGGTACCGACATCGCTGACAGCAGGACGACCGGCTTCGCGATCCGCCCTGGCAGTTACGCGCGGCAGCTGGCGGAGTACCGGGACAGCTACGGCAACACGTTCTTCAGTGGCAAGGCGGCGGCGGTCGACCAGCCGGTGCCGCCCGTGGCGCGGGATGCGGGCAGCCTGCAGTTACTCGTCGGCGATACGCTCGCGCTGGGGGGCACCCTGCGGCTCGACGCCGACCGCGGTGATCCAGCCAGGCCGGAGGATGATGGCCGCGGGGGTCGCCTGGATCTCAGTGCCGGGCGCCTGCGGATCGTCGAGTCGGTGGGCGCCGTCGCGGACGGCATCGTCGAAGTCGCGGCCAGCTTGCTCAACCGGATCGCGGCGGACAGCGTGCTGCTCGGTGGTACCCGCACCGTCCTGGCGGAGCGCACCGAGATCGCTCCGGTGGCCAGCACGGTGGAGGTCGCTGGCGGCCTCGGCCTGTCTGGCAGCGAGTACCTGCTGGTGGCGCGAGACCAGGTGACCATTGGCGACAACGCAAGCGTGCGGAGCAGCGGTGCCGCCACGGCCAAAGTCGGCGGCGCGCTGCTGATCACCGGCTCAGGGGGCAGTGCCCTGGTCCGTGTGTCGCGCAACGGGCCGGTGCAGGTCGAACGCGCAGCCGGCGCGGTGGCCGCGGGCAATATCCTGATTGGCGACGGTGCCGCCCTCGGCGCCGCCGGCTCCATCACTGTCGACGCCGGCGCCACGGCGCGCTCGTTCGGCAGCTACGACCTGGGCAGTGATGCGGCCCTGGCGCTTGGGTCCCGGCGGATCGTCCTTGGCGCGGAACAATCGGCAGTTGTGGATGGCCTCGCACTGAATGGGGACGCACTGCTGGCGTTGGGCCGGGCCTCGGAAGTGGCATTGCGCGCGCGGGAGGAACTGCAGGTCGATGGTGCCGTCACCCTCGGCAACGTCGGGCAGCGGCCGGACCGGCTGACGCTGGACGCACCGGTGGTCCGGACCATGGGCGGCAGCGCCGCCTTTGCGGCGGCGGAACTGACGCTGCGAAACTCCGGCCCGGCCCTGGCTGGTGAGCCCGCGACCGGCCCGGGAACGCTCGCCCTGACGGCCGACCGCCTCTTTCTTGGCGGCGGCGACGTGGCGCTGGAGGGCTTTGCCACCGTTTCCCTGGGTGCCACCCGGGGCACGACCGCCAGCGGCGAAGCGCGCCTGCGATCCGGCGCCGATCTCGTGCTGTCTACGCCGTTCATCAGCGGCACACCCGGCTCCGAACTGGAGATTGTCGCGGCCGGCCGCACGGTCGAACTGGCGACACCGGTAGTGATGCCGCCGACCGTGGTCGCCGCGCCGGTCGGCGCGGCGCTGGAGGTCAGCGCCGGTCGGATCGTGGCCGACACGCAGCTGCTGTACCCGGCCGGACGGGTGCGCCTCGCGGCCGACGACAGAGTGGAACTCGGCGAGAGGGGCCTCATCGATGTGTCCGGACGGCGCCTGAACCTGGCGGGAGCCACCGTCGACGTGGCGGGCGGCGATGTGCAGGTGGTCGCGCGCGCCGGTAGCGTGGACTTCCTGGCCGGTTCCCGCATCGACGTGTCCTCGGGAACTGGTGCGGCTGGAGCGGGCGCCCTCGGCATCCTTGGCGGTGGCACCGTCAGCCTGGAGGGCAGCCTGGCGGGCGCCGGGCCGGCAGCCGGCAGCAGCGGCAGCTTCACCCTCACGGCAGGCGCGCTGACAGGCTTTGCCGGGCTCAACCAGCAGCTTAACGCCGGCGGCTTCGGCCGCCGCCGCTCCGTCGAGACGCTCTCGGGTGACCTGCGGGTCGAGGCGGGCGACGCCATCCGGGCCCGGCAAGTGACGCTGGCCGCCAGCGGCGGCAGCCTCACGCTGGCCGGCCGGATCGACGCCCGGGCCCCCGGCGGCGGCACGGTGCTGCTGGCCGCGAGGGATGACCTCACCCTGGCCAGCGGCGCCGAGGTTGACGCCCGGGCGAGTGCGGCGGGCGAGGGCGCCGGCCGGGTGACGGTTGCCAGTACCGATGGCGATATCACCCTGGAGACCGGCAGCCGCATCCGCCTCGATGGCTTCGACGGCGCGACGGGCGGCGAGCTGCTCATCAGGGCCGGCGCCACGGCGAACGACATCCGCATCGCCGGCCTTGGCGCCGCGATCGAGGGCGCCGCTCGCACCATCATTGGGCCCGTGCTGCGCTCCGACCCGATCAGCACCCTCGATGCGTTCATCACCGGGTCGCTGCGCTCGCTGCTCGATGCCTTCATGGCCATTGCGCCGGCAAGCATCCGCAGCCGGCTCGGGCTCGACGCCGCGACCCCGATCCGGCCCGGCCTCGAGGTCCTGGCTGACAGCGACCTCACGCTTGCCGACTCCTGGAACCTCGCGGACTGGCGCTGGGATGGCCAGCCGGGCTACCTCGGCCTCCGGGCGCCGGGCAACCTGACGCTTCAGGCCAACCTGTCTGACGGTTTCACCCAGACGGGGACAGTGCAGAACCAGCTGACCGGGGATTCCTGGTCCTTCGACCTGGTGGCGGGAGCAGACCTGGGCAGCGTCCTCCCCGGTGGAGTAATTGGGCGCCTGCTCGACACGCCCGCGAGCGGCTCACTGGAGCTGGGCGATGGCCTGCTGATCCGCACGGGTACCGGCGACATCCGGCTCGCCGCGGCCAGAGACCTGATGCTTGCCGGACCGACCAGTACGGTCTACACGGCAGGCGTCGCCGCGCGCCAGGCCGTGAATATCGGCACGTTCCGGGCCAACTGGTCCCGGGACGGCGGTGACATCAGCCTCGCGGCGGGCCGTGACATCGTGGCCACGCTGCCGGGCCAGGTGCTGAGCGGGTGGAACGTGCGCAACCTGGGTTCCAGCGGGCGCGCCCAGTGGGCCATCGACTACGGCCGCTTCCGGCAGGGCGTGGCCGCACTGGCCGGCGGCGCCCTCGACATCTCGGCGGGACGGGACATCCTCAACCTCTCGGGGACCGTGGCGACCACCAGTGGCGACCTGGTTGGGACGCCGGGCGCCTTCGACACCTGGGGTGGCGGCAGCCTCCGCGTGGCCGCCGGCCGCGACCTGGCCGGTGGCACCTACTCGATCTGGCAAGGCAATGGCGCCGTCACGGCAGGCCGCTCCGTCGCCCTCGGCACCACGGCTGACCTCTCGGAACTGGGCGTGACGCTGGCCGCCGGTGCGGGGACCCTCTCGGTCTCGGCCCGGAAGGACCTGGACGTGGGTGCGATCCTCAATCCCACGGTCGTGCCATCGGTCAACCCGTCCTCCGTCTACTTCTACACCTGGCGGCCGGATGACGCGCTGGACCTCACGGCCGTTGGCGGCAGGCTCCGCCTGCTCAATGACCTGGATGCCTTCGCGCTCAATGTGGGCGGCGACTTTGCCAGCCTGATCACCGCCTTCGGCGTCGGTGCCCCGACCCTGCGTGCGCGGGCAGCGAGTGGTGACTTCGAGCTGGTGCGCGAAGTCCGCCTGCTACCGGCCCCGCGGGGGCAGGTCGAGATCATTGCCGCCGGCTCCGTCCGGGCGTCCGACCGAAGCGTTCCCCTGCTCATGTCTGATTCAGATCCGGCCACGCTGCCCACGGCAGCCAGGCCCACGGGCGCCGGTCAGCTGCTCGCCGCCGTCTCGTTGTCGTCCGATGCCGCAATCCACACGGGCGACGATCAGCCGGTAGCGCTGATTGCGGCCGGCGGCGACATCCTTGGCGGCGCCTGGCAGTTCGCCAAGCAGTTCCGCGCCATCGCCGGCGGCGACATCCGTGACCTGTCCCTTTCGGGCCAGAACACCAGCGCCAGCCAGATCAGCCTGATCCAGGCCGGGCGGGACATCGACCTGAATTCCCGCGACAACCCCAGGAACTCGTCAGGCAATCGCATCGAGCTGGGTGGCCCCGGGCGGCTGCAGGTTCTGGCGGGGCGCAACATGAGCCTGGGGTTCTCCCGCGGCATCACCACCATCGGCAACTCCGCGAACCCGCAGCTGCCTGCCGGCGGGGCCGCCCTCGATGTCTGGACTGGCCTCGGCGGCACTCCCGACTATGCCGCGTTCAACTCGAAGTACTGGGGCGGGCAGTACAGCGAGGAGTTCAACCGCTACCTCGAAGGCCCCCAGGGTGGTACCGGCCTGATCGCCTACGTGGCGGATATCACCGGGCGCAGCGACCTGACGCCCGACAACGTCTGGTCCGCCTACGCGGATCTCGACCAGGACGACCGTCAGGCCTACCTCGCCACGCTCGCGCCGGACCAGCGCATCACCTTCACGAGTTTCGTCGACCTGGTGGACGCGCTGGTTGCCTGGACCAACACCGCTACGGGCCGCAGCGACCTGACGCCCACCTCCGCCGTGGCCGGCTACCGGGAACTGGGGACAGTGGAGCAACGTCCGCTCATCCAGGAATTCTTCTTCCGGGAGCTCAGGGATTCCGGCCGACTCGCCAACCTGCCACGTGGCGCGTTCGGCTTTGCCCGCGGCGAGACGGCGGTGGCAACCCTCTTCCCCGTCGGCGAGCCCTTTGCCGGCGATATGAGCCTGCTCTTCAGCCGCCTCTACACCCTCGACGGTGGCGACATCAGCCTGCTGGCGCCGGGCGGCCTGCTGAACGTCGGCCTGGCCCAGCCGCCCGCCAACCTGCCGGTGAGCAAGAAGCCGTCCGACCTGGGCATCGTGGCCCAGGGAGCGGGGCGCGTGCAGGTCTTCTCCGATGGCGACGTGCTGGTGAACCAGTCGCGAATCTTCACGCTGGCGGGCGGGGACATTCTCATCTGGTCCGGCAACGGCGATATTGACGCCGGCCGTGGCTCCAAGTCGGCGATCTCGGCACCGCCGCCCGTGATCCGCGTGGACGCCAACGGCCAGGTGACCGTGGAGTTCTCCGACGCGATCGCCGGCAGCGGCATCCGCGGGATCCTGACCAGCGAGGACATCGAACCCGGCGACGTCGACCTTATTGCCCCGACCGGCGTGGTGAATGCGGGCGATGCCGGCATCGGCGCGGCTGGCAACCTGAACATCGCTGCGCCCCAGGTGGTCGGGCTCGACAACATCCAGGTGGGCGGAATCTCCGCCGGCGTGCCGACCGACTCCGGCGCCGCCGCCGGCCTGACCGGCATCTCCAGCCTCAGTTCCAGCGTGGCCAATGCGGCAGAAGCCGCCGCCGTGGGCGATAGCGAGGGCGATGCGAATGCGTCGCTGGCTGACCAGGCGCTCGGCTGGCTCGAGGTCTTCATCGATGGCTTCGGTGATGGTGATGAGGATGAGAAAGAAGAGCGGCGCCGTCGCGGCAGGTAGCGCGTAGGCCCCGCTGAAAGACCGTCGTCACGGGATCGTAATGCTCCTGTCACGCAACGTTCCTAATGTGCCGCTGCAATGAGTCTTCCTCATTTGGTCCTTCCCGGAGCCGTGTCTTGATCCGCCGAATCGCCCTGGCCGTCATCCTTGCACTGGTCATCCCCCAGTCCGCCCTCGCCTGGTGGAATGGCGACTGGGCATTTCGCAAGCCGCTGACGCTCGATGCCACGGGCGCTGGTGCCGGGACCGGTGCCAGCATCGAGGAGGCGGCGGTCCTCATCCGGCTGCACCTGGGTAACTTCGGCTATTTCGCCGATGCCAGGCCGGATGGCGCCGACGTTCGCTTCATCGCCGGCGACGACAAGACACCGCTCGCCTTCCACGTGGAGTCCTGGGATGCGACGGGCGGCATGGCCTTCATCTGGGTGAAGGTTCCAGTGCTGGCGCCGGGGACCAGCGACACGATCTACATGTACTACGGCAATCCGGACGCACCACCGGCGTCGGATTCCGGGGCCACCTACGACGTGAACCAGGTGCTGGCCTGGCACTTCGCCAGCCTGCCTGTGCAGGATGCCTCCAGCTACGGCAACCAGCCCACCCTGGCCACGGCCCTGGGCAATCCCGGCTCGGTGATCGGTGCGGGGGTGCGCTTCAACGGTGCGGAGAGCATCCAGCTGGCCGGGTCGTCCACGGTCCGCCTGTTGCCGGAGCGGGGGTTCACGATCTCCGCCTGGGTCAACGTTCCGGAGTCGCCCCAGGCCGATGCGGTGCTCGTCGAACTGGCTGATCCGGCGGGACCCTCCGTGCGACTGGGGATCAATGGGCTCACTCCCTATGTTCGCGTGAATGATGGCATCGCCGCCGTGGAAACCGAGCGCGCGGCCTCACTTTTACCTGGTGGCTGGGGTCTCGTGACGGCCGTGATCAGCGCCAGTAGGGTGACCCTCTACCTGGACGGTCGCGAGGTATCCGGCATCGACTCCCAGTTCGCCGAGGCCGGCGGCACGCTCACCGTCGGGGCCAGCGCGTCCGGCGGCAGCTTCTTCACGGGGCAGCTGGACGAACTGACCATCGCCAACACGGCCCGTTCCCCCGACTGGATCAGGGTGCAGTTCGCCAACCAGGGCCAGGAGGACAAGCTGGTCCGTTATGGCGAGGACACGGCGAGGGAATCGGGTGGCGAGCCGTCCTACTTCCTCATCACCCTCCAGAACGTCACTCTGGATGGCTGGATCGTCATCGTCATCCTGGTCCTGATGTTCATCGCCAGCTGGATCATCATGATCACCAAGATCCTGACGGTGCGTCGCGTGAAGAAGGACAACCTGGCGTTCGTCACCGACTTCCGGCGGGTGAGCACGGCCAATCTGGCGAGTCTCGATGCCGAGGAGGATCCCGCGGCCGAGGAGCACAACGTCCTCCAGGCGCTGTCCGGCTCCCACGAACATTACCAGAGCTCGACGATCTACCACCTCTATCATGCGGGTATCCAGCAGGTGCAGCTGCGTTTCGCCGGCAGTGCCGGCGCAGCCCGCGCGGAAACCCTGAGCCCGCAGGCCCTGGACGCCATCCGGGCCACGATCGACGCCACCAACGTCCGCGAGACCCAGAAGATCAACAGCCAGATGGTGCTGCTCACGCTGGCCATTGCTGGCGGCCCCTTCCTCGGGCTGCTTGGCACGGTCGTCGGCGTGATGATCACCTTTGCGGCCATCGCCGCCTCGGGCGACGTGAACGTGAACTCCATTGCCCCCGGCATCGCGGCGGCGCTCGCGGCGACGGTAGCCGGCCTGGGCGTCGCGATTCCCGCGCTCTTTGGCTACAACTGGCTGACCTCCCAGATCAAGGAAGTGGTGGCCGACAACCGCGTGTTCATCGACGAGTTCGTCACCAAGCTCGCCGAGCGCTACAGCTGAGGGCTGCGCGATGGCCGAGATCCAGGACGAGGGCGAGCTCTACGACGAGGTCAATGTGGTGCCCATGCTCGACCTTGCCTACGTGCTCCTGGTGATTTTCATCATCCTGACGACGGCCACCGTCCAGGGCATCAAGGTGGACCTGCCCAAGGCGAGCGCTGCGCCCAGCCTGGCCGAGTCCAAGACCAAGGCGGTGTCCATTGCCGCGGACGGGACCATCTACCTCGATACCTATCCGGTCAGCCTCTCGGAGCTCGAGAGTCTCCTGGGCCAGTACCGGGCGGCTGACCCGGACCTGCCGGTGATCGTGAAGGCCGACTCCACGATCGCCTACCAGCGTGTGGTGGACGTGCTCGACCTGCTCGGCCGACTCGAGATCACGCAGCTGGGCCTGGTGACCCAGCGGGTCGTCAAGTAGCAGGGCATGGCTGACGGCGGCAGGCAGGAGCAGGGCGGGAACCAGGGCTCACGCAAGGCCACCAGCGTCCTGCGCGGCTACCTGCCCATTGCTGCCATCTCCCTGGCCGTCATCTCCCTGGTCGGCGCCCTGGGCTGGCTGGTCGTCAGCAGCATGGATGACACTGCCGCACCGACGAAGAAGCTGGTCCAGCAGGTCCAGATCATCCGGCCACCACCGCCGCCCGAGACCCCGCCACCGCCACCGCCGGTGCCGGAGGAGGTCGACGTCCCGGAGCCCGACGAGCCGGAACCTGAAGTTGCGGCGGCGGACCTGCCTCCCGCCGGCGATCAGCTGGGCCTGGATGCGGAGGGCGTCGCGGGTGCAGACGGCTTCGGGTTGCTTGGCCGGAAAGGGGGGAGGGACCTGCTCGGTGCCGGCAGCAGCGACCAGTACAGCTGGTATGGCCAGGTCCTGAAGGGCGATCTCATCGACAAGCTGGCGGAGATCCGCGACATCCGCCGTGACCGCTACTCGGTCGTGGTCCGGCTGTGGCTTGCTCCGGATGGGCGCATAGAGAAATTCAAGGTGGCGAGCTCGACGGGCGACGCCGCCCTGGACCGGGACCTGGTCGCCGCCCTCGAGTCCCTGGGTCGCGTGTCGGAGCTTCCCCCCGCGGGCCTGCCCCAGCCCGTGCGGCTGCGCATCGTCAGCCGCATCTGATTGTCATTCCTTCAACCAGCACCCAACCCGGATTCGTCATGACACTGAGAACCAAGATCATCGCCTGCTCGGCAATCCTGCTGGCGGCTGCCAGCCTCAATGCAGTGGCAGAGGAGGCCGGCTCGGACATGGCGGTCCTGCGCAACACGGTCGTCAACCTGCTTGACGCCATGGTGAAGCAGGGGCTGATCTCGAAGGAGTCCGCCCAGCAGCTGGTTGCCGATGCCCAGCGCAAGGCCAGCGCCGAGGCGTCGGCAACGGCTTCCGCCGATGTCGCCGCGCCAGGCGACGTGCGCGTCACCTACGTACCCCGGGTCGTGCAGGACGAGATCACCGCCCAGGTGAAGGAGGACGTGCAGGCGAGCGTCGTGGCGGACGTGAAGAAGGCGGCACTGGAGGAGGGCTGGGGGGTTCCGGCGGCCCTGCCGTCCTGGGTGCGCAACGCCCGCTGGTCCGGCGACATCCGGGTCCGGGGCGAGTACACGGCCTATGCCGATGGCAACGAGCCATTCAGTTACCCCGACTTCCAGGCCATCAATGACGCGGGTGGCATTGGCAAGGCTGGTCCGGATGCATACCTGAATACCACCGAGGACCAGAACCGGTACCAGCTGAAGATGAACTTTGGCGCCCAGTTCGATCTCGCGCCGAATGCCCTCGCTTCAGTTCGCTTTGGCACCGGTAACCAGGCCAATCCGGTGACGCGTAACCAGGCGTTGGGGGACTTCGACCGGACCTTCCCCCTGTTGCTCGAAGAAGCCTATTTGCGGCTGGGAACGTCTCCAGCCGCACGGCACCACCAGGTGCAGTTCTGGGCAGGTCGGACGCCGAACCCGCTGCAGTCCACGGAGCTGGTCTGGGACAACGACGTGCGCTTCAACGGCTTCACGCTCCAGTACGCCTGGAACAATCCCCAGGTAGCGGGCGAGGCCCGGCAGGCCCGGGGGCTCTTCGCCACTGCCGGCGCCTATCCCATCCAGGAAGTGGAACTGTCGCAGGATGACAAGTGGCTGCTGGCCACACAGCTGGGCTACGAGCTGGATCCTGTCCCGGAGGTGCGGCTCAGCCTGGCGGCCGGGTATTACGCCTATCAGAACATCGCGGGCGAGCGTAATGCCCCGGACAGCAGCCTCCTTGACTACACTGCACCGGACTTCGTCCAGAAGGGCAATACCTATTTCGATATCCGCAACGACACGGACCCGGACACGGAGTTGTTTGCCCTGGCCGCGGATTACAACCTCCTTGACATCAGTGCCCTGGCCTCCTGGACCCTGCGGCCCGACCTCGTGCTGGATATGGCTGCGAACTACGTCACCAATCTTGGCTATGACGAGACTGACATCCTGGCTCGCACCGGGGTGTTCGTGCCCGAGAAGGCCGACGCCTGGCGGCTGGAGCTCCGGATTGGCAACCCGGAGATCGCGCGACCGCTGGCCTGGCGGGCCTTCGTGGCATATCACTATGCCGAGCGCGACGCCCTGCTCGACGCCTTTACCGACTCCGACATTCACCGGGGCGGCACCGACGCTGAGGGCTTCATCATTGGCGGTGAACTCGGCATCACGAACAACACCTGGGCCCGCCTTCGGTATCTGTCAGCTGACGAGATCGACGGGCCTGCCCTGGGCATCGATGTCCTCCAGCTCGATCTCAACGGGAAGTTCTGAGAATCACCATGCGCGGATGGCTCCCGATGCTCGTGGTAATGCTGCTGTCTTCCGGGGCGTCCGTCGGCCAGGAGGCCCGTCGTCCTGCCAGCGACGCCAGTGCGCGCCTGCAACAACAGGTGCAGCAGCTGGCCGGCGAGCGCACGGCCCTTCAGTCAGAGAACGCCCGACTCAAGGAGCAGGTGGCGAGGCTCGAGAAGGATGCCAGGGCGTTGGTCACGGAGAAGGAAGCGCTCACTCGCCGGGCCGGGACGGCGGAATTCAAGGTGAGCCGGGCGGAAGCGGGCCAGCAGTCCTTCAATTCGCGGATCGAGGCGACGGAGGCGCGCCTCAACGAGGTGGTGAGCAAGTACAAGGAGCTTGCCGAAGAACTCCGCAAGGTGGAGGCCGAGCGCAACGAGCTGGCCCGGCAGGCGGCGGCAGACGGGCAGGGGCTGAAGGTCTGCGCCCAGAGGAATGTGCAGCTCGCCGGTATCGCCAATGAGGCACTGGATCGCTACGAGAAGAAGGGCTGCTTTGGTGCCCTCGCCCAGGCGGAGCCCTTCACCGGCCTCAAGCGCATCGAGGTGGAGAATGCCGTGGAGGAGTATCGCCAGAAGGTCGACGCGCTGCAGGTGCCGCAAGCCGGGGCGGCGGGTCCGTAGGAGCGCCGACCCGCGGATCTACCATTAGTAAAAACAACAGCTTCCAGTCTGTCATTAAAGCTTCAAGAGACTGTCAGGAATCTGTCAGCAGCGTCCCCAATGATGCTCCCGTCGGCCCTACCGACGGAGTGTTGCACGGATGCTGGACTCCACCCTCCCCGCCGCGTTTGCACGGCTCGATCGCCTGGAAGTGCGCCTGTGCCTGCCGGTGAACGCGACAGCCCGGTTCCCCCTGGTCCGGAACTACTTTGCAGCCGTCAGTCGGCTGGGTGACGGCGTCGCCTGGTACACCCTGCTGGCCATCCTGCCGCTGCTGTTCGGCAGCGGCGCCGTCGTTCCTGCCCTGCACATGGCCCTGACCGGACTGGCCGGTGTAGCGATCTACAAGTTCCTCAAGCAGCGCCTGGTGCGGGAGCGGCCGTTTCACTCGCACCGGGGTGTCCGCGCCCTGGTGCTGCCGCTCGACCGCTACAGCTTCCCGTCTGGTCACACGCTGCATGCGGTGAGTTTCACCGTGATGCTGGCGCACTACTATCCCGGGCTGCTCTGGCTGGTGGTGCCGTTCGCGGCGAGTGTCGCTGTGTCGCGCGTGGTCCTTGGCCTGCACTATCCGACCGACGTGCTGGCTGGCGGGTTGCTCGGCTGGCTGCTGGCGGCCGGGAGCCTGGCGTTCTTCGCCGTCTGATGAACCGACTGCTGGCCTGACAGCCCGGCGTCAGGTCCCGAAGCGCTCCCAGGCCACCGTGCCCCACACCAGCACCGCGAGGAGCAGGCTGAGGAACACGGCTGCCGACCCGAGGTCCTTGGCCTGACCCGACAACCGATTCGGCTCATCGCCAATCCGATCCACGGTGGCTTCCACGGCGGTGTTCAGGATCTCCACGATCATCACGATCAGCCAGGACGCCACGAGCAGCAGTCGCTCCATGTTCGACTGCCCGAGCCACAGGGCCAGCGGCACCAGGACTACGGCCAGCACCACCTCCTGGCGGAAGGCTTCCTCGCCACGCCAGGCCACGGAGAGCCCGGCAGCCGAGTACCCGGCGGCGTCCACCAGTCGTCTGAGGCCGCGTTTACCTTGTTTTGCCATATCCTTGATTCTATTATGGAAAAATGGACCCTGGCCGTAGTGCCAGGGCCTCCGATGTTAGACTGAAAGTGGAAGCCGGCGAGAGCATAGTCAATTATTCGGCCGGGCGACGAGCGTGACATACCTCATTGAACCAGATGAACCGGCCGGTGAGGCCGTGCAGCGCGTACTGCGCGAACAGAACGCCCGGATACTGGCGTTGCTGTCCCAGTGGCAGGTGAGTCCTGCGGATGCAATTCACCGCGCCCGCCAGGGCTGCAAGCGCGCCCGGGCGGTGGCCCAGCTGCTCAAACCCGCCATGCCCTACGCGGCCATCGTGGAGAACGCGTTCTACCGGGATATCCAGAAGCGGGTCGCCTATGCCCGGGACGCGGAGGCCCTCGTCGAAGCGCTCGACTATCTCGAGATTGGCGTCACCGAGCCGCGCCTCGCGGAATCGGTGGCCATGTTGCGCGAGTCCCTGGCCGCCCGGGCGGTGCGCGAACTGGAGGCGCACCGGACGAACCTCCGCGACCAGATCGAACTGGCCTGCCACCTGCTGGGCGATGCCGACCGCCGGCTCGCCGGGCTGCCGTCGTCGGATCTGCGCCGCCGGGACCTGCGGCGAGGGGCGGACCGCAAATGGCAGCGGTGTGTCGCCGGCTTTGCGGCCCTCGATGCCGGCTCACCGGCCGCGGGCTATCACGCCTGGCGCCGCCAGGTTAAGTACGCCGCCAACCAGACCCAGCTGCTGGCCAAACTTGCTCCCGCTCGCGCCCTCACGATCGGCCCGCGATTGCGCGAACTGGCGTCGCTGCTCGGTCATGCCCAGGATCTGGAATTGCTCGAAATCCTGCTGCAAGAGCAGCCGGATGCGCTGCGCATCGATACCCATGTACAGAGGCTTCGCCAGCTGATCGCTGCGTCACTGGTCCAGTTGCGCCATCGGGCCCTGCAGGTTGGTGCGGAGCTCTTCGGGCCCGAAGCGAACTCGTCAGTCGATGCACTCGAGCCGGCTGTAACAGAACAGCAATACGCCCGTAAAGGGGCTGCAACGCAGGCCCCCGACGATCCAGGTTCCCGTCCAAGGCGCGTGATTCCTGACCGTGACCCGCATTCTTCTCGTCGACGGCAATACCGATGACCGGGAATGGGTCCGCGATCGCCTGAAGGCCGTCGGCCATGAGGTCGTCTGCGCGAGCGATGCCACGACGGCAGTCGATCGCCTGGAGCAACGTTCCTTCGACATGGTCCTCACGGACTGGATGCTGCGTGACATGTCCGGCCTCGAGCTCGCCCACTACGTCCGCAAGCATGCCAACGGCCGGCTCACCCGGGTGGTCATGCTCAGCAGCCGCAACGACGCCAGCGCGGTGGCCAACGCCCTCGACAGCGGCGTCGACGACTACCTGACCAAGCCGGTGCGGGAGGAGGAACTCCTGGCGCGGGTCAACGCGGCCCTGCGGCGCCCGGCCGCGCCTTCCCGGGAGAGTGTTCTCGAAGTCGGTCCCGTGCGGCTCGACAAGCTGGGCCACAAGGTGACCGTGGGTATCCGGGAACTCGAGCTGGCGCCCGCCGAGTTCCGGCTGATGGCCTATTTCATGGAGAACCCGGGGCGGGTTCTCGCCCGGCGTCACCTGCTGGAGAATGTCTGGCGGCGCCGGAATGGCATTGGCGAGCGCACGGTGGATGTCCACGTCCGCCGGCTGCGGGCGGCCTTGGAACCTCACTCCTGCGAGAACCTGCTCCAGACCGTTCGGGGCTTTGGTTACCGTTTCGGGTAATCCGGCCCCTCGCGGCCGTCCCCGGTGTCACAATCCGGCCGGTCCCGGTTGAGCCCGTAACCGCTTTGTAATAAAAGCCTGTTGCAATACTCCGCAACACCATTGTGACGGAACAGCATGAGCGCACGCAGGATTCTGGTGGTTGAGGACGAGGCGGCGATCCGGCAGATGATCGCCTTCAACCTCAGCCGGGCGGGGTTTGAGGTGGATGAGGCCGAGGACTGCTCGACCGCCCGCCTGCGGATCGCGGATTCCCGTCCGGATCTCCTGCTCGTTGACTGGATGTTGCCCGATTCCAGCGGTCTCGAGCTGACGCGGACGTTGCGCCGGGAAGAGGCCAACCGGGAGATGCCCATCATCCTCCTGACGGCCCGGGCGGAAGAGCGCGACAAGATCCTGGGGCTGGACGGCGGCGCCGACGACTACATCACCAAGCCGTTTTCCCCGCGCGAACTGCTTTCCCGGATCAATGCGGTCCTGCGTCGGGCGGCGCCCCCGTCCGACGAACCGCTCATTGCCGGTGAACTGCGCCTCGATCCCGTCAGTCACCGCGTGTTCGTCGGCGAGCGCGAAATCGGCCTGGGGCCCACGGAGTACCGGTTGCTGAAGTTCCTGATGGAGAACGCAGACCGGGTGTACAGCCGCACCCAGCTGCTCGATTCGGTCTGGGGACAGAACGTCTACGTGGAGGAGCGCACGGTGGATGTACACGTGCGTCGGCTGCGAAAAGTCCTCGAGGAGTTCCAGGTGGATGGCTACATCCAGACGGTCAGGGGCGCCGGCTACCGCTTTTCCACGCGCTGAACGATGCCAAAGGTCTGGACCTGGACCCTGTTCTCGTATGGCGCCGCCCTCGTCGCCGGCGGCCTCGTGGGTTTTCTCTACGATCGCACCACGCTCGGTGTCCTGACCATGGCCCTCGGCCTCCTGGCCTGGCAGCTCTATAATCTCTACCGGCTCGAACGCTGGCTGGCCACGGGCAAGATTGCCGAGATTCCCGACGGTAACGGCGCCTGGCCGCCGGTATTTGCGAAGATCCAGTTCATCAAGAGCAAGGTGAAGCGCCGTGGCAAGCGCTTCCGGAAGCTGGTGAAGGAGCTCCGCGCCTCCACCGAGGCATTTCCGGATGGCGGCGTGATCCTCAATGCCCGCCACGAGATCATCAACTATAACCAGGCCGCGCGGGTCCTTCTCGGGTTGAAGAACCGCAGGGACCGCGGCCAGCGGCTCGAGAATCTGCTGCGCTATCCGGATTTCGTGGACTACCTGAACAACCCGGCGGAGCGGCAGGCCGTCGATATTCCTTCACCCGCGGGTGGCGAAACGTGGTTGTCGTGCCGCCTGATTCCCTACGGTCCGGAGCAGACCCTGTTGCTCATCCGGGATGTGAGCCAGCGCGTGAAGATCGAGAAGGTCCGCCGGGACTTCGTCGCGAACGCCTCCCATGAACTCCGCTCCCCGCTTACCGTCATCATGGGCTACCTGGACGCGCTGGCCGAGGACGACCGGATTCCGGACAGCTGGAACCAGCCGATCAACGTGATGCAGGACCAGGCCGTACGCATGCGCCGCCTGGTCGAGGACCTGCTGCAGCTATCCAAGCTGGAGTCCGGTCAGTCGGTCCCGAAGGACCGGGTCGTTGACGTGGCGGCCATGATCGCAGCCGCCAGGAAGGAAGCGCTGGCACTACCTGACCATCCGGGCACCATCGGGATCGAGCTGCAGAGCCCCGCAAACCTGCTCGGCGAGGAGACCGAACTCCAGTCCGTGGTGTCCAACCTCGTTGCCAACGCAGTCCGCTACACCCCGCCGGAGGGCGAGATCACCATTCGCTGGACCGTCGACGCTGATGGCGGCCACCTTGCCGTGCAGGATACGGGCATTGGCATAGCCGAGGAGGATATTCCCCGGGTCACCGAGCGGTTCTACCGGGCGGATGGCGGACGGGCGCGGCAGCGGGGCGGGACCGGCCTGGGCCTGGCGATCGTCAAGTACGCGCTTCGTCGCCACGACGCCGAGCTGGAGATTCAGAGCAGGCTCGGCCAGGGCAGCACCTTCGTCTGCCATTTTCCGCGGGATCGGCTCGCCCTATCCTGATACTCTTTCCGTCTTCCAACCCCGACCTCACGCCCGCGGGTCAAGGAGCAGCCATGGAATCCGAAAGCTTCAGCCACCACATCTCCCGGCGCTTCAATGCCGAACTCGAGCACCTGCGCAGCGAAGTACTGCGGATGGGCGGCCTCGTCGAGCAGCACCTGGATACCGCCGTGGAGGCGATCATCTCCGGGGACAGCGACATGGGCCTCCGGGTGTCGAACGACGATCACAAGATCAACAAGCTCGAGGTGACCATCGACGAGGAGTGCCGGAAGCTGCTCGCCACCCGGATGCCGGCCGCTGCCGACCTGCGACTGATCGTGATGGTCATCAAGACCATCACGGACCTCGAGCGGGTGGGAGACGAGGCCGCCAAGATCGGCTACCTGGCATCCCACCTGGCCACCGACCGGGAACCCTACGCGTCCTACACGGAACTGAAGGCGCTGGGTGAGCATGTCCAGGAAATGCTGCACGATGCGCTGGATGCCTTCTCCCGGATGGACGTGGACGACGCCCTTGCCGTCATCGAGGAGGACAAGCTGGTTGACGAGGAGTACGACCAGATCACCCGCCAGTGCATTTCCCTGATGATGGAGGACGCGCGGACGATCCGTCGTTTCATGGACGTGAGCTGGGTGGCCCGGGCCCTGGAGCGGATCGGCGACCACGCCAAGAACATCGCGGAGTATGTGGTCTACCTCGTCCACGGCCGGGATATCCGCCATACGGAGCGGGAGGCGGTGCGCCAGGAGCTCGAGGCTGCCAAGGGCGATCGGCCGGTCTCCGGCTGAGATGGGCGGGCAGCCTGAAATAATTCCTTAACATTACGGACATAAGCTGCCTCACGTTGAAACCCTACCGTCCAATTCTCCTCTGGAGGTCTCCGTGAAGCACATTTCCCCGCTTACCGGCCTGCTTGCCGTGGCCGTTCTTGCCGGCGTCACCGCCGGTCCGGCATCTGCCCAGGCCGCGCGCGACTACATCAGCATCGTCGGATCTTCCACCGTCTATCCCTTTTCCACGGTCGTAGCCGAGCAGTTCGGCAAGACCAGCCGCTTCAAGACCCCGAAGGTGGAGTCCACGGGTTCCGGTGGCGGCATCAAGCTGTTCTGCGGCGGCGTGGGGGTCCAGCACCCCGACATTGCGAACAGCTCCCGGGCCATCAAGGCAACGGAACTGGCCATGTGTGCGGCGAATGGCGTCAAGGAAGTCGTCGAGGTGAAGATCGGCTACGACGGCATCGTGCTGGCCGAGTCCAAGGCGGCCGCCGGGCTGCCCCTGACCCTGCGGGATGTCTACCTCGCCCTGGCCAAGCAGGTCCCGAATCCCAACGGGACCGAGACGCTGGTCCCCAATCCCTACAAGACCTGGAAGGACGTCAACCCGAAGCTGGCTGCCCAGTCGATCGAGGTCCTGGGCCCGCCGCCGACCTCAGGCACGCGGGATGCCTTCGTCGAACTGGCCATGGAGGGCGGTTGCAAGACCTTCTCCTGGATCAAGGCCATCAAGGACACGGACGAGAACAGGTTCAAGCAGGTTTGCCACACGATCCGCGAGGACGGCCGCTTCGTCGAGGCCGGCGAGAACGACAACCTGATCGTCCAGAAGCTGAAGGCCAACAAGAATGCCGTAGGCATCTTCGGCTTCAGCTTCCTCGAGCAGAACATGGATTCGGTGAAGGGCTCCGTCGTCGATGGTGTGGTCCCGACCTTCGAGAACATCGCCAGTGGCAAGTACCCCGTGTCCCGGCCCTTGTACTTCTATGTGAAGAAGGCCCACATTGGCGCAATCCCGGGCATCAAGGAATTCGTTGCCGAGTTCACGAGCCAGAAGGCCATGGGTGAGGAGGGCTACCTCGCCGACCGGGGCCTGGTACCGCTGCCGCCAGCCGAGTACCAGGCTACGGTGAAGCGGGTAGCCAACCTGGAAAGCATGCCGCCCGTGAAGTGACCGGACCGGCCCCGAGGCCGGACGGCTTTGAGTCTCAAGGGGGGCGGCGGCCTGCCAGTGCGGGCCGCCGCCTTCATGTCGAGAAAACCATGGTGATCCGCAGCAGATGCGCCTGACCACGCTCGCCCTGATCCTGATTGTGATGGCGCTCGCCGCCTTCTTCCTCGGAAGGCGGCGAGCCATTGCCATCGGCGGCCCCCCCGGGGCCGCCCGGAAGCTGCACTCGCTGCCCAAGTACCACGGTTACTACGCGTCCCTCTGGTGCGTGCTCCCGGGCCTGGTGGTCCTGCTCGCCTGGGCGGCTCTTAGCGACACGCTCATCACGAGCCGGGTGATTGATTCCCTGCCCGAGGCGCTCCGCAACCAGCCGGAGGCCCAGCTGAGCCTCACGCTGAACGATATCCGTAACCTTGCCGCGGGCCAGATGGTGGATGAGAGCCGCCGCGCCGAGTTCGAGGTCGCTGCCGGGCTTTACACGGAGCTGCGCGCGGCGTCCCGGAGGATCCTCTCGGGCCTGATCATCGCGGTGTCCTTCCTGGGATTTGCCGTGGCCTGGGGGCGGCTGAAGCCGCAGTTCCGTGCCCGCAACCATGTGGAACTGGCGATCAAGGTGGCGCTGATCGCCGCCTCGATGGTCGCCATCCTGACGACGCTGGGCATCCTCCTGTCGGTGACCTTCGAGGCCATCCGGTTCTTCCGCCAGGTGCCGTTCGCGGATTTCCTGTTCGGGCTGAACTGGAGCCCCCAGACGGCGATCAGGGCCGATCAGGTGGGCTCTTCCGGGGCCTTCGGCGCGGTGCCACTCTTCGCCGGTACGCTGCTGATATCCGGCATTGCACTGTTCGTTGCAGTGCCCATCGGGCTCATGATCGCCATCTACCTTTCCGAGTATGCGAAGCCGGCGGTGCGCCGCGTGGTCAAGCCCATACTGGAGGTCCTCGCCGGCATACCGACGGTGGTCTACGGCTACTTCGCCGCACTGACCGTGGCCCCAGTCATCCGCCAGGTCGGCGCCAGCCTGGGGCTGGACGTCGCGTCGGAAAGTGCACTGGGGGCTGGCCTCGTGATGGGCGTGATGATCATTCCCTTCGTCTCTTCGTTGTCCGATGACGTGATCAATGCCGTGCCCCGCGCCATGCGCGAAGGCTCCTACGGGCTGGGCGCCACCAAGTCGGAGACGATCAAGCGCGTCATCCTACCCGCCGCCCTCCCGGGCATCGTTGGGGGCGTCCTGCTGGCTGCTTCCCGGGCCATCGGCGAGACAATGATCGTCGTCATGGCCGCAGGGCTGTCAGCCAACCTCACGGCGAATCCGCTCGAATCCGTCACCACCGTCACTGTGCAGATCGTCACGTTGCTCGTGGGCGACCAGGAGTTCGACAGCCCGAAGACGCTGGCGGCCTTCGCGCTGGGCCTGGTGCTGTTCGTCGTCACCCTGATCCTGAACATCATTGCCCTGCAGGTTGTCCGCCGGTACCGGGAGCAGTACGACTGATGGCCGCGCCACTTACCCCCGCCGAGACCCGGCGCCGGGTCGATGCCAGCCTGCGACGGCGGTATCGAACCGAGAGACTGTTTCGCCTTTACGGCCTGATATCCGTCCTCCTGGGTGTCGGCTTCCTGGTCATTCTGTTCACCACGATCATCGGCAATGGCTATGGCGCGTTTCGCCAGTCCTTCGTCCGGCTGGAGATCCAGTTCGACCCGGCCGTCATAGATCCCGATGGAACGCGCACCCCTGATGTGCTGGCGTCCGCCGACTACTCCCAGCTGATCAAGTCCTCATTGCGTCAGCTGTTTCCCGCGGCTGAAGACCGCGCCTCCCGGCGCGAGCTGAACGCCCTGGTGAGTTCGGGGGGCGCCTATTTGCTGCAGAAGATGGTTCTTGCGGACCCCGGGCTGCTGGGCCAATCGCGGGATCTCTGGCTGCCGGCCGACGACGAGGTCGACCTGTTCGTGAAGGGCAGCGTGCCGACGGGGGCCGCGGGGAGCGAACAAGAACGGCTCTCGGCGCAGCAGATCGGGTGGATCAGCCAGCTGAAGGCGGCGGGCAGGCTCGAGCTGCGGTTCAACACCACGTTCTTCACCGCCGGCGACTCCCGGGAGCCGGAGTTGGCAGGGATCTGGGGTGCGACCAAGGGCTCCTTCCTGATGATGCTGGTTACACTGTTCCTGGCATTCCCGCTCGGGGTCGCCGCAGCGATCTACCTCGAAGAGTTTGCCCCCCGCAGCTGGCTCGTTGATGTGATCGAAGTGAACATCAACAACCTCGCCGCGGTCCCGTCGATCGTGTTTGGCCTCCTCGGCCTTGCGGTGTTCATCAACTTCTTCGGGCTGCCCCGGTCGGCGCCACTCGTGGGTGGCCTGGTGCTTACGCTGATGACCCTGCCAGTCGTCATCATCGCGTCCCGGGCGGCGATTAAATCCGTTCCACCCTCGGTCCGGGAGGCGGCCCTGGGGGTGGGCGCCTCCAAGATGCAGATGGTGTTTCATCACGTCCTGCCGCTGGCGCTGCCGGGCATGCTCACGGGCGCCATCATTGGCATGGCGCGCGCCCTGGGCGAGTCCGCACCCCTGCTCATGATCGGGATGGTCGCCTTCATCGTCGAGGTGCCGAGCGGCGCCATGAGCCCTGCAACGGCCCTGCCAGTGCAGATCTACCTGTGGGCGGACAGCCCCGAGCGGGCCTTTGTCGAGCGCACGTCCGCGGCCATCATGGTGCTGCTGGCGTTCCTGCTGGTGATGAATGCGGCGGCGGTCTGGCTACGAAACCGTTTCGAGCAGCGCTGGTAGCGGTTAGCATGGGAGATTGCCGATAATGCTGCTTATGGACAGGGAAAAGGGATTCGCCGCCATGCGTGAACCTGCCGATGGGCGAGAGCCTGTCGCCGCGACCCCGGTTTCGCCCATGGTCATCGCCGATGCTGCCGAGACGGACCGCATCGCGGCCGACACGGTGGGTGATGTTACTGCGAAGGACGCCGTCATCTGTGTTCGTGGCGGCAACGTCCATTACGGCGAAACCCACGCCCTGCGTGACATCAACCTCGATGTGGGCCGCAACGAAGTCATCGCACTGATAGGGCCATCCGGTTGCGGCAAGTCCACGTTCATCCGTTGCCTGAACCGCATGAACGACACGATCGAGTCGGCGAAGGTCACCGGCGACTTCCGCCTGGACGGCCAGGATATCTACGCCAGGGACACGGACGTCGTCATGCTCCGGGCGCGTGTGGGCATGGTCTTCCAGAAGCCAAACCCGTTCCCCAAGTCCATCTACGAGAACGTGGCCTACGGTCCCCGGATCCATGGCCTCGCCAGCAACCGGGCCGAGCTGGACGACATCGTCTACGGCAGCCTGGAAAGGGCGGGGCTCGTGGATGAGGTAAAGGACAGGCTCGACGAGCCCGGCACCGGTCTTTCCGGCGGCCAGCAGCAGCGGCTGTGCATCGCGCGCACCATTGCCGTGAATCCCGAAGTCATATTGATGGACGAGCCCTGCTCGGCCCTGGATCCGATCGCTACGGCGCGCATCGAGGACCTCATCGACGAGCTGTCCCAGAAGTACGCCATTGCGATCGTCACCCATTCGATGCAGCAGGCCGCTCGTGTGTCGAACCGCACGGCCTACTTCCACCTGGGCCGGCTCGTCGAGGTCGGGCCCACCGACAAGATCTTCACCAATCCGTCCCACAAGCTCACCGAAGACTACGTGACTGGCCGGTTCGGCTAGACAGCCCCGGCGGGCGACTGCCGCCCGTCTTGTGGGGCGTGTTACGAAGCCATTGCCTAATGGCTTCCATTTCATGAATTCGTAACATTCTCGCAGCAAAATCCCATCCGTTCGCCGCCCTGGCATCTGTCCGTGGCGGCTTCCGATCCGACATCCACAGAGGACGAGGTAATGCCCATGAAACGAGCGGTATATTCGCTGGCTCTAGGACTTTCTGCCGGCCTGGCCCTGAATGCGCCAGCTGCCTTCGGCGCCGTGACAGACGAGCAGGTCCAGCAGCTGCTCGACCGGATCGAGGCCCAGGACCGCCGGATCGCGGAACTCGAGAAGGCGGCGCAGAAGCCCGGGGCCGCGGCACCAGCCGGTGCTGTGGCGGCTGTACCGGCCCCGGCCGCGCCCGCCAAGCCGTCGCCGGCCGGTTGGGCCGAGAAGGTCGCGGTGCAGGGCGATTTCCGCTACCGCTACGAGAATATCGACCAGGAGACGGCAGCCAGCGATCGCAACCGTCAGCGGATCCGGGCCCGGGCGGCAATCGTCGCCAAGCCCCAGGACAACCTGGAGGTGGGTTTCGGGCTGTCAACGAGCCAGGACGGCGACCCCATCTCCAGCAACCAGACGATCGGGAACGGCGGCTCCCGCAAGGACATCTACCTGGATCTCGCCTACTTCAACTGGGCGGCACTGCCCGGCCTGAACGTCACCGGCGGCAAGTTCAAGAACTTCCTCTACCGTCCGGGCAAGCATTCCCTGCTCTGGGACAGCGACTGGAATCCCGAGGGCTTGGGCATTACCTACACGAATGGGCCGTTCTTCGGCAGCGTGCTTGGGACCTGGCTCGAGAGCGATAGCAACAGCACTGAGGAGTTCACCTTTGGCACCCAGTTCGGTGTTGCGGTGCCCGTCAGCGAGGCCATCAAGCTGACCGCAGGCGTCGGATACTTCAACTTCAACACCGCGGGCAAGGGGACCTTCTACGGCTCAGACACGGCGTTCGCCGACAACAGCTTCGATCCGGTGACCAACGAGTACCTCTACGACTACCAGGAGCTGGAATTGTTCGCCGATCTGGGTTTCAAGGTCGCGGGCCTGCCGGCCAGCGTGTTCGCCGACTACGTGCAGAACGCGGATGCGGACGAGTACGACACCGGGTGGGCCGCTGGCTTCCAGCTGGGCGCCGCGAAAGCCAAGGGCACCTGGGAGGCCAGCTATGCCTACCAGGACCTGGCTCCGGATGCGGTCTTCGGCGCCCTGACCGACTCGGACTTCGGCGGTGGCGGCACCGACAACAAGGGCCACGTGCTGCGCGGCGCCTACGCGCTCACTGACAAGTGGAACCTGGCCTTCAGTTACTTTATCAACACGATCGACCAGAACACGGGCACCGAGCAGGACTACAACCGCCTGCAGCTCGACATGAACCTCAAGTACTGAGTTGGCGTGCACCAATGGTGGGGGCGGCATCCGGCGGATGCCGCCCCCTTTCGTCTTGTTCGCGGCACGTCAGGCAGCCCGCTCGCCGGCGCCCCAGCCGCCCCCGCGGTAGCCCTTCGGCAGGCCAGCTTCCGGGGTAAAGCCGTACAGCTCGTCCGCCGGCAGGGCTTCCGCGAGTATCGACCGGACCCGCAGCAGCTTCTCGAGATCGATCCCGGTCCGGAGGCCCATGGAGTCCAGCATGAAGACCAGGTCCTCGGTGACGATGTTGCCACTGGCGCCCGGAGCGTAGGGGCAGCCGCCGAGCCCTCCCAGGGAACTGTCCAGGGTCGTGATGCCTTCCTCCAGCGCGGCGAGGGCGTTCGCCAGGCCCAGTCCCCGGGTGTTGTGCAGGTGGACGCCGCTGAGCTTGTCCTTCCCCACTTCCTGGCGGACGAGGCGGATGAGCCGCCGGACCTGGGCCGGATTGGCGTAGCCCGTGGTGTCCGAGAGGCCGATGTCATCGCAGCCAGCCTCCATCAACGCCGCGGCCAGCTGCACCACCTTGCTCTCCGGCACATTGCCCTCCAGCGTGCAGCCGAAGGCGGTGGCCACGTTGCCCTCGAAGCCGGGACGCTGGTCGGCCGGCATGGAGCGGAGCAGGTCGGCAATGCGGCGCACGTCGTCCAGCACTTCGGCGTGGGTCTTCCGCAGGTTCGCCTTGCTGTGGGTCTCGCTGGCGGAGAGTGGCAAGGCAATCTTGTGCGCGCCGGCGGCGATGGCATTTTCGGCACCCCGGAAGTTGGGCACCAGGGCGAGGACTGTCAGCCCCGGAATCGTCCGGGCGAAGGCCACCACCTCGGCGGCATCGGCCATCTGCGGGAGCAGCTTCGCCGGCACGAAGGAGCAGACTTCGATCTCGCGGACGCCTGCTGCCGCCTCCGCCGCGATCCAGGCCTTCTTGGCCGCCGTCGGCATGATGGACTTGATGCTCTGCAGGCCGTCGCGCGGGCCCACTTCGCTGACGAGGACGTCGATATCGCGCACACCGGTCATCGGGGATTCCTGCTTGCTGAAGGCGCTTATTCTATATGGGGGCGGGGTGGGCGATAATCCACGGCGCAGACACCGGACCACGGCTGGTGGCCCCGGCAGGCAAGTCTTGAACCAAAGGTAGCGCAATGTCAGGTCGACAGGGGTTGCCCCTCGCCGGGGTGCGGGTCATCGAGTTCACCCACATGGTCATGGGCCCGGCCGCGGGCCTGATCCTGGCGGACCTTGGCGCGGACGTCATCAAGATCGAGCCCGTGGACGGGGACAGCACGCGCCGGCTCCCCGGGTCCGGGTCCGGCTATTTCCCGATGTACAACCGCAACAAGCGCAGCCTGTGCGTGGACCTGAAGGCTGATGACGGCCGCAAGCTCGTGCTCCGGCTGATCCAGGACGCCGACGTGCTGATCGAGAACTTCAGGCCCGGCACGATGGACCGGCTGGGGTTCGGTTACCAGGCGCTCCAGGCGGCTCACCCGCGCCTCATCTACTGCAGCGAGAAGGGCTTCCTGGGCGGCCCCTACGAGAACCGCACGGCCCTCGATGAGGTCGCCCAGATGATGGGTGGGCTGGCCTACATGACGGGCCCGCCGGGACAACCGCTGCGGGCGGGCACGTCGGTCATCGACGTGCAGGGCGGCATGTTCGGCGCCGTGGGCATCATCGCGGCCCTGCACCAGCGACACGCCACCGGGCGTGGCCAGAACATCGTGGCCTCGCTCTACGAGAGCACCGTGTTCCTCGTGGGCCAGCACATGGCCCAGTATGCGGTGACCGGCAAGCCGGCCGCCCCGATGCCGGTGCGGGTTTCAGCCTGGGCCATCTACCAGGTCTTCGAGACTGGCGACGGGCAGCAGGTGTTCGTCGGCGTGGTGAGCGACAAGCAGTGGAAGGACTTCTGCTCCGCCTTCGAGCTTCACGATCTCGCCGCGGATCGCACCCTGGACACCAATAATGACCGTGTGGCCCACAAGGAGCGGCTGCTACCGATCATCAAGTCGGTCTTCGGGAAGTACACCAAGCAGGAGCTCATGGCCAAGCTCGAGAAGACGGGCCTGCCCTTCGCGCCGATCACCAAGCCGGAAGAGCTCTTCGACGACCCGCACCTGGCGGCGAACCATGGCCTGCTGGAACTCACCGTGACCGACGGACCCAGGACGGGGGAGAAGACCCGCCTGCCGGCGCTGCCCCTGGAAATGGACGGCGCGCGATTTGGCGTTCACCAGGACGTGCCCCGGGCCGGCGAGCACACCCGGGAAATCCTCGCCGCGGCGGGCTACACCCGCGCCCAGATCGAGGAACTGCTGTCGCGCAAGGTGATTGCAGCGCCGTAGGAGCGCCTTGAGGCGCGACCGGGTCCGGCGGGACTCGAGTCCGCGAGTCTCCCGCCGGACCCGGTCGCGCCACCAGGCGCTCCTACAGACGCTCCTGCAGCGTCGGCAGGTAGATCCAGGGCCGGCGGGTCCTGTCCCGGTCGCGGAAGGCCAGGATCTCCCCATCGCGCTTCAGGGTCACGGCGATCGAGTCGAGGCCTTCGAGCAGCATCTCCCGGTCCGCATCCGGCAGGGAGAACGGGTGCCGGCTTCCGTCCGGCGCGGTAACGGCCAGCTGCGCCAGGTCAACCGTCACGAGGTGCCGTCCGGGATCCGCCTCCACCTGGCGCGCCAGCACCTCGACGGCCGCGTTATCCAGTACCACGGGCACGATGCCGTTGCGCACGCAGTTGCCGTGAAATATGGAGCCGAAGCTGGGCGCGACAATGGCCCGGATGCCCCATTCATGCAGGGCCCATACCGCGTGCTCCCGGGAAGAGCCGCAGCCGAAATTCACGCCGGACAGCAGGATCCGGGCGTGCCTGTAGGGCTCGCGATTGAGGATGAACTCCGGGTTCTCCTCGCGGCTGCCCGGCGACAGGTAACGCCAGCCGGCGAACAAGCCCTCTGCAAGCCCGTCCTTCGACACGCGCTTCATCTCGCGGCTGGGAATGATGGCGTCCGTGTCGATGTTGATGCGCAGGAGCGGGGCCGCGATAGCCGTCAGTGTCGTGAATTTCTCCATGGAGCGCTCCGGATCAGGTCGCGGGCAGCTGGCGGACATCGGTGAGGACGCCGGTGACCGCTGACGCCGCCACCGTCGCCGGGCTGGCCAGGTGGGACCGCGTGCGCGGGCCTTGCCGGTTCTCGAAATTCCGGTTCGTGCTGGTCACCACGCGCTGCTCCAGGCCGAAGCTCTCGCCGCCGGCATAGAAGCACATGGAGCAGCCGGATTCGCGCCACTCGAAGCCGGCGGCACGGAAGACCTGGTCGAGGCCTTCGGCCTCGGCGGCCTTCTTCACCTGGCTCGAGCCGGGCACGCAAATGGCCCGGATGCCGGGCGCCACGTGCCGGCCGCGGAGCACCCCGGCCGCTTCGCGCAGGTCGCTGATCCGGCTGTTCGTGCAGGACCCGATGAATGCCGCGCCAATCGGCAGCCCGGCGAGGGGTGTGCCCGGCCTGAGGCCCATGTACTGCAACGCCCGTTCGGCCGACTGCCGCCGGTTGGGGTCGGACTCCGCGGCCGGATCCGGCACGACTCCGTCGATGCTGCCGCCGTGCTGGGGGCTCGTGCCCCAGGTGACCTGGGGCGCCAGCTGGCTGCAATCCACCTCGAGCTCGTTGTCGAAACGCGCGTCAGGGTCTGACGCCAGGGTGCGCCAGTGAGCCACCGCCTGCTCCCACTGGGCGTCGCGTGGCGCGAAGGGGCGGCCCCTGACATACTCGAAGGTCAGGTCGTCGGGCGCGATAATGCCGGTCCAGGCGCCGAACTCGACCGCCATGTTGCAGACGGTGAGGCGGGCCTCCACGGGCAGCGAGCGGATGACGCTGCCGGCAAACTCGATCGCGTAGCCCGCGCCACCGGAAGCGCCGAAGCGGCTGATGAGGTGCAGGATGAGGTCCTTGGCGTAGACCCGGCTGGCCAGCCGGCCCTCGAAGCGGATTCGCATCCGCTTTGGCCTGCGCACCGCCAGCGTCTTCGTGGCTAGCGCGTGCTCGCCCTCGGTCGACCCGATGCCCCAGGCAAGCGCGCCGAGGCCGCCGAGCGTGCAGGTGTGGCTGTCAGGGCAGACGAGCGTGACGCCGGGTAGCGCAATGCCCTGCTCGGGCGACACCACGTGGACGATGCCCTGGCGATCGTCACCCAGGTCGAAAAGATGGATCCCGGCGGCCCGTGCCGACGCGCGGGTGCTGGTGATGAATTCGCGGCCACCGGGCATGCGGGTGTCGTCGGTTCGCCCGGGTGTCGTGTCCACGATGTGATCCATCGTGCAGAACACCTGCTCGGGATGCCGTACCGTCCGGCCAGCTGCTTCCAGGCCCTTCAGGGCAACGCTGCCCGTCCGCTCATGGAGAAAGATGCGGTCGATGAAGAGCAGGCTCAGGTCATCGCCCAGGTCGGCGACGGTGTGCTCGTCCCAGAGCTTGTCGATGATGGTGCGGCCCATGGTGCCCTGTTTCTCGTCCAGTCCGGTGCTGTGTGGCGTCACGTGGGAATTCTGCTGGATTCAGCGACACCCAAGCCTGAAAATGCGGCCGCGATGATAGCAGTTCAAGGATGGCAGGTATGAGGGCCCTCGGCGTGGTCTGGGGTGTCGCCGGTGTCGCTGCCGTGCTGGTCTACGCCGCCGTGAGCCTCGGTGGCCATGCGTTGCAGGCCCTGGCGGCCGGCCTGGCGCCCCTGGAGTGGGGTGTGCTGGTGGTCAATGCGGCCTGCATGGCGTGGGCGGAGGGCTACCGGGGCTTCCAGCAGCGCTTCTCCCCCCGGGTTGCTGCCCGGGCCCTCGCCCTCTACGAGCACCCTACGACCGTTCGCCTGCTCCTGGCGCCCTTGTTTTGCGTGGGCTACTTCGGGGCCACCGTGCGGCTCCAGCGGACCGTGTGGCTCGGCACGGGGCTCATCGTGCTGGCCGTACTGGCCTTCAACCGGCTCGACCAGCCGTGGCGCGGAATCCTGGACGCCGGGGTGATGGTGGGCCTGATGTGGGGCACGCTGTCGCTCGTCTGGGCATCCTGGGCCACGTTCCGCGGACGCCGCGCCATGGTTGCTGCCGAGGTGCCCGCGGCGGCGGGGCTATAATCACCCGATGCTGTCCCATGTTGACGCGTCAAATCAGCCCACGATGGTGGATGTGACTGGCAAGGCCGTCACCCGCCGGTCGGCCCAGGCCCAGGCGCGGGTGCTCCTGCCCCCGGCGGTACGCGCCGCCTTCGCGGATGGCGAGATCCGCACCCCGAAGGGCCCCGTGTTCCAGACGGCGATCATCGCGGGCACGATGGCTGCCAAACGCACCCACGAACTGATTCCGTTCTGTCACCCCATCGGCCTCGATTCGTGCCGCATCGAGATTGCGCTCGATGCCGGCGGGGACGTGCTGGTCACCTGCATCACCCGGGTCGAGCACCGCACTGGCGTGGAGATGGAGGCCCTCACCGGTGCGTCGGTGGCGGCGCTCACCATCTATGACATGTGCAAGGCCCTCTCCCACGACATCGTCATTGCCGAAGTCCGGCTCATCACCAAGACCGGTGGCAAGAGCGACTTCGCAGCGGCCAGGCCCGGTCCCGACGCCGGCGCCCCGCGCTGACGCGCATGGCTGACCCCCAGGCGCACCCGCCGCTTCGGGGGCTCGTTCTGGCCGGCGGTCAGAGCCTGCGCATGGGCGTGGACAAGGCATCCCTGCTCGTCGGGGGGCGCACGCTGCTTGCCCGCAGCGTCGGGGTCCTGCAGCCGCTCGTCATTGCCGTGCACGTGGGGGTTCGCGCTGACCAGGCCTCCGATGAGCTCCGGCGCCGGTTCGCCGTCATCGTCGACCGTCCGGGCATGGCCGGCCCGGCCGCCTCGCTGGCGGCGGCCTGGCATCACGATCCCGGGTGTGCCTGGCTGGTCCTCGCCTGCGACATGCCGGCGGCAGACCACCGACTGCTGGAGGCCCTGGTTGCCGCCCGCGATCCTGCCCGGGGTGGCACCGCCTGGCGCGGCACCGAAGGCGATCTGCCCGAGCCGTTGTGCGCCATCTGGGAACCCGCTACCCTCGCTCGCCTTGCAGCAGCGGCCGGGGAGGCCGGCGAGGGTCCCCGGAGCTCCAGCGTGAGTCCGCGGGCGCTGCTCGCGGCCGCTGATCCACTGCTGCTGAATCCGGCCAGGCCCGGGGCGCTACATAGTGTCAATACGCCTGCCGACCTGCACCGCTACCTGGAACACACGCATGGCCACAAGCCGTAAGAAGCCTGCCCGCAAGCCGTCCCGCGATGATGCGGAAGCTGCGGTCCGTACCCTGCTGGCCTTCATTGGCGAGGACCCCCAGCGGAGCGGCCTGAAGCGGACGCCCGCCCGCTTCCTTGGCGCCTACGAGGACTGGTTTGCGGGTTACAGGGTCGATCCCTACGAACTGCTGGGTTCGTCCTTCCAGCAGGTCGAGCATTACGACCGGCTCGTGGTCCTCGCCAACGTGGATTTCGAGTCCCACTGCGAGCACCATGTGGCTCCGGTAATCGGTCGCGCCCACGTGGCCTACCTGCCGGATCGTCGCCTCGCTGGCATCAGCAAGCTGGTCCGGGTCGTAGAGGCATTCACCAGGCGGCTCATCGTGCAGGAGAAAGTGACGGCTGCCATCGCCCGGTGCATCCAGCAGGTGCTGGAGCCACGGGGCGTAGCCGTCGTGATCGAGGCCCAGCACCACTGCCTGACCACCCGGGGCGTGCACCGGGACAACGTCTGGATGACGACGAGCGAGATGCTCGGCACGTTCAGGGATGACGATCGCATCCGTGCCGAGTTCCTCGGGGCGATCGATCGGACCGGGCGCTGACCTCTGCGATGACCAAGCTGATCTTTTCCTGTGCCGCCGACGTCAAGGCCTACGAAGGTCGCGAGATCGGCGTGTCCGACTGGATCCTGGTGGACCAGGACCGCATCAACCGCTTTGCCGACGCCACCGAGGACCATCAGTGGATCCACGTCGACGTGGAACGCGCGAAGCGCGAGCTGCCCATCGGCACGACCATCGCCCACGGGTACCTGCTGATCTCGCTGATGCCGAAACTGCTGGACACCTTCGTGGAGTTCCAGGGCCTGAAGCGTGTGATCAACTACGGCCTCAACGAGGTCCGTTTCAAGAACATGGTCCCGGCCGGCAAGCGCGTCCGTATGCGTGGCAAGCTCAAGTCTGCCCGCCAGCGGGCCGGCGGGCTGCAGGTGATCCTGGAGAACACGATCGAGATCGAGGGCGAGGCCAAGCCGGCCTGCACCAGCGAGACGCTGGTGCTGTACTTCTTCGAGACGTAGGAGCGCCGACCGGGGCGACCGGGGGTCCGCTCCGTCGAGAGACTCGCGGACTCGATTCTCGACGGAGGG
>JAEUQA010000025.1 GCA_016789845.1 Chromatiales bacterium
GGGAGGGGTCGCGCCTGAAGGCGCTCCTACTCGGGAGCGACCGGAACCTGCTGGGTGAGGCAGTGGAACGTGCCGAGCCCGACCACGACGTCCCGGCAATCAAGGCTGACGATCTTCCGGCCCGGAAAGCAGCGGGCCAGGATGGCCGCCGCCTCCTCGTCCGCCGGGCAATTGAAGGTGGGGAGCAACACGACGCGGTTGCCCACGTAGAAATTGGCGTAGCTGGCGGGCAGCCGTTGGCTGCCACGATAGAGCGGCGCCGGCATGGGGAGCTCGAGGACCCGCAGCGGCCGGCCATCCGGCAGCCGCACGCCGGCCAGGCGCTCGCGATTCTCCTTCAGGGCGGCGTGGTTCTCGTCCGCCGGATCCTGCTCGACCACTGTCACCACCAGGTCTTCCGCCACGAAGCGCGTGAGGTCGTCGATGTGGCCGTCCGTGTCGTCGCCCACGATGCCGTCGCCCAGCCAGACGATCTGGGTCACCCCGAGCAGCTCCCGGAGGTGGGCCTCGATCTGCTCCCGGCTCAATGCGGGGTTCCGGTTCGGATTCAGCAGGCACTGCTCGGTCGTCAGGAGGGTTCCCCGCCCGTTGACCTCGATGGACCCGCCCTCCAGCACCATGGGAATGCTCTCGCAGGGCAGGCCGAGCTCGGCCGCCATGCGCTGGGGGATCGCGTTATCCAGGTCGAAGGGGGGGTACTTGCCGCCCCAGGCGTTGTACTCGAAGTCCAGGGCCTTGAGGGTCGGCCCCTTGTCGGGTCCCGCCGGGCGGGTGACGAAGATCGCCCCGTGGTCGCGGCACCAGGAGTCGTTGGTCGGGAACTGGTGGAGCACGACCCGGTCAGGGGAAACCTTGCCGGCCAGCAGCTTCTGCACGTGGTAGCCGTGGCCCGAATCGCGCACGTTGATGCGCACCAGCTCGCCCTTGGCCAGCGCCGCGACGGCCTCGGCCAGGATGCGCTCGACCGCGGGCAGGTACTCGGTCCAGGTATCGGGGTTATGGGGCCACGAGAACCAGGTGGCCTGGTGAGGACTCCACTCGGCCGGCATCCGGTACCCGGTCATCGTTGCTGAACTGGCGTGCATGGCGCGAAGTGTACCCGCACGGGCGCGATACCGGGCCTGGTTCCTGATACGCCATCACCACAAGCGAAGAACCCCGGTGTGCAGTCCCGGGGTTCAGGCCGTCAACGTAGCGCGGCGCTGCTTCAGTCGTCGTGGCGGTGCTTGCGATGGCCGTGCTTCTTGTGGCCATTACCCCGCCACTTCGCACGATCGTAACCCTCCTCATACCCCCGGTCGTAGCCGCGGTCGTAGGCGTACCGGGGCGGGTAGTAGACGACCGGCGGCGGTGCGTAATGTGGCGGGTAGTAGACGACCGGCGGCGGCGCGGCATAGACCGGACCATAGCCGCCCCAGAGGATGTCGATTCCCAGGCGGATCTGCGGTTCGGACGAGTGGCGGCGGTCGTCGGCATTCGCGGTGGCGCCCGCCAGAAGTCCCAGCAGGGCCATGGAACCCAGCATTCCCCTTTGCAACATGTTCAAGTCTCCTCGGATGGTGGCGACGGAAGCAGGCTAGCGGTCCGGGACTGAATCCCCGCTTAAGCCCCCGTTGCCGGTTGGGCCAGGTGCACCTGGCCAACATCGAGGCCGTGAGCCGCGTGATCGGGCAGTGAGCCCGGCAGGCTAGTAGGACGCGAGCGGAGTCTTCGGCCCGCGGACCGGACGGGGCTCGCCATCCCGGCCGTAGGTGTCGGGCGTCGCGCTGGCGCCCCGGAGGACATTCAGCGAACCCTCGACGCGCCGCCGCTGGCCGCGGATCAGCAGGCCATTGGCATCGTTGCGCTGGCGGCATTCCGCCGCCAGCTTCTTCAGATCGTTGAGCAGGTGGCTTGCCGTTGCGTCCGGCCGGCCGGGATTGGCCTTGACATGGTCGCGGCGCTGCTGCTCGAGGCGCGCTGCCCGTGCGACCGCCTCGGCCTTGGCGTTGCTGGCAGCGAGCAGTGCCTCGGGCGCCCGCTCCTGCAAGGCGGTCAGTTCGTCCGCGAGCGTCACCAGCACGGCCCGGAGCGCACCGACCTCCTGCTCCAGCAATGCCGTGAGGGTGGTCAAGCCAGGTCCCGCTCGAAGGCGAGGAGGCGATCAGCAAGCCGGCCCGCGTTCACTTCATAGGCACCGGACTCGATGCGCTGGCGCAGGGTCTCCACCCGCTTCCGGTCCACGTCCGGCAGGTCGGCCAGCCGCTTCTCGACCTGCTTGAGGCTGGCCGCCGTGTCGGTCAGGCGCACCTGACTGGAGTTTTCCGCACCGTCCCGGCGGCTGGCGGCCTCTGCCTTGTCCCCGTCGGCCGCCCGCTCATTGCGGACAGGCGCGCGGGACCGCGCCGACGCTATATCGACGCCGTTCCTGCCATAGCCCGAAATCTTGTCCGCCATTACCCGTTCTCCACCGTGCAGCCCGCGCCTGAACCAGAGCCTGTGTGTCGCCCTGCGGTTCCTGTCGGCACGCGCGCCTGGAACTTGAGGGCCTGAATATAGGTGTGCTAACGCAGCAAAACCTCGACCGACCTCGCAGAACGGACGACTGCCTGGACGGTCCGCCCTGAAGCCCCGTTCTCCACCTCAATTATGTCGCCCAGGGCCCCGTCGCCCCGGGCGACGCCCTCCATCCGCACGGTGAGTCCGCCGGCCTGGGCCTCGACGCTGACCTGCTGGCCGCGTCGTACCAGGGTCGGGGCTGCCAGCAGGGACGCGATCAGCGCCTGGCCTTCATCGGCGGATCGGCGGAGCACCCGGCCGACGGCCAGGTCCGTGTCGTGCAGGGCGCCGGCCGGCACGGACGTGGACGCCGAATCCGCCAACCGGACGTCACCGGGCGCCAAAACCGTGTCGCGGGCCAGGGCCCGGCTCGCCACCACCACCGGACGGGTCGAGGTCACCCGGACGGGAAGATAGAGGCGCCAGGGCTGGCTGCCCTCGCAGCGTACCTCGGCCGTGAAGCGGGCGGACCGCACGCCATTGGCTGGCACGGTCGCGGCCAGTGGTTGCGTGCATTCCGCAAGGCGCAGGCGCGGATCGGGGCTGTCGGCCACGACGGCCGCCGGTCCCGGCTGCGCCTTGCGGGCCGCAGCCTCCGCCGCCTCCCGTATCGCCGCGTGGCTCTGCCACGCCGTTGCACTCCATGCGCCAGTGGTGGCCAGCATCCCCGCCGCCAGCAGGACGCCCATGCACAGCCAGTTCGACGTGGTTCGCGGATCCATGGCGCGGGAATTGCAAGAAGCGTGCCCGCGATCGTCAGGCCCGGCACCGGGCCATTCCGGCAGCGAACTGCCGGCGGAGCGGCCAGGCCTTGCCGGTTCCGGAGCGTGCCGACGCCCGCGCCGGACCGGATGGCCGGCTGGCACGTCGCTTGCATAGACCGGTCTGCGGCACGACGACTTTTCAGGACCGTAGCGGAAACAGGCAATGGCACTAGACATCAACGCACAGTTCGATCTGCACACCCGGGTGCTGGGCCTCGCCAACCAGCGCCTGGAGCTGCTGGCCGACAACGTGGCCAACGCGGACACACCGAACTACAAGGCCCGGGACATCGATTTCCGGTCTGCGATGGCGAACGCCGGCCAGCCGGGCGGCCCCGGTGGCGAGCTGCCCATGGCAGCCACCCGTACCGGCCATGTCCAGGCCGGTGGTGGCGGGCCGAACACCACGAATCCACTCTACCGCGTGCCCGACCAGCCCAGCCTGGACGGCAACACCGTGGACTCCCAGAAGGAGAACGCGGCCATCGCCGAAACGTCGGTGCGCTACCAGGCCACCCTCACCTTCCTGTCAGCCCGCATCCGCGGGCTGCGGGACGCGATCACGGGAGGTCGATGAACATGGGTCTCTTCAGGATCTTCGACATCGCGGCCTCGGCCATGAGCGCCCAGTCCGCCCGCCTCAACACCACGGCCAGCAACCTGGCCAACGCCAACACCGTGGCCAGCAGCGCGGCAACGGCCTACCGCTCCCGGCAGCCGGTGTTCCAGACGGTCATGGAGAACTCCGCCGGCATGGATCCCGCCAGCGCGGGCGTGCGGGTTGCGGGCGTGGTGGAAACCACGGCCCCGCCGGCCAAGGTGCACGACCCGGGCAACCCGCTCGCCGACGCGGATGGGTATGTCTACATGTCCAACGTCAATCCGGTGGACGAGCTGGTGAACATGATCTCGGCATCGCGCTCGTACCAGAACAGCGTCGAGGTCCTCAGCACGTCGAAGGAACTGCTGCTGCGGACCCTGTCCCTCGGTCAATAAGGAGTAGCTAGCCCGTGACCAGCATATCTTCCACGAACACGGATCTGGATCTCGCCAACCTCCAGCTCGCCTCGTCCAGCAAGAACAAGGCGAAGAAGGAGCTGGGCCAGGAGGACTTCCTGGCGCTGATGATCACCCAGCTCCAGAACCAGGACCCGCTGAAGCCCATGGAGAACGGCGAATTCATCGGCCAGATGGCCCAGTTCAGCACGGTCACGGGCATCGCCGGCATGTCCCGGTCGATCGCGGGACTGACGGATGCCTTCAACTCGGGGCAGGCCCTCCAGGCCGCCTCGATGGTCGGGCGCACGGTGCTGACGGAGGGGACGTCGGCAATGTTCTCCGGCTCCAGGCCGGTCAGCGGCGCCGTCGAGCTGCCCTACGGCACCTCGTCGGCCGTCGTTCGCGTCTACACCAACGCCGGCGAACTGGTGCGCGAGCTGCCGCTCGGCACCCAGCAGGCGGGACTCGGCAACTTCGCCTGGGACGGCACCATGGCCAACGGCCAGCCGGCCCCGGCGGGACGCTACCGGTTCACGGCGGCCATCGAGGGCCGCACGGGCAGCACAGCACTCACCACCTACCTCGCGTCGAAGGTCGAGAGCGTCACGCTCGCGGGCGACGGCAGCGGCTCACAGATCCGGACCGACAGCGGCGCGACGGTGCGCCTCTCGCAGGTCAAGGCAGTCATGTAAGGAGATCGAAGAAATGTCATTCCAGATAGCACTCAGCGGCCTGAACGCAGCGTCCACGGACCTGCAGATCACGTCCAACAACATCGCGAACGCCAACACCACGGGCTTCAAGAGCTCCCGCGGCGAATTCGCCGACGTGTTCTCCGGCGACTCGGTCGGCATCGGCAATGGCGTGCGCCTGACGGACGTCCGGCAGGAGTTCACCCAGGGCAACGTCGACATCACCGCCCGCCAGCTCGACCTGGCCATCAGCGGCAATGGCTTCTTCATCACCAATGACAACGGCAGCCTGCTGTACTCCAGGGTCGGTGCGTTTGGGCTCGACCGCAACGGTGTCGTGCAGAACGCCGAGGGCGAACGGCTGCAGGTGTATCGCTATGAACCAGCGACCGGCCAGTTCAACCAGGGCGCGCTGTCCGACCTGATCATCAACGCCAGCGAATCCCCGCCCGTCGCCAGCACGAGCGTCGGCATGAACATCAACCTGCCGGCCAACTCGACGGTGCCCTCCGCTGCACCCTTCAGCCCCAGCGACCCGCTGTCGTACAACCAGAGCACATCCACCATCCTCTACGACTCGCTGGGCGTTTCACACACGGCAACCTACTACTTCGGGCGGACAGCCACGGGCTGGCAGGTCAACATGACAATTGACGGCAACTCCGTGGGCGGCAGCGAACCCTTCGCCTTCAACTCGACAGGGACAATCAGTGCGCCGCCCGGAGGCAACATCAGCTTCCCGTCCTTTGCCATTCCGGGCAGCACGGCGAACCCGTTGACCATCAACCTGTCCCTCGGAAATACCACGCAGTACGGTTCCGACTTCACGGTGAACAGCATCAACCCGGACGGACAGGCCCAAGGCCGCCTGCGCGGCATTGAGATCGATCAGACCGGGGTGGTCTTCGCCCGCTACTCCAACGGCCTGTCCGACACCCTGGGAAAGATCGCCCTGGCCAACTTCTCCAACCCGGAAGGCCTGCAGAAGGTGAGCGACACCTCGTACCAGAGCACGTTCAGCTCGGGTGAGGCGCAGCGGGGCGAAGCATCCGAGTCCAATTTCGGCCTGATCCAGTCCGGCGCCCTCGAGTCGTCCAACGTGGACCTCACCGAGCAGCTGGTGCGGCTGATCACCTCGCAGCGGCTCTTCCAGGCCAACGCCCAGGTGATCTCGACGCTGGACACCCTCTCGCAGACGATCATCAACATCCGCTAAACGGCTAAGGACCGGGTGAGCAAACCATGGACAAGCTTATATATGTGGCGATGTCGGGCGCCCGCGAAGCCATGCGCGCTCAGGCCACGACCAGCCACAACCTCGCCAACATCTCGACCACGGGCTTCCGTGCGCTGCGGAACGTCCTGGACAGCGCGCCCATACCCGGCGCCGGACTGCCAACCCGGGTGAACACCGTGCGGCAGCCGGAACTGTGGAACACGCGCCAGGGCCAGGCCCAGGCCACGGGCCGCGACCTGGATGTCGCGATCCAGGGCGAAGGCTGGCTGGTGGTCCAGGATGCGGACGGCAATGACGCCTACACCCGCAATGGCAACCTGCGGGTGAACGCCAACGGCATCCTCGAGACCTCTGCGGGCCAGCCCGTGCGGGGCAACGGGGGCCCCGTCAGCCTGCCGCCCTACGAGAAGCTGTTCATCGGCGACGACGGGCAGATTTCGATCATTGCCCAGGGCCAGACGGCGGAAACGCTGGTGCAGGTCGACCGGCTCCGGCTGGTGAACCCGCCGGCGACGGAGCTGGTCCGGAGCGGCGACGGCCTGTTCAACCTGCGCGACGGGAGCACCGCGGTGCCGGACCCCGCGGTGCGCATCGCCAGCGGTCAGCTGGAATCGAGCAACGTGAACCCGGCGGAAGCCCTGGCGGAAATGATCGAGATGTCCCGCCACTACGAGATGCAGGTGCGGGCCATGAACACGGCCGACGAGCTCGATGCCGCGAGCGCCCGCCTCATCCGCCTGAACGCCTGAAGCACGGCCAGACGGGCCACCAACTGAATCAGGAGAAACGACCATGGAAGCATTGTGGGTAGCGAAGACCGGACTGGACGCGCAGCAGACGCGCATGACGGTCGTCTCGAACAACCTCGCCAACGTCAATACCACGGGCTTCAAGCGCGGCAGGGCCGTGTTCGAGGACCTGCTCTACCAGAACGTCACGCAGGCCGGCGGTGCGACTTCCCAGAACACCGAGAGCCCCACGGGCCTGACGACTGGCACCGGCGTCCGGGTGGTGGCGACGGAGAAGACCTTCACCCAGGGGTCTGCGCTGCAGACCGGGAACGCGCTGGACGTGCTGATCCAGGGCCGCGGGTTCTTCCAGGTGCTGGAGCCGGATGGCAACCTCGCCTACAGCCGCGACGGCTCCTTCCGGGTCGATTCCGACGGGCGCCTGGTCACGTCCAGCGGCTACGAGATCCAGCCTTCCATCACCATCCCGAGCGACGCCCAGTCGATCACGATCGCCATGGATGGCACGGTGCAGGCCACTCTCCAGGGGCAAACCGCGCCCACCAGCCTCGGCACGCTGCAGCTGGCGGACTTCATCAATCCCGCCGGCCTCCAGCCGAAGGGCCAGAACCTCTACATCGAGACTGCCGCCAGCGGCTCGCCCCAGGTGACCAACCCGGGGCTCGAGGGGCTCGGCACCCTCGTGCAGGGCTCGCTCGAGGGCTCCAACGTGAACGTGGTCGAGGAACTCGTGAGCATGATCGAGACCCAGCGCGCCTATGAGATGAACTCGAAGGCCATCGCGACCAGCGACCAGATGCTCCAGTACCTGAACAACAACCTGTGATCGTCATGAACAAGACCATGATCCTGGCGGCGGCCGCCCTGCTCGCCCTCAACGCCTGCTCGACGCTGCACATCGGCCCGCAGCCCGGTGCCTACGCGCCGACGCCGCCGCCGGAGTACGCGGCGCCGCCGATCACCAGTGGCACCATCTACCAGCCCGCCCGGGGGATCTCGCTGTTCGACGACGTCAAGGCCCGCCGGATCGGCGATACCGTCACGATCCGCCTCGCGGAGCGCACGCAGGCCTCCAAGAGCGCCAGCACTGATGCGAAGAAGGACAGCAGCCTGGACACCGGCTTCCCCACCCTGCTGGGTGGCAGCCCGACGCTGAACGGCGACGCCATCCTGAACAACGAGTGGTCCACGACCCAGGAGTTCTCCGGCAAGGGCAACAGCAGCCAGAGCAACCGGCTCGACGGCAACATCACGGTGACGGTTGCCGACGTCTATCCGAACGGCAACCTGCTCATTCGCGGCGAGAAGTGGCTGACCCTGAACCAGGGCGAGGAGTTCGTGCAGATCAGCGGGATCATCCGGCCCGTGGATATCGGCCCGGACAACTCCGTGCCCTCATTCAAGGTGGCCGATGCGCGCATCACCTATGCCGGCAAGGGCGCCCTCGCCGATTCCAACAGCCCCGGATTCCTGGCCCGCTTCTTCATGAAGCTCTGGCCACTGTAACGACGAACAGCACGAGGTCCATCGACAACATGCGCAAGCAACGCGACCAGATCCGCCGCCACACGCTCTTCCTGCTGGCCGGGGCCATCATGGTCCTCGCCCTGCAGATGGCGCCCGCGCGGGCCGACCGGATCAAGGACCTGGCCACGGTGGCCGGCGTCCGGCAGAACCAGCTCGTGGGCTACGGCCTGGTCATCGGCCTGGACGGCACGGGCGACCAGACCACCCAGGCCCCATTTACCACCCAGACGCTGGTCAACATGCTGGAACGCCTGGGCGTGACGATCCCGGCCGGCACCAGCATCCAGCTGAAGAACGTGGCTGCCGTGGCGGTGCACGCGGACCTGCCGGCGTTTGCCAAGCCCGGGCAGACGATCGACATCACCGTATCGTCGATCGCCAACGCCAAGAGCCTGCGCGGCGGAACACTCCTGATCACGCCGTTGAAGGGCCTCGACGGCCAGGTCTACGCCATGGCCCAGGGCAACCTGGCGGTGGGGGGCCTGGGCCTGTCCGGCCAGGATGGCTCGCGTATCTCGATCAATGTACCGAGCGTCGGGCGAATCCCGAACGGTGCCACCGTCGAGCGCGAGGTGCCGACGGTCATCGGCGACGCGGAATTGCTGACGCTCAACCTGCATCGCCCCGACTTCACGACGTCCACGCGCCTGGCCGAGACCATCAACGGGCTGCTGGGCGCCGGCACGGCCCAGGCCCGGGACCCGATGTCCGTGCAGGTCCGCGCGCCGGCGTCACAAGCCGACCGCATCTCCCTGATCTCCACGCTCGAGAACCTGGAAGTGACTCCCGGGGAATCGGCCGCGCGGGTGATCATCAATTCGCGGACGGGCACGGTCGTGATCAACGCCAGCGTCCACGTGTCGCCGGCGGCAGTGTCCCACGGGTCCCTCGTCGTCTCGATCACGGAGGACTTCGACGTGAGCCAGCCTCAGCCCTTCAGCGAGAACGGCGACACGGTGGTCACGCCCCAGTCCAACATCAGCGTCTCCCAGGGCGACAACCGCATGTTCCTCTTCAGGCCCGGCGTGGAGCTGAATGACATCGTGCAGGCCGTGAACCAGGTGGGCGCCGCGCCCGGCGACCTGGTGGCAATCCTTGAGGCGCTGCGGGAAGCGGGCGCGCTCCGGGCCGAGCTCATCGTGATCTGATCGCCCCGCCCATGACCGCACAGATCAATACATTCAATGACTTCCAGGGTCTTTCTCAGCTCAGGACTGAGGCCGGTGCGCGGTCGCCGGACGCCACCCGGGAAGCCGCACGGCAGTTCGAGGCCCTCTTCGTGCAGATGATGCTGAAGAGCATGCGGGACGCGAATGCCGTGCTCGGCGAGGAACGGGACACCACCTACGAGGAAATGTTCGACAAGCAGATCGCCATGGAGATGAGCCAGGGCAAGGGCCTCGGTCTCGGCGACCTCATGGTGCGCCAGCTCGACGCGGCAGACGGCACCGCCGCGGCCGCCCCGGCCCCGGCGGGCACCCCGGTGCCGCTGGCCATGCTGCTGCAACGTCTGCCCGCGGCCGCCCGCGCCGTGCTGCCGGACCTTCCGGACGGCGTGGGCCCGGCACTCTCGATCCCCGACCCCGCGGGCCTCGGCGCCAGGCTGAACGTCAACCTGCCCATGCCGGCGTTGCCCGAAATGCGCCCTCCCGCCCTTGCTGGCACCAATCGCGCCGACTTCCGGCCCGGGAGCCGGGAGGACTTCGTGCGCGAGATCTGGCCACTCGCGGTGCGCGCCGGCCAGAAGCTCGGCGTGAACCCCCGCGCCATCGTCGCCCAGGCGGCACTGGAGACCGGCTGGGGCAGCCGCCAGATCCGCGACGACGCCGGCGTGAGCGGCAACAACCTCTTCGGCATCAAGGCGGATTCGCGCTGGACCGGTGAGCGGGTGACGGTCACGACCCTCGAGTACGAAGGCGGTTTACCAAAACCCCAGCGCGCGCAGTTTCGCGCCTATCCCGATCTTGCCGCCGGGTTCGAGGATTATGTCCGGTTCCTGCAGGGCAATCCGCGCTACACCGATGCCCTGCGGGCCGGCGCCAGCAGTGACACCTACGCCGAAAGCCTGCAGTCGGCGGGCTACGCCACCGATCCGCGTTATGCAGAAAAGATCCGCAGCATCATCGCCAGTCCCATCCTGGACCCCGCCGGCTAGGCGCTCAAGGACGATGGCGATGTGCCGACCTAACCCTGGCTCCGGGGTGAACACTGGCCCACGGAGAGGTGACAGAACATGAGTGGAACGATCACAAACGGCCTCTCGGCGCTGCTTGCCGCGCAACGGGCGCTGCAGACGACGAGCAACAACATCGCCAACGCGAACACCGCGGGCTATGTGCGCCAGCGCGTCGACTTCGTCGAGCTGCCGGGCACGCCGCTCGGGCGCTACACGATTGGGGCGGGTGTCGCCGTCGCCGATGTCTCCCGGGCTTACGACCAGTTCCTGACGGATAACCTGCGCTCGTCCATGTCGCTCGAGCAGCGCTATGCCACGTTCGGCGACTTCGCCACGCGCCTCGACACCATACTGGGCAATCCCGATACCGGGGTGAGTGCCGCCGTCCAGCGGTTCTTCGACCAGGTTGAGGCCGTGGGACGGGATCCCACGTCCATCGCGCAGCGCCAGCAACTCCTGCTGGAGGGTGGCAGCCTGTCCTCGCGACTCCAGCAGCTCGATGCGCAGCTGAACAGCATTGGCAACGAGATCAACGGGCGGCTCCGGACGGCGGCCAATACGGTGAACGAGCTCGCCGGCCAGATCGCCGAAGTCAATTCCCAGCTCATGTCGGTGAGCGGCTCCGCGGCTCCGAGCCTGCTCGACAAGCGCGACGAGCTGCTGAAGGCACTCGGCGGCCAGATTGACATCACCACCGTCCGCCAGTCCGATGGCAGCGTCAATGTCCTGGTCGGCAGCGGGCAGTCGCTGGTCCTCGGCGGCCGGGCCGCACGACTCGCCACCGTGCCGGATACCTACGATGGCTCCCGCCTGCAACTGGCGGTGGACAGCGGCGGCACTCTCCAGAACATCTCCACCAAGGTAAGCGGCGGCGTCGTGGGCGGTTTGCTGGCCTTCCGCAACGATGTCCTCGACGATGCACGGCGCGACATTGGCCAGCTGGCCGTCGGCCTCGCGGATGCCTTCAATCAGCAGCATCGGCAGGGCATGGACCTGCAGGGCAACCCGGGCGCCGACTTCTTCACGTCGACCGTCCCGCTGGTGTCAGCCGCCGGCACCAACACGGGAAGCGCCGCCGTGACTGCCGTGATCGACAATGCGGGCGGCCTCGCCGGCCGGGACTACGAGCTCCGCTTCAACGGCTCGGCCTGGTCGGTCCTCGATCCCCGGACCGGTGCAGCCGTGCCGGCCAGCGGCGCCGGCACGGCGGCCAGCCCCCTGGTGTTCGAGGGCCTGTCGGTGTCCGCGACGGGGGCGGCAGCCGCCGGCGACCGGTTTCTGGTCCGTCCGCTGGCCAACGCGACCATCGACTTCCGGGTGGCCCTCAGGGGACCGGTGGAGATTGCAGCGGCCGCGCCGCTGGTCTCGCGCATCGCCGCCGGCAACAACTCCCAGGCGACCGTGAGCGCCCCGGTTGTCACGGACATCACCGACCCCAAGCTGCGCGCGACGGCGAGCATCGTGTTCGATTCGCCAGGCTCCTACGTGGTTTACACGGGGGGCGGCCTGGACCTGTTGGGCCCCCTCCCCTACACGAGTGGCTCCGACATCAGCTTCGCCGGCTGGACCGTGCAGGTCAGCGGCGAGCCCCAGGCCGGCGACCGCTTTACCGTGACCGCCGCTGCCGCGGGCAGTGGCGACAACAGCAACGTCCTGGCGCTGGCGACAGTTGCCCAGCGGGGCTTCTTCGCCGGCGGCACGCGGTCGATCTCGGACCTCGGCGCTGACATCGTGGCGACGGTCGGCTCGACCGCGAACCGGGCCAGCAACGAGATCAAGGCGCAACAGGCGCTGCGGGAGCAGGCGGAGATCGACCTGCAGAACGTCTCGGGCGTGAACCTGGATGAGGAAGCAGCCAACATGCTCAGGTACCAGCAAGCCTACCTGGCGGCCAGCAAGGTGATCGGCGTGGCGGACAGCCTGTTCCAGAACCTGCTGCAGATCGTGGGCCGCTGATCATGCGCATTGCCTCGAACGTCTATCAACTCCAGTGGCTCGCCTCGATCCAGCGCCAGCAGGCCGAGCTTGCGGCCATCCAGGACCAGGTGAGCAGCGGCAAGCGCATCAGCACGGCCGCCGACGACCCCGCGGGCGCCGCCCAGGGCCTCCTGCTGCAGCAGGGCCTGGACCGGCTCGGGAATTTCGCCTCCAACGCCGAGACGGCCCGCCGCCGCCTGGCCCTGGAGGAGGGCTCGCTGTCCCAGGCCACCGATGCCCTGAACCGGGTGCGGGAACTGGCCATCCAGGCCGCGACCGGCACCCAGACCCAGGAAAGCCGCCGCGCCATCGCGGCGGAAGCCCGGGAACTGCTCACCGGGCTAATGAATACGGCTAACGGGCAGGACGGCGAAGGCCGCTACCTGTTCGCCGGCAACCTGGTGCAGACGAGGCCCTTCATCCTGTCAGGCAACGTTCAGTATGCCGGCGACACCGGGGTTCGATTCCAGCGCGTGGCGGACGCCCGCACCGTGCAGGAGGGCGACCCCGGCTCCGCGGTCTTCATGCAGATCCCGAATGGTAATGGCGCCTACAGCATCGCCGCGAACAGCGGCAACACCGGCACGGCGTCCTGGTCCTCGGCCACGGTCGCCAACGGGTCGCCCTTCGTCCCCGGAACCTACACGCTCGCATTCACCTCGGCCACCGGCTGGGAGGCGCGGAGCGCCGGCGTGGTCGTGGCCTCCGGCAGCTACGCACCTGGCGAGACGATCACTTTCCAGGGGGCCAGCATCGAGTTCCAGGGCACCCCGGCAGCCGGCGACCAGTTCACAGTGGCGTCCTCGCGCTTCCAGGACGTGTTCAGGACGGTGCAGGACTTCATTGGGACGCTCGGGACGAACACCAGCAACGCCGCCGGCCGCGCCACGTTCCAGAACCAGATCAACGCGAACCTGCAGAACCTGGACCAGGCCCTGCAGCACGTCAGCAACTTCCGCAGCCAGGTCGGGGCCCGCCTCGCCACCATCGACCAGCAGCTGGACAACAACGCGGACGTGGCGCTGGAGCTGAAGAGCTCGCTGTCCAGGATCCAGGACCTGGACTACGCCAGCGCGATCTCGAAGCTCGAGCAGCGGCTCACGAGCCTCGAGGCGGCCCAGAAAGCCTACGCCCGGACCCAGTCCTTCTCCCTCTTCGACGTGCTGTAGCAGAGGCACCGGGTTTGGCATCTGGGCATTTGCGCCGCTTCGCGGCGCAAATGCCCAGATGCCAAACCCGGTGCCTCTCCACCCTCCTGCAGAAATGCGACCGGGGTCACACCGCCCTGTTCAAGTCCCCTCCTCCCGAGCCGATACCAACCCCGCACAGCTTCGCAAGGTTCCGCACCATGGCTTGGGGTGGCCCTTCGATAAGCCGGCGAACTCGGTTAAACATTTCAGGAGGGCATCATGCCTAGTGTCGTAAATACCAACGTGCTGTCGCTGAACGCCCAGCGCAACCTGTCGCGCTCCGACAGCACCCTGGCCACTGCCTTGCAGCGGCTTTCCTCCGGTCTCCGGATCAACAGCGCCAAGGACGACGCTGCGGGCCTCGCGATCGCCGACCGGTTCACCACCCAGATCCGCGGCCTGAACCAGGCCGTCCGGAACGCCAACGACGGCATCTCCCTCTCCCAGACGGCCGAGTCCGCCCTGGACGAGCTGGGCAACAACCTGCAGCGCATCCGCGAGCTCGCGGTGCAGGCTGCGAACGCCACCAACTCGGCCTCCGACCGCGCCGCCCTCGACCAGGAAGTGCAGCAGCGCCTGGCGGAAATCAACCGCATCGCCTCCCAGACCTCGTTCAATGGCCAGAAGGTCCTGGATGGCAGCTTCGGCACGGCCCAGTTCCAGGTCGGTGCGAACGTCGGCGAGACGATCACCGTCAACCTGACGACCGGCGTGCGGGCCGACCAGCTCGGCCAGATCGCCACCTCGACCGGCACGGCCGTGACGGCCAATGCGCTGACTGACGGCGGCCTGACGATCGCCGTCGGCCAGGGTGCAGCGGTGTCGATCGGCGCCAGCACGGCCGGCAGCCAGCCGGGGCAGACCTCCGACAGCGCCTACGCCAAGGTCAACGCCGTCAATGCGGCGGGCGTCTCCGGCCTCACCGCCACGGCGACCAACGTCACGTCGGGCACCTTCTCGACGGTGGCCAGCGCCACGGCCTCGTCCACCTACAACCTCACGGTCAACGGCATCGCGATCTACGCCGGTGCCGACAACCTGGCTGCCGGCGCTTCGCTGACGGCCGCGGACGTCGCCGCGCAGGTCAACCTGTTCTCCGCCCAGACTGGCGTCTCGGCCACGGTTTCCGGCACGACGCTGACCCTGACGGGCGCGGACGGCCGCAACGTGGTGGTTGCCGAGACGATCACCCAGGGCGCAGGCGCGACGCTGACCGGTAGCGGCATCGCAGGTGCCCAGGAAGGCACGCTGCGGGGTACGATCACGCTGTCGGCCTCCCAGAACATCACCCTGGGCGGCGCGAACGCGGACATCGGCTTCGCCGGCACCTCCATCGCCGTCGACACCACGACCCTGTCGACGGTGAGCGTCACGTCGGTGGCGAACGCCAACACGGCCATCCAGCGGGTTGACGCCGCCCTGACCTCGGTGGCCTCGCTGCGCAGCCAGCTCGGCGCCATCCAGAACCGCTTCGAATCCACGATCTCGAACCTGTCCAGCGTCGCGGAAAACCTCACGGCTTCCCGCAGCCGCATTCAGGACGCCGATTTCGCGGCCGAAACGGCGGCCCTGACCCGGGCCCAGATCCTGCAGCAGGCCGGTGTCGCCGTGTTGGCCCAGGCCAACGCCGCGCCCCAGACCGTGCTGGGTCTCTTCCGGTAAGCGACTAAAGACGAAGGTGGGGTGGCCGGCGTAAAGCCGGCCACCCTTCCGCTTGAGAATGAGACGGATTCGCGGCTGAAGCCGCTCCTACCGCCTTGAGGCGAGGTGAGCAGTGGACAGCACTCTGAGCATACGCAATGCCGCGACTCCCGCGGCATCCAGCGCCGGGAGGCCCGACAGCCAGGGCACCGGCAAGGCTTTGCCCAACACCGGCGACAAGTTGCCGGAAAAGGCCGCACCGGCCCCGACGCCCGAGCGGGTTGCGCAGGCGGTGCAGCAGATCCAGAGCTACCTGAACGACTCCCAGCGCCAGCTCCAGTTCCAGGTCGATGCAGACAGCGGACGCACCATCGTCCGCGTGGTCAACCCGGAAACCAAGGAGCTGATCCGGCAGATCCCCGGGGAGGAAATGCTGAAGCTGGCGAGGGCCATCGGCGCCAATGGAGGCCGGATCATCAGCGACCTGGCGTGATGGCACGCATCTTGCTTCGGGATGGGCATGGGCCCATCGCCACAACCTGAACCGGATCCTCCCACGCCATGGCAACGCTGACGTCCAACGGACTCGGGTCCGGGCTCGACATCAACTCCATCGTCGAACAGCTGGTGAAGGCCGAAAGGGCACCGGCGGCCAACCGGCTAACGCAGCGCGAATCGAAGGCCAACGAGGAACTGTCCGCCCTCGGCAGGTTCAAGAGCGCCCTCGCCACCTTCAAGGATGCCGTCACGAAGCTGACCGACGCCGCCACGTTCCAGGGCCGCACCGTCACGGTCCAGGACGACAAGGTCTTCACGGCGGCTGCGGGCAGCGCTTCCCTGCCCGGCAACTACTCGATCGAGGTGCTGAACCTCGCCTCCGCCCAGCGCCTGCGGTCGCCCGCCTTCCCCGATGCCACGTCGGCGGCAGGGACCGGCACCCTCGCCATCACGGTCAATGGCAAGACCGCGAACATAGTCATCGGCACGGACGCGAGCTCGCTCAACGACATCCGCGACGCCATCAATGATTCCCCGGACAATCCCGGCGTTCGCGCCACGATCGTCAAGGCCGGCGACGGCGCACGCCTGATCATCTCGTCGAGCGAGACCGGCGCCGCCAACGCCATCACCATCGCCGTGAGCGGCGGCGATGGCGGCCTTGCCGCCCTCGCCCACGCCACCGGGTCGCCAGCCAACCTGATGACGGAGCTCCAGGCCGCGGCCGATGCCAACGTCGTGATCGACGGCGTTGCCGTCAGCAGTCCGACCAACGCGATAAGCGACGCCATTGACGGCGTGACGCTGAACCTGGTCAGCGCGAAACCCGGCACGATTCTCGATCTGTCGGTGGAATACAACCCGGAAGGCGCAAAGACGGCCGTACAGGGCTTTGTTACCGCCTACAACAAGCTGATCGACACCGTCACCGAGCTCACGCGCTACAACCCGGATACGCGGGATGCGGCCCCGCTACTGGGCGACGCGACCGTGCGGGGCGTCCGCGACCAGCTGCGCCGGGAACTCAGCGCCAGCCTCGGGTCCGGCGTCTTCACGTCACTCGCCGCCATTGGCGTCACGACGGCGACCACTGGCAAGCTGACGGTCGATGCCACCCGCCTCAGCGAGGCCATCGCGGCCGACTTCGATGCGGTCAGCAACCTCTTCGCGGGCCCGAACGGCCTCGCGACACGCCTCGACACGATTGCCGGCGCCACCCTGTCCAGCGGCAGCACGATTGCCACGCGCGAGAGCGCGCTGAAGACCACGCTGAAGACCATCACGGCCCAGCGCGGGACGCTGGACGAACGCATCGAGAGGGTTCGCAGCCGCCTCCTGGACCAGTTCAACGCCATGGACCGCCTGCTCGGCCAGCTCAGGAACACCAGCTCGTTCCTGTCGCAGCAACTGAAGTAGCGGCCATCTTCGAGGACCAGCATCAATGAATCACGGCTACAACAACCCCATGAGCCAGTATCGTGCGGTCGACGCCTACGGCGCGGCCTCCGCCGGCGACCGCCTGCAACTGATTGCGCGCATGCTGCAGGGCGCGCTCGACCGCATTGCCACGGCCCGCGGCCACATGCAGCGGGGCGAGCAGGGGCCGAAGGGCGAGGCGCTGGGCCGCGCGGTGCGCCTGATCGACGGCCTGCGTAGCTGCCTGGACCACGACCGCGGCGGCGATGTCGCCGCCAACCTCGCGGCCCTGTACGAATACATGACCCGCCGGCTCACGGAGGCGAACCTGCGCAATGACCAGCGGCCGCTCGATGAAGTGGCCGACCTCCTGGACGAGATCCGGACCGGCTGGGAGCAGATGATGGCGTCGCCCGGCCTGCGCGTCGTGCCGGCTGCCACCGCGGGAGTCGACCGGGGCCCGGCATGAATGTACTGGACCGGATCATGGCCCTGACAGCCGTCATCGAGGCCCGGGTTGCCGAGGCGGACTGGGCGGGTGCCACGGACCTGGATCTCGAGCGACGCGGGCTGCTGCACGAACTCTTCGCCACGCAGCCGGAGGTGGCGCGTGACGGCACCTCCCGGGCGATCCTCGAGCAGCTGCGTGCCCGCACCGACAGCACGACCGCTGCCCTGGAGGACACGCGGCGCACCGTGTCGGCAGCGTCACGCCAGCTGCAGGCCGCACCCGGCGTGGTCCGGGCCTACGAACGGAATGCCAACGGCGCGCCCCGCCGGGTACCAGAGACTGCAGCGGAGTAAGCCCACATGAACCAGTCACGGAACGATGCGGACTTCGACGGCCTCGCACTGCACGACTTCCTGCCGCTGGCATGGGAGCCCTCGCCGCTCACGGATCCCGCCGAACTGGAGCACTACAACCAGGAGACGGCGCGTGCCCTGCAGGCCCTCGCCCTGTTCGAGGAGGCGCCGAAGGAACTGTCGACGGATGCGAATCCCAAGGGACAGGGCCAGGAACTGCAGCACCTGGAAGCCAAGGTGGACGTGCTGCTGTCGCTGGTGACGCGGCTCGTGAGCCAGCAACAGGGCCTGCCAAAGCGCCACAACACCGTTCTCAGGGCCGATGCGCTGGAATGGACCGGCCCCTGCGCCGAGCAGGCACGAACGGGCGACAGCGGCGTGGTCGTCATCTATCCGAATCCCCTGCTGCCAATTGCGTTCCGTCTCGCCGGCCGCGTCGTGAGCACTGTCGAGCGCAGCGGCACCAAGTGGCGGATCACCCGCTTCGAGCACCTGTCGCCCCTGGTCAGCGTCGGCCTCGAGAAGCTCGTGTTCCGCAGGCACCGGCGCCAGGTGGCCATCGCCCGCGGCACCGACGTGTTCAGCAAGACCGGGATCCACCGGGCGCCAAGATTCTGACGGGCGCGCCCGGGAGGCCCGCGCCAAATCCCCGGCGAGGCCCACGACGGGCCGCTGAACACGGCCTAACCCATTGTTTTAATTAGGCCATCATTGTCGGGCACGCTTCTTGCTTTTTGATCCTCCGTGATCACCAGCAAGACAGCATGCCCATGAGCACTGACGCCACGGTTGCCGCTTCCGGGACCCGGCCGGAGGCCGAGCTGACGAGCGCCTTCGCGGCATTCACCAGCGCCTCCACCAGGCTGGAGGCCGCCTACGGCACCCTCGAGGCGGAAGTCGTCGCCCTGAAGGACGCGCTGGCGACGACCACCGCGGAGCGCGACGCCGCCTGGCAGGCCGTGCGGGAGCGGCAGCTCGATGCCGTCCTCACCCGCCACCAGCGCCTCGCCGCGCTCGGTGAAATGGCCGCCACCCTCGCCCACCAGATTCGCACCCCGCTGTCCGCGGCGTTGCTCTACGCCTCCAACGCGGCCAACGCGGGTCTCGCGGCAAATCGACGTGACGAGCTCCTCGGCCGCGCCATCGGCTGCCTGAACAACCTGGAACAGCTGGTCAGCGACATGCTGGGCTTCGCCCGCGGCGCCGCCGCGAGCAATGCACCGGTAGCGCTGGCCGATATCGCCATGGCCATCACCAACGCCTCACCCGCGCTGGTCCGCCCGGGCCAGCACCTCAACGTCGCGCCGCTGCCTGCCTCTGCCGTGGTCTGCGGCAGCCGCGAGGCGCTGGTTGGCGCCGTGCTCAACCTGATCACCAATGCCCTGCAGGCGGCAGGACCCAACGCCGCCGTGGACGTCGACGCCCGGATCGACGGGCAGATGGCCGAAATCCGCGTCACCGACAACGGCCCCGGGGTGCCTGCGGCACTTCGCCCGCGCATCTTCGACCCCTTCTTCACGTCGCGCCCGGACGGCACGGGCCTCGGCCTGGCGGTCGTCCGGTCGGTCGCCGAAGCCCACGGCGGCGACATCCGGCTGGACAGCCAGGATGGAGCCGGCGCGCGCTTCGTGCTGCGCCTGCCCCTGGCGGCGGGCGTCGGCCAGATCCGGGAGCACCAGGCGGCATGAACACGCGTCACCCCATCCTGCTCGTCGAGGACGACGCCACCCTGCGCGAGGCCCTCGCCGAGACCCTGCGCCTCGCCGGCCATGCCGTCGTCACTGCGGCCGACGGCACGGCCGCGCTGGAAGCCCTGCAGGGCGGGAACTACAGCGCCGTGGTCACTGACTACCAGATGCGGCCGATGGACGGCTTCGCGCTACTGACCGCGATCCGCGAGATCCGCCCGCACCTGCCGGTGCTCCTCATCACCGCCCACGGCAGCATCGAGCATGCCGTGCGCTGCATGCTGGAAGGCGCCAGCGACTACCTGGTGAAGCCCTTTGCGGCCCAGGCCCTCATCGAGCGCCTGCGCCAGCTGATTCCGGCCACGACCGGCTCCGCCCACGACCTCGTGATCGCCGATCCGGCCAGCGTGGAGCTGGTGACCCTCGCCAGCCGCGTCGCGCCGTCGGAAACGACCGTGCTGATCTCCGGCGAGAGCGGCACGGGCAAGGAAGTGCTGGCCCGCCTGCTGCACCGCCTGTCACCGCGGGCGGACGGGCCCTTCGTGGCGCTGAACTGCGCGGCGATCCCGGAGAACATGCTCGAGGCACTGCTGTTCGGGCACGAGAAGGGCGCCTTCACCGGCGCCCACGAGTCCCGGCCCGGCAAGTTCGAGCAGGCCCAGGGCGGCACGCTGCTCCTGGACGAGATCACCGAGATGGACATCGGCCTGCAGGCCAAGCTGCTGCGGGTCCTGCAGGAGAAGGAAGTGGAACGGATCGGGGGGCGCGCGCCGGTCCGCCTGAACGTCCGCGTCATCGCGACGACCAACCGGGACCTGCGGGAGCAGGTAGCCGCGGGCCGCTTCCGCGAGGACCTCTACTACCGCCTGAGCGTATTCCCCCTCACGACACCGCCGCTCCGCGACCGGCCCGGGGACATCGTGCCGCTGGCTCGCTACTTCCTGCAGAAGGCTGCCGGTGGCAACCGCCCCGCTCCGGCGCTGGCGGACGACGCGCTCCTCGCCCTCGGCAGCCACCGCTGGCCCGGCAACGTCCGTGAACTGCAGAACACCCTGCAGCGGGCCGTCATCCTCTGCAGCGGCAACGTGATCCGGGCACGGGACCTGCGCTTCGAGCCGTCGGTCGCCGCCCCCGCCGCAACCTCCGCGCCCGTCACGCAGGCTGCCGAGACACTGCTGCAGGAGAACCTGCACACCGTCGAAGGGCACCTGATCGTCGAGGCGCTGAACCGCGCCGGCAGCCGGCAGAAGGCCGCCGAACTGCTCGGCGTCAGCCCGCGCACCCTGCGCTACAAGATCGCCCGGCTGCGCAGCGCCGGCATTCCCATACCCCGCTGCGGGGAAACCGCCCGGGCTTTCGGAGCCTGATCCGCCATGAGCCAGATGGAAATCAACAAGGTTCTCACGCAGATGCGGGCCCTCTCGGGCTCGATGGGACTGCCGGAGCCAAACCTCACCCCGGGCGTGGCCGGCGCGGGAGACAGCCAGTTCGGCCAGGTGCTGGCCCAGTCCATCAGCAAGGTGAACGAGCAGCAGGCCGTGGCCACCAACATGATCACGGACTTCCAGACGGGAGCCAGCACGGCCAGCGTCGCCGAGGTGATGGTGGCCATGCAGAAGGCCAGCCTGTCCTTCACGGCCATGACCCAGGTGCGCAACAAGCTGGTAGAGGCCTACCAGGAAATCATGAACATGCCGATCTAGCCCCGCGCAGGGACCGGCCGGTATCTTCCCCAGGAGTGACTGATGGCTACAGCAGAAAACCAGTTCGCCAACCCCTTCGCCTCGCTCACGCGCATGCCGGGCATGCGCCAGCTGCTCGTCCTGATCGGCCTTGCGGCCAGCATCTCGATGGGCGTGACGGCGGCGTTCTGGATGCAGGATCCCGGCTACACCGTCCTGTTTGGCAACATCTCGGACAAGGAATCGAGCGCGGTCATCAACGTCCTCAGCAGCGCGTCCATTCCGTACCAGCTCGACGAAAAGACGGGTGCGGTCAAGGTGCCGACGGAGAAAGTGCACCAGGCGCGACTGAAGCTGGCGGAACAGGGCCTGCCCAAGAGCTCGGGGTTCGGCCTCGAGATCATGGAGGGCGGCAACGGCTTCTCCACCAGCCAGTTCATGGAGGGTGCCCGGTACCACCACGCACTGGAAACCGAGCTGGCCCGGACCATCGGCAGCCTCCAGCCCGTCCAGAGCGCGCGAGTGCACCTGGCCGTCCCCAAGACCACCGTCTTCCTCGGCAAGAAGCAGCAGCCGAGCGCGTCCGTGCTCCTGCAGCTCTATGCGGGCCGGGCGCTGACCGAGGCCCAGGTGGCCGCGATCGTGCACCTGGTCGGGTCCAGCATCCCCGACCTCCAGCCAAACCAGGTCACGGTGGTCGACCAGAGCGGCAAGCTGCTGAACTCGCCGGATGACACTTCCGACCTCGGCCTCAGTGCCCGGCAGCTCGACTACGTGCGGAAAGTCGAGGACAGCTACGTGGGACGCATCGAGAACCTGCTGGTGCCCATGCTTGGCGCCGGCCGCGTCCGCACCACCGTGACGACGGAGCTCGACTTCACCCAGCGCGAGGAGACCCAGGAACTCTACGACCCGCAGACCATCATCCGCAGCGAGCAGGTGTCCGAGGACCGGACCAGCGGCGCCGGGCTGAATGGCGGCATCCCGGGCGCGCTCAGCAACCAGCCACCACCGCCCGCACCGGTGACCGCCACCGCAGCCCCGGCGCCGGCCGCGGCAAACCCGGCCGTGCCGCCCGATGCGGCAAGCGCCCAGGCCGCGGCGACGGTCCCGGCGACGCCGGAGAACGAGTCGGTGCGGCGCACCCGCAACTACGAGATGGACCGGACGATGAGCCACACGAAGCAGTCGATGGGCTCGATCAAGCGGCTGTCGGTGGCGGTGCTGATCGACGAGAAGCGCGTGACGGCCGACGATGGCGCCGTGACGTCGGTAAAGATGCCGCCGGAGGAACTGGAGGCCATCCAGAAGCTCGTGCGCGATGCCGTGGGCTACGACGAGGCCCGCGGCGACACGGTCAGCGTCGCCAGCATGCCCTTCTACCAGAGCCCGCCCGTCGAGGACGCGGCGGAGCCGGGCCTGCTCCAGAGTCCCGCGGTGCAATCAATCGGCAAGCAGGGGCTCGCCGCCCTGCTGATCCTGGTGGTGGCCGTCGTCCTGGTCCGCCCGCTGTTGCGCGCCCTCGGCGGCGCCGCCGGTGCCGGCGGCCAGGCGGGCCTGCCGGCCTACGCCGGTGGTGGCGGTGGTGGCGGCGTGGGCCTGCCGCCGGAGCAACGGGTACCGCTGAGCTACGACGACAAGATCAGCGTGGCCCGGCAGCTGGCCGACAAGAACCCGGAGCGCGTGGCACAGATCGTCAGGGCATGGGTGCAGGCCGATGGCTGAGAAACAACAGGACCTCACGGGCAGCGAGCGCGCGGCCATCTTCCTCATGTCCCTCAGCGAGAAGGAAGCCGCCGAGGTGATGAAGCACATGCCCGTGAGCGAGGTGCAGCGGTTGGGCAAGGCCATGGCCTCGCTCCGCAAGGTCAGCCGGGGCCAGGCGGACTCCGTGTTGAGCCAGTTCACCAGCAATGTGGAGGGGGACGCGCCGCTGGTCGGCCGCTCGCCCACCTTCCTGAAGCGCCTGCTGACCACTTCCCTCGGTGAGGAGAAGGCGGCCAAGGTTCTCGACCGCATCGTCGACGAGGAGCCGAAGGGCCTTGACTCGCTCCAGCTGATGGAGGCCAAGGAGGTTACCGAGGTGATTCACCGCGAGCATCCCCAGGTCATCGCCGTGGTCCTCGCCGGGCTCGAATCCAGGAAGGCGGCGGAGGTGATCGCCCAGCTGCCGGTCCGGCTCTCCACCGAAGTCGTGACGCGCATCGCGCGAATGGGCGAGATACCACAGCACACGATCCAGGAACTCGACGAGGTGATGCAGCAGCGCTTCTCCCAGTCCTCCGGCTTCAAGGTCACGGCCATGGGAGGCGTGCGCAACGCCGCCGAGATCCTCAACATGGTGAACAAGGATATCGAGCACCAGATCATCGAGAACCTGAACCAGGAGAACGCGGTCCTCTCCCAGGAGATCCAGGAGAACATGTTCGTCTTCGACAACCTGCTGGCGGTGGACGATCGTGGCATCCAGGCGCTGGTGCGCGAGGTCACGACGGACATCCTGGTCATTGCCCTGAAGGGCGCGGACCAGGCCCTCCAGGACAAGATCTTCAGGAACATGTCGAAGCGGGCCGGCGAGATGCTCCGTTCCGACCTCGAGGCCAAGGGCCCCGTCCGGATTGCCGAGGTGGAGGCCGCCCAGAAGGAAATCGTGACGACCGCCCGCCGCCTCGCCGACGAAGGCACCATCATCCTCGGGGGCGGCGGCGATGAGTTTGTCTAGGCTCATCCGCGGCGGCGACGGCGGCGCGCAGGTGGTGGCCTGGCGCGCACCCGAGGTGCCGAATCCGGGCGGACCGGGCAGCTACCGGCGCAGTGCCGATGGCGACCTGCAGGCCGTGCAGCAGCGGGCCTGGGACAAGGGCTTCGAGCAGGGCCGCGCGGCCGGGCTCGAAGCCGGCACGCGGGAGCTCGCGGCGCGCATCGAGGCGGTGGAGACCATCCTCGACGCCCTGGCGCGGCCCCTGGAGGACCTGGACCACCGGGTCGAGGCGGAGCTGCTGGCCCTGGTGCAGGCCGTGGCCCGGCAGCTGGTCCGGCGTGAAATTCACCAGGATCCAGGCCACCTGCTCGGCATCATCCGGGAAGGCCTCGCGGCCCTGCCCCTCGCGTCCGGCGACGTGGTGGTGCGCCTGCACCCCGCCGACGCGGAGGCCATCCGGGAACGCCTGGCTGATCCCGCGGGCGACCGCGCCTGGCGCCTGGAAGCCGACCCCCTGCTGGAGCGCGGCGGCTGCCTGATCACCTCGCCACGCTCCACCATCGATGCCCGCCTGGATGCCCGGCTGTCCCGGGTGATCGCCCGGCTGCTGGAGGACGAGCGTGACGAGCCAGATCTCAAGCCTCAGTAGGCATCCCGCCGTCCGGCTGGCAGGCGAGCGCAGCGAACGCTGGTCGCGGCGCCTCGCCACCCGCCAGGCCGCCGCCCGGGACCCCGGCGTCGTGGTCGAGGGCAAGCTGGCGCGGGTGGCCGGGATGACGCTCGAGGCCGTCGGCTGCGAGGCGGCCCTCGGCGCCCGCTGCGTCATCGAAGGCACCGGCGGCAGTCCCGTCGAGGCCGAGGTCGTCGGTTTCTCGGGCGACCGGCTGTTCCTCATGCCGACCGGCACGCTGGCAGGCGTGATGCCGAATGCCCGCGTGATTCCCCAGCGGTCGGTCGCCCGCGTGGCCGTCGGCGATGGCCTGCTGGGGCGCGTGATCGACGGCGCCGGCAATCCGCTCGACGGGCGCGGCCCGCTGAACTGCGAGTCACGGATCCGTCTCGAGTCCGAGCCGATCAATCCCCTCGCCCGCCAGCCGATCCACCAGCCGCTGGACGTGGGCGTGCGCTCGATCAATGCCCTGTTCACCGCCGGCCGCGGCCAGCGCCTCGGCCTCTTCGCGGGCAGCGGCGTGGGCAAGAGCACGCTGCTCGGCATGATGACCCGGTACACCCGCGCCGACGTGATCGTCGTCGGGCTGATCGGCGAGCGTGGCCGCGAAGTCAAGGAATTCGTCGAGGACAACCTCGGCCAGGCCGGGCTCGCGCGCTCGATCGTCGTCGCGACTCCCGCCGACTGCTCGCCCCTGCTGCGCATCCACGGCGCCTGGCGGGCGACCGCGATCGCGGAGCATTTCCGTGCCCAGGGTTGCCAGGTGCTGCTGCTGATGGACTCGCTGACCCGCTTCGCCCAGGCCCAGCGCGAGATTGGCCTCGCCATCGGCGAACCACCGGCCACCAAGGGCTACCCGCCGTCGGTCTTCGCCCGGCTGCCGCAGCTGGTCGAGCGCGCCGGCACCGGCGACACGGGAGGCGGCTCCATCACTGCCTTCTACACGGTGCTCGCGGAGGGCGACGACGAGAATGACCCGATCGTGGACGCCGCCCGCGCGATCCTCGACGGCCACATCATGCTGTCCCGGGACATGGCCGAGAGCGGCATCTACCCGCCGGTCAACGTGGAGTCTTCGATCAGCCGGTCCATGACCCGCATCGCGTCGCGCCAGCACGTGGCCGCCGCCCAGAAGTTCCGGGAAGTCGTTTCCTGCTACATGCGCAACCGGGACCTGATCACGGTGGGCGCCTATCGTCCCGGCTCCGACCCGCAGCTGGACCGGGCCGTGCGGCTCTGGCCACGCATAGAGGCCTTCCTGAAGCAGGCGACCGACCAGCCGGTGAGCTTCGAGGAAAGCATCGCCCAGCTCGAGACGCTGGTGAACGCCGATGGGTTGGACGGCCGCGCCCGTGGCCCGGCGTGACATGAAGGCGCGGAGCCGGATCGAGACGCTCCAGCGCCTCGCCAGCCACACCGAGGCCGAGCATGCCCGGCGCCTCGCGGAACGGCTGCGCGCCCTCGACACCGAGGAGCGTCGCCTGCAGCAGATCCGCGGCTACCTGGCCGAGTACGCCAAGGGGACGGGCCAGGCACCGAGCATGACGATCGGCAGCCTGAAGAGCGGCCGCGGCTTCCTGGAGCGCCTGCGGGGCGCCGTGGACGAACAGCGCGGGACGGTGGAGACCCAGCGCCAGCAGGTCGAGCAGCAGACCCTGCAGTGGCGGTCTGCCCGGGCCCGCACCCGCTCCCTGGAGAAACTCGGGGAGCGGCAGGCGGAGGCAGAAAGGGAGCGCCTGGACCGGCGGGAGCAGGCCCGGCTGGATGAAGTAACCCACTCCCGCAGCGACTCCGGACGGAAAGTGTGAACTCACGTGGCACGGAGGTTGCTTGATGCTCTTCCGTGAGCGAACTCAGCCTTAACGTTGTCCCATCGCCCGAGCTGCTGAAGGCGGCCGCTGCCGGCGGCCCGTCAGCCCCTGGCACGTCGGCCCCGGACAGGGCCACCCGGGCGCCGGAGGCCCCGAATCCCTTTGCCGCCCTGCTGTCCGGCGTCCTGCAGGGTGCACAGCCCCTGCCGGAGAGCCCGGTGCCAGGCACGGAAGGGCCCGCCTTCGCGCTACTGGCGGAATCCGGGCCCCAGCCGGATACCGGCACCGTCGATGTCCTCGCCCTGCCCGGTACGGCGACAGCACTGCCCGCCATGGGCGCCGAAACCTCCGGCGGCGCCAGCGGCACGCCCGCCGGCAACTTGCTGCCCGCGACCGGCAAGGACTTGCCGCTGGTGCCGACGGGCACGCAGGCCGCACCGGACATCAGTGCCGGGCTCACCACACGGAACGAGGCCACCGCGGACGAGACGACGACGCCCGCCACCAGCCGCCCGCGAATCTTCCTCGCCGACCTGGCGCTCAGTCGCCCCCTGGAGCCGGCCACCGGGCAGCCCGCCGGGAACCCCGGCGACGAGGCACGCACGGCGGCTGCCGCGACGCTCGCCGGGCGCGCACCTTCGGCCGGGGCTGATGGCGAGAGGACAGCGCGGTCCAGTGACCCGGCCCGCCGACTCGCGCCAGCCGGCTACGCGCCGCTGGCCGTGGATTCCACGGGGCTGACCGATGCCACTGCCGCCAGTGATGGCCTTGCCGGCGGTGCACTGGCCGGCGGCGATGTCCTGGCCCCGCGCTCATTATCGGTTGACCTGCCGTTCCGGAGCGGAGGCCTGCCCGGCGCCGGCACCGAATTCCTCGCGGGGCAACTCGCCGCCTTCGCCGCGAGCAGCGACAGAAGCAACCCGGGGACCGGCTTGTCAGCGCTCTCCGGGACCGGCACGACCGACGCCGGCAGCGCCGCCCTGCTCGGCCGGCTCGGCAGTACCGGTCTGCCGCCGCTGCAACCGCTGGGCAACGCGATTGCGTTCGCCGGCGGCCTGGCGGATCGCCTGCTGACGCTCGGCGGCCCCGGCGCACACTCGGCGCGCCTGAAGCTGCACCCGGAACACCTGGGCGAGCTCGACGTGGAAATCAGCATCGAGGACGGCACCGCCCGGGTGTGGTTCGGCACGACGACTGGCCAGGCCCGGGACGCCATCGAGGCGTCCCTGCCCCGGCTCCGGGAACTGTTCGCGGAACAGGGCATCCAGCTCACCCGCACGCAGATCGATGCCGGCGGCGGACAGATGGGAAACTCCGCCTTCGGGCAGGAGCGGCGGATGACCGGTGGTTCGGATGGGTGGAGAGACATCCCGGCCTGGCGGCCCGGCCGTGCCGGCGCCAGTGCGGAGCCGGGTGGCGGGATCGCGGCAGGCACATCAGCGAGGCTGCTGGACGTCTGGGCCTGAGGCCTGACCGGCCCGCAGTCGACCGATTTCCGGTGCGACGGCCCGGTTTTGCGGCTGGCCTCGGGCACCCCTGTCACGGCACATCGGGCCATGTCCATGAGATCGCCCCGAGCGTGAATCCCCCGGTTGCCAGCGCCAAAATGGCCATTTACACTCAAAAAATGGACATTTCGATCACCGAGTTCAAACAGCGCTGCCTGGAGATCGTGCGGCGCGTCGAGAAGACCGGCAAGCCGGTCACGATTCGACGTCACGGCAAGGCGGTTGCCCAGCTGGAACCGTCACCGGCAAATCTCACCGTCGGGATGAAACCCTGGGAGCAGCTACGAGCGCTGGGTGGCAAGCTCAAGGCGGGACCCGGTGAATCGGTCCTGCATGACGGGGACTTCGAGGCGCTGCGTTGAAGGCACTGCTGGACACCCACATCTGGGTGTGGTGGCTGACGGCGAGTACAGGGCTCACTACCAGGGAGCGGGCCGCACTGGATGCAGCGGCAGCCGACGGCGCGTTGTTTCTCGCCGCAATCAGCCTCTGGGAGGCCCAGATGCTCCATGCGAAGGGACGACTTGATCTGCCGCTGGCGTTTTCCGACTGGTTACGGCGCGCTGCCGCGCCGCCGATGGTGACCGTGCTGCCCATGGACATACCGGTAATCGCCACGCTCGACGCCTTGCCCGGTCGATTCCACGGCGATCCGGCCGACCGCCTGATCGTTGCGACGGCGAAAGTTCACCGACTGCCGCTGGCCACCCATGACAAACGGATTCGCGCCTCGCGGGCCGTGCGCTTGTGGAGGCCCTGACTCCTAGACCCTCGACCGTTCCCGCACCGCGCGCATGAAGTCCGCACCCACCTCGGCCACGCCGGCCGACTTCGCGGCGGCGACGATGCCCTGCAGGGCGTTCTTCACGAAGGGCTTCGGCACGCCGGAGAGCAGTTCACAGGCCTCCCGCGTGAAGCTGACGGCGGGGTCGAGCCGGTTGGCCAGGTAGAAGATGCCCTGGGCCTCGAGGCCCTCCACCTTCGGCAGGGGGACGGAGAAGGGCTCCGCATGCCCGGCAAACCAGAAGTCCCCCGGATTCCGGAAGCCGAAGAAGATGGGCATCCGCGGGAACGGGCCGCCATCCTCGAGGGCAGCAGCGAAGGGCTCCCGGAGCCACTGGCGGTCCACCTGCAGGACGAAGTGGTTGGCACCCACCTCGGCGGCCCCCGCCGGCGGACGATCCAGGTCGTAGCTGCGGTCCCAGGTGCACTCCATGACCTGGAAGGCTTCCGCGATCACTTTGGGGCAGCCGGGTTGCGCCGCGCGCCCGCCGTCGGGTGAGGGCACCAGGCCGAAGGGCATCGCGCGCTGCTTGTCGTCCAGGGACTGCCCCGGCAACCCCAGGCGGGCGATGGCGGTTAGCTGGTCCCGGTCGAACTCCAGGTAGTTCAGGGCGCACTTCCCGGTCCGCCGGATGTTGTGGGCCGTGCCGCTGGTGGCCCGGCTGATGAGCAGCATCGAGTGGGGGCTCGTGATCCCGAACGGGAAGCACAGGGCGTGGGGCCCGATGCCGGTCGTGCCGTCCTCGTGCACCGTGGTGACGAGCGCAAACGACATCGGTATGAAGGCGGAGGTCTGGTAGAAGTTGTCCCGCAGGCCGACGGGGACGAAGCCTGGTCGTTCCGGCTCGCTCATGGCGCCAGTGGACGACGGCCCCCGCGGCGGGGCAATACGTGGTGCTACTGAGGATCGCCCGGGCGTGGCCTGCGGCCTGGATGGAGGCGGCGGGCGACCAGTGCGCCGAGCCCGGTCAGCAGCAGCCAGCCGCCGGCCGGCAGGGGCACGGGGGTGACGGGCGTGCCGGCCAGCCAGTCGTAGCCGCTCGCGGCGATGATCTCCACGCCCTCGATCGGCTCACCCTGGGTGTTGCTCACGGTGATGCCGAGCCACGTGGCCGTGTTGTAGAAATTGGCGCTGCCGCTGCCCGGCGAGCCGGGCGGCGTCCCGGAATTGCTGACATCCACCCGGAAGTTCCAGAAGACCTGGATCGGAATGCCCGGCAGGAATACCGGGACGCCATTTTCCGTGCCAAAGAAGGGCGTCGAGAAATACTGGCGGCCCGAGAGCTCGCCGCTGATGCCCTCGAAATAGTCGATCCGGCCCTCGGGTGGATAGAAGGTGTTGGGCGCCGCTTCGGAGGTCAACGCGACAATCGTGCTGTAGTCGGACGGATTGTTCGGGTTCGAGCCCAGCAGGCCCTGGGCGAGAAAGGCGGACATGTACCAGCTGGCGTTGCCCGATGACGCCTGGAGGCTGCCGTCCACGTCGATGGCAAAGCTGAGCGCCACCGCGCCCGGGCTCAGCAGCACGAAGCTGTCCCGCAAGCTGACGAGACTCGCGGCGGCATAGGAGGGTTCGCCACCCTGTATGCCATCCGACAGGCTGTTGGCCCAGAACCCGGAGGCCAGCAAACGGACCTGCCCGCCGTCGATCGAGGCCTTGGCCTGCATGTTGTCGACCTGGGCCTCGATGCGCAGCTCTTCGGCCAGGGAGAGGTCGCTGCCATAGAGCGGATTGCCAGCCACGACCAGGCCGGGGTAGATGCCGCCGGGATTGAGCGCCGTGATGCTGTCGGCAGAGCGCACGTAGATGTCGGTCTGGAGGCTTGCGGCGGTGACCGTGCCGGGGAGGGCAAGGGCCAGTGCGAGCAGCAGGACAGGACCACGGGTTGACATAATTTTTCTCCGTGTGGGCGGTCTTGACCCGACCGTAGCACATCCTGGGAGTTCGGCATGCAAAGCCGCTCCGTGCGCTGGCGCGGCAGTGGGCTGTCAGCCACCCGCCAAGCGCTTGGCGCCGGCCCGGCGGCAGTGTCCGGCCTTCATCCAACCCGCTGAATCCATTGCCTTTAAGCCCACCCCACCCGCTGGCACAACTCTTGCTTTGAGGTCTCCGGGACGTTCACGGACAGACACTCATGGCCACTGAAGAGACCGCCGGCGCCGAAGCGGCAGCCCCCGCTGCCGCCGCGAAGAGCGGCAGCCTGCTGAAGGCCGTCGGCACCGTCATCGGCTTGTTCCTGCTGCTGCTCACGACCCAGCTCGCCGCCCCGATACTGGGCTGCAAGCTCCTGAATTCCATGACCCCCAACTGCCCGGCGCCGGTCGTCGTGGTGGACAAGGCCGGGAAGGAAGTCGCGGCGCCGAAGGGCCCGCCGCTCTACCTGCCCATGGACCCGCCGCTGGTCGTCAGCCTCGAGGACAAGGGCTCGATCCGCTTCCTGCAGGTCACCGTCGAGCTCATGTCCCGGGACGAGCACGTCATCACGGCGCTGCAGACCCACATGCCGGTCATCCGCAACAACCTGCTCATGCTGCTCGGCGGGCAGGCCATCGGTTCCCTGACCAGCCGGGAGGACAAGGAAGAGATCCGCCGGCAGGCGCTGGCCGAGGTCCAGAAGATCCTGAAGGCGAACCCCCCGGGCGAGAAGGAGAAGCGCACCGGCACCGTCGAGGACCTCTACTTCACCAGTTTCGTCGTCCAGTAGTCGGCGGAGCCCCCGATGAGCACCAGGGAAATCCTGTCGGACGAGGAATCGCAGGCGCTGCGGGAACCGGGCGCCTCCGGCGATCCCCAGGGCCGCGCGCCGGAAGGGCAGATCGTGGACCTCCACGCCGACCACTGGGAACGCATCGCACCGGACAAGGTGCCCGCGCTGGAATCGATCTCCGAGCGGATGACCAGCCTGCTCAAGCTCACCGCCCGGAAGTTCTTCCGGCAGTCCGTGGACGTCACGCCGCGCCCCTGGCGCGAGGAACGTTGGGGCCTCTACTCCCGGCGCCTGCCGGTGCCGACCAGCCTCAACGTGCTGGAGATCCGGTCCCACGCCTGCAAGGGCGTGGTCACGCTGGACGCCGGCTTCGTCTTCACCCTGGTGGACGTCTTCTTCGGCGGCGATGGCAAGGGCCGGCGCCTGGAAGGCACCGGCGAGTTCACGCCCATGGAGATCCGGCTGGTCCGCAAGTTCGTCGCGGCCATAGCCCAGGACATGCGGGATGCCTGGAAGCCCTTCGTCGCGATGGACTTCCAGCCGGGCGCGTCCGAGATCAACCCGATCTTCGCGGCGGTTGCCGCCGGCTCGGACAACATGTGCATCACCGGCTTCGACCTGACGCTCAGCGGGCAGGAATTCCGCTTCGAGATCGTGCTGCCCTACGCATTGATGGAGCCCGTCCGGCACCTGCGGGACGCCGGGCAGGCGGACCAGGCGGAGGCGGATTCGCGCCGCTGGAGCACCCGCCTCAAGGCCGACGTGCAGGACGCGCGGGTGTCCCTGCGGGCCGTCGTCGCCCGCACGGAGATCAGCCTGCGGGACCTCACCCAGGCCAAGCCCGGCGACATCATTCCGACGGACCTGCTGCCCGCGGTGATCCTCTATGCCGGCGAAACGCCGCTGGTGGAGGGCACGTTCGGCATGTTCCAGGGACGGAACGCGGTGCGGGTGACCAAGCCCGCCAATCGAATCACGGTAGGAGAAAAGTATGGACGAGGCGAAAACAGCTGAGGGCGCCGCCGGCCGGCCGGGGACGCCACAGCCCTTCCAGGCTCCGGCGCTCGACGATCTCTCCGGCGGCGGAAACGCAGCCGGCACCGACGTACGGCCGAACATCGAGGTCATCCTCGACGTGCCGGTCACCCTGTCGCTGGAAGTGGGCCGCGCGCAGATGAGCGTCGGCAAGCTGCTGCGGCTGAACCAGGGCTCGGTGGTGGAACTCGACCGGAACGCCGGCGAGCCGCTGGACGTCCTCGTCAATGGCGCGCTGGTGGCCCACGGCGAGATCGTGATCGTCAACGACAAGTTCGGCATCCGGCTCACGGACGTCCTGCCGCCCGCCAAGCGCACTCCGGCCCAGGGGTGAGCCCGGCAATGCGCAAGACCTCCCTGCTGGCCCTCCTGCTGGCGGCCGGGCCCGCGCTGGCCGATGGCGCGCAGCAGAGCGTGGCCACCGGCGGGCTGCCCGCCGGCGACCTCACGTCGGCCGCGATCCGCATGGTTCTCGGCCTCGCGGTCGTGCTTGCGCTCCTCGGCGCAACCGCCTGGGTGTCGCGCCGGTTCCGCATGGGGGCAGGCATGCGGGGCGGCCTCATCGAAGTGGTCAGCGGCCTGTCCCTGGGCGCCCGGGAGCGGGTCGTCCTCATTCGCGTCGGCGGCGACCAGGTGCTGGTGGGCGTCAGCCCGTCGGGCATGCGCACCCTGCACGTCCTCAACCAGAACCCGAACGACAGCCAGTCCGGCAACGGTGCCGGCGCATTCTCCAACTACCTGGATCGGAACTCATGACCACCCGGACCGCAGCCACCGCCCGCACGGGCCTCCTGTTGTTGCTCCTGCTCGCGCCATTCATCGCCCAGGCGGCGGCGCCGGCGATCCCCGCGCTCTCGCTCGTGGACAATCCCGCGGGCGGCAAGACCTGGTCGGTGAGCATCCAGATCCTGATGCTGATGACGGCGCTGACGCTGCTGCCGTCCCTGCTGCTCGCGGCCACCTCCTTTACCCGCATCGTGATCGTGCTCGCCATCCTCCGGCAGGCGATCGGCATGCCCCAGACGCCGCCCAACCAGGTGCTCGTGGGCCTCGCCCTGTTCCTGACCTTCTTCATCATGGCGCCGGTGCTCGAGCGGGTGAACCAGGACGCCCTGCAGCCCTACCTGGCCGGCACGCTCGAACTGCCGGACGCGGCGGACAAGGCCCAGGGGCCGATGCGCGAGTTCATGCTGAGCCAGACGCGCGAGCCCGACCTGGCGCTGTTCGCCGGCCTGGCCGGCAAGGAAGGGTTCGAGAAGCCGGAGGACGTGCCGCTCTCCGTGCTGCTGCCGAGCTTCCTCACCAGCGAGCTCAAGACCGCCTTCCAGATCGGCTTCCTGACGTTCATTCCGTTCCTGGTGATCGACCTGGTCGTCTCCAGCGTGCTGATGTCCATGGGCATGATGATGCTGTCGCCCATGCTCATCTCGCTGCCCTTCAAGATCATGCTGTTCGTGCTGGTGGACGGCTGGGGCCTGATCGTCGGCACCCTCGCCTCCAGCTTCGTGCCGCACAACTGAGGCGCGCCCGTGACTCCCGAAACCGTACTGACCATCGCCAGCGAGTCGCTGACCCTGACCGCGCTGCTGGCCGCCCCGCTGCTGCTGGTGACGCTGATCACCGGCGTGCTGGTGGGCGTCCTCCAGGCCGCGACCCAGATCAACGAGATGACCCTGTCCTTCATCCCGAAGCTGCTGGCACTCGCCCTGACCCTGCTCATCACTGGCCCCTGGATGCTCCAGCTGATCATCGGCTACACCCGGACCCTGTTCGGCAACATACCGGGCATGCTGGGCTGATCCTTCCATGACGACGACGGTGCAGCTGGCTGACGGCCTGTTCGCGATCCTCTGGACCGTGCTCAGGGTCGGCGGGGTCGTCATGCTCGCGCCGTTGCTGGGCGCCATGTACGTGCCGCGCCGGATGCGCCTCGCCATGGCGCTGGTGCTGTCCCTCGCCATGCTCCCGTGGGCCGGGCCACCGCCGGCGCTCGATCCCCTGAGCGGTGATGGCCTGCTCGCCATCACCCAGGAACTCATCGTCGGACTTGCCATCGGCTTCGTGCTGCGCCTGGCCACCGAGGCGGCGTTGCTCGCCGGCCAGCTGATCTCCACCGGCATGGGCCTTTCCTTCGCCACGGTGGTGGACCCCCAGAACGGCGGCATGCCGCTGCTGGGCCGCTTCTACATCGTGGTGGCGTCGCTGCTCCTGCTGGCCACCAATGCCCATCTCTCGCTGATCGGGCTGCTGGCGCAGAGCTTCTCTGCCGTGCCCATCGGTTCCGGCGGCCTGAGCCCCGGCGACGCGCGGGCGATCGCGGACTTCGGCGCGGTCATGTTCGCGGGTGCTCTCCAGCTCGCGCTGCCGTCGGTCATCGCCATCCTCATGGTCAACGTCGCCTTCGGCGTGATCAGCCGGGCGGCTCCCACCCTGAACCTCTTCGCCGTCGGCTTCCCGATCACGATCCTGCTCGGCCTGTTCATCCTGGTGTTGTCCATCCGCACCCAGGCGCCGGTGTGGGAAGGCCAGATGACCGACGCCTTCGATCTCCTGACCCGGGTGCTGGGGAGCTAGCCGGCCATGGCCGATACCCGCCAGGAGGACCGTACCGAACAGGCAACACCCAAGCGCCTGGACGACGCGCGCCGGAAGGGCGACATCCCCCGCTCCCGCGAGCTCAGCATGGCGGCGGTACTGATGACGGGCGCCCTCGTGCTCTACGCCAATGGCGCGCAGCTCGCCACCAGCATGCGCGGGATGATGACCCGGGCGCTGACCATCGACCGCGCCGCCCTCGATGATCCGGCCTTCATGACCCGGGCCCTGGGCCAGTCACTGATGGCCGCGCTCGATGCCTGCACGCCGCTGCTCATGGCACTGGTCGCTGCCGCCTTCCTCGGCACCATTGCCATCGGGGGCTGGATCTTCACGCCGGCCCCGCTGGCCTTCAAGTTCGAGCGCCTCGATCCGGTCGCAGGCATCGGCCGGATGTTCAGCCTGAACAGCCTGGTGGAAGTGCTGAAGGCGCTCGCCAAGGCCGGCTTCATCGTCCTCGCCACCGTGGCCCTGCTCATGGGCACCATGGACCAGCTGCTGTCCCTGAGCGACCAGCCGCTCGTCCAGGCCATGGGCAACTCGCTGTCCCTGACGCTCCTGGCCCTGGCGATCGCCAGTGGCGCCCTGCTCCTGATCGCCGCCGTCGATGCGCCCTACCAGCAGTGGGCCCACGCCCGGAAGCTGAAGATGACCCGCAAGGAAATCGAGGACGAGCTCAAGGAATCCGAGGGCCGGCCCGAGGTACGCAGCAGGGTCCGGCAGCTGCAGCAGGAGGTAGCCCGCCGGCGGATGCTCGAGAGCGTGCCCCAGGCGGACGTGGTGATCACCAACCCGACGCACTTCGCCGTTGCGCTCCGCTACGACGACAGCCGGATGCGCGCCCCCGTCGTGCTGGCCAAGGGCGCCGACGAGACGGCGGCACGGATCCGCGAGATCGCGGCGGAGAACAAGGTCACCCTCTTCGAGTCACCCCTGCTCGCCCGGGCCATCTACTGGACGACGGACCTGGGGCAGGAGATCCCCTCCCAGCTGTACCTCGCCGTGGCGCAGGTGCTGACCTACGTATACCGGCTGAAGGTGGTGCGCGAGCACGGTGGCGCATGGCCCGAGCGGCCCAGCGTCGATGTGGACGAGAAACTGGCAAGCGGCCCGCAACGGCGGCGCCGGCGATAGGAACCTGAACAATGGCAACCCAAGGCAGCAACTTCCTCGGCACGATGCGCAGCACGGCGATGCTGGCAGCGGGGCTTCCCCTGGTGGTCCTCGCCATGCTCGCGATGATCGTGCTGCCCATGCCGCCCCTGGTGCTGGACGCGCTCTTCACCTTCAACATCTGCGTCTCCCTGGTCGTGATCCTGGCCGTCGTCTACGTGATGCGCCCCCTCGACCTGGCGGCGTTCCCCACGGTCCTGCTGCTGGCCACCCTGCTCCGCCTCGCCCTGAACGTGGCTTCCACCCGGGTCGTCCTCCTGAACGGGCACACCGGGACGGACTCGGCTGGCAAGGTGATCGAGGCCTTCGGCGAGTTCGTCATCGGCGGCAACTACGCCGTGGGCATCGTGGTGTTTGCGATCCTCGTCATCGTCAACTTCGTGGTGGTGACCAAGGGCGCCGGGCGCGTCTCCGAAGTCAGCGCGCGGTTCACCCTCGATTCCATGCCCGGCAAGCAGATGGCCATCGACGCGGACCTGAATGCCGGCATCATCAACCAGCAGGAAGCCGTGGCCCGGCGCGCCGAAGTGCGCATGGAAGCGGACTTCTACGGCTCCATGGATGGCGCGAGCAAGTTCGTGCGCGGCGACGCCGTCGCAGGCCTGCTCATCCTCTTCATCAACCTGATCGGCGGCATACTGATCGGCGTGCTCCAGCACGACATGGAGGTCGGCCAGGCGGCGAGCACCTACGCCCTGCTCACCATCGGCGACGGCCTCGTGGCCCAGATTCCCTCGCTCCTGCTGGCGGTGTCGGTCGCCGTGATCGTGACCCGCATGTCCCGCTCCGAGGACATGGGGCAGCAGCTGTTCTCCCAGTTGCTGGGCGACAAGCGCGTATTGCGGGTCGTGGCGGTCCTCCTTGGCCTGCTCGGCATCGTGCCGGGCATGCCCAACGTCGCCTTCCTGATGATGGCGGGCATCTGCGCCGGGGGCGCATGGCTGATCGAGCGCCGACGTGAGGCGGAAGCGACCGTCACCGACAACCTGGTCGTGCCCGACGTGGTGGACAAGGAAGCGAACCGGGACCTGTCCTGGAGCGACGTGCTGGAGACCGACGCCATCGGCCTCGACGTGGGCTACCGGCTGATCCCGCTGGTGGACCGCCAGCAGGATGGTGAACTCATGCGACGGATCAAGGGCGTGCGCAAGCGTCTCTCCGACGAGCTGGGCTTCCTCGTGTCGCCCGTCCGGATCCGCGACGACCTGGACCTGCCCGCCAGCGGCTACCGGATCTCCGTCATGGGCTCCGCCATCGCCACCGGCGAAGTGCAGCTGGACCGGGAACTCGCCATCAACCCGGGCCACATCGAACAGCGCATCAATGGCGTGCCGACGAAAGACCCGGCCTACGGCCTGGAGGCCGTGTGGATCGAGCCCGGGCAGCGGGAAGAGGCCCAGGCCCGGGGCTACACGGTGGTCGACGTGCCCACCGTCATCGCCACCCACCTGTCGAAGGTGCTCCACGAGCAGGCCCACGAGATCTTCGGGCACCAGGAGGCCCAGGAGCTCCTGGACCGGCTGGGCAAGCAGGCCCCGAAGCTGGTCGAGGAGCTGGTGCCCAAGACCATCCCCCTGTCCGTGGTGGTCCGGGTGCTCCAGGAACTGCTGCGGGAGCAGATTCCCGTCACCAACATGCGCGCCATCTGCCAGGCGCTGGCCGAGCACGGCCGGTCCACCCAGGACCCCGACGCGCTCACCGGTTCGGTCCGGGTGGCCCTGGGGCGGACCATCGTCCAGCGGGCCAGCGCCGGCAGTGACGAGCTGCCCGTCATCACCCTGGACCCACGCCTGGAACAGATCTTGCAAGAAGCCCTCAAGGGAGGCGCGGAAACCGCCGGAATCGAGCCGACGCTGGCGGAAAGGCTCCAGGCCCAGTTGTCGGAGACGGCCCACCGTCAGGAACTTGCCGGCCAGCCGGCGGTTCTGCTGGTGGCGCCAACGCTCCGTCCCTGGCTGGCGCGGTTCCTGCGGTTTGCGGTGCCCACGCTGCGGGTACTGGCCTACAACGAAGTTCCCGACAGCAAGCGCGTGCGCCTGATCGCGGCTGTCGGCACCTGAGCTAAGGGGAATTGGTAATGAAGATCAGACGATTCACGGGCACCGACATGCGGGACGCCATGCGCCAGGTGCGGGAGGCGCTGGGCGCCAACGCGGTGATCCTGGAGACGGCGCGCAGCGCCACGGGCGTCGAGATCTCGGCGGCCGTCGACGAGTCGAGTGTCGAGGCAGCCACGACCTACACGCCGCGCGGCTACAGGGAACCTGACGAAGGACCTGCCGTGCGCATCGACCAGGGCGGCACGGGCAACGGCGGCTGGTACCAGCCACCCCGGGCGCCGAACGCGGCCACCGCCAGCGAGCTCGACGAGATGCGGGAAGAGATGCGCTCGATCCGCTCGCTGCTCGAGGCCCAGCTTGGCCGGCTCCTGTGGGACGAGAATTCACGGCAGTCGCCGGCGATGGCCACGCTGCTGCGGCACTACACCCAGCTCGGACTGGACCCCGACGTGGCACGCCAGCTGGCCACGCGGGCCACCACCGATCACCCGGTCGGCGGCTGGACGGCGGGCCTGCGCACGCTGGTCGAGCAGCTGCCCGTCGCGGCCTGCGACGTGGTGGCGGACGGCGGCGTGTTTGCCGTCATCGGTCCCACCGGGGTGGGCAAGACCACGTCCATCGCCAAGCTCGCGGCCCGCGCGGCCCTGCAGTTCGGTCCCGAGGCGGTCGGCCTGGTCACCACGGATACCTTTCGCGTCGCGGCACGGGAGCAGCTGGAGACCTTCGGCCAGATCATGGGGGTCAGCGTCGCCTCGGCGACCGACACCCAGGGCCTGACCGAGGCCCTGGCCCGCCTGGAGAACCGCCGGCTCGTCCTCGTGGACACGGCCGGCATGAGCCAGCGGGACCCGCGGCTCCCGGAGCAGCTGGCCCGCCTGGCCGCCCCGGAAACCGGCGTTGCCACCCTCCTGGCGCTGCCGGCCACCACGGCCTCGGGAGCGCTGCAGGAAATTGTGGACGTGTTCCGGACGGCCCGGCCCGCCGGGTGCATCCTGACCAAGACCGATGAGGCCACGTCGCTTGGGGGCGCCCTCTCGGTCCTGATCCGGTCCGGCCTGCCGCTCGCCTACGTGGCGAACGGCCAGCGCGTGCCCGAGGACTTGCACCTGATGCGCAACCGCCAGTCCTGGCTGGCCAAGATGGCCGTCGAGCTCATGCGGCGCGACAGCCGCGAGGTCAACGCCGACACTCTCGCGCGGAATTTCTCGGAGGTTGCGAACCATGCTTGCGCCTGAAGGCCAGAACGTGACCGACCAGGCCGAAGGCCTCCGGCGACAGCGCAACCCGAAGCCCGTCAAGGTCCTCGCCGTCACCGGCGGCAAGGGCGGGGTCGGCAAGACGAACGTCTGCGCCAACCTGGCCATCGCCATGGGCATGCTCGGCCGCCGCGTGATGCTGCTCGATGCGGACCTCGGCCTCGCCAACGTGGACGTGCTGCTGGGACTGCAGCCCTCCCATTCGCTGGCCGACGTGGTCAGCGGCGAGCGCCGGCTGCAGGACATCATCGTCACCGGCCCGGCCGGAGTCCGGGTGATCCCGGGCGCGTCGGGGCTCGCGGAGATGGCCAGCCTCACGCCCGTCCAGCACGCCGGCATCATCCACGCCTTCAGCGAGCTCACCGAGGACCTGGACGTCCTGCTGATCGACACGGCCGCCGGCATCTCGGACGGCGTGCTGCGTTTCTGCTCGGCTGCCAACGAGGTCCTGGTGGTGGTCTGCGACGAGCCGACCTCCATCACTGATGCCTACGCACTGATCAAGGTGCTGAGCACGGAACACAACGTGTCCCGGTTCCGGATCATCACGAACATGACCCACCAGGGTGGTGACGGCCGGAGCCTCTTCGAGAAGCTGCTGCGCGTGTCCGAGCGCTTCCTGCAGGTCACGCTGGACCATGCCGGCAGCATCCCCTATGACGACCGGGTGTGGCGGGCCGTCCAGCTGCAGACGCCTTTTGTGACGGCGTTCCCGACCAGCCTCGCGGCGGGAGCCCTCAAGAAGCTGGCCCACCGTGCCGATAACTGGGAGGGACCCCGTGCGGCACGGGGCAATATCGAGTTCTTCGTCGAGCGGCTGCTGAAGGGCGGCAGCTCGTCCGGGCGGGAGCACGCCGCGGCATGACTCCCGCGAACCGGTATGCCACGGCTGCCGGGCAGTCGCCCGACGCCCTCGTGCAGGAGTACGCGCCGCTGGTGAAGCGGATTGCGAACCACCTGCGCGGCCGGCTGCCGGAGGGCGTGGACCAGGACGACCTCATCCAGGTGGGGCTCATCGCGCTGCTGGATGCGGCGCGCCAGTACTCGCCGGCGAAGGGCGCGAGTTTTGAGACGTACGCGGGTATCCGCGTGCGCGGCGCGATGCTCGACGAGGTCCGGAACACCGACTGGACGCCTCGCTCGGTCTATCGCAGGCAACGGGAACTGACGGCGGCGATTCAGGCAGTGGAAAACAGGACTGGCAACCCGGCAGACGCCCGTGAGATTGCCGCCGAGCTCGGCGTGCCGCTCGAGGAGTATTTTCGCATCGTCACCTCCGCCGCGGCCCATCGCCTCTTCAGCCTGGACCAGGAGGGCGAGGATGGCGAGATGCCCGTGCACCAGATCCGGGACCCGGACGCGGAGCCCTCCGTTGAGCTCGAATCGAACGAGTTTCGCCAGGCCCTTGCCGGGGCGATCCGGGCGCTCCCGGAACGGGAGGCGCTCGTGATGTCCCTCTACTACGAGGAAGAGCTGAACCTGAAGGAGATCGGTGAGGTACTCGGGGTCACCGAGTCCCGCGTCTGCCAGATCCACGGGCAGGCACTGGCTCGGGTACGGGCCACGATCCACGAAGCCGTTGACTCCACCACGGTGGGCTCCCGCTAGCCATGGACGCACTGAGCATTGGCGGCGTCATCCTGGCGTTCGTCGCCATCATCGTCGGCAGCATCCTGAAGGGCGCCGGCGTCGGCTCCCTCCTGAACGGCGCCGCCTTCACGATCGTCTTCCTCGGCACCTTCGCCTCGATCCTGATCCAGACGCCCAAGGTCACGTTCATGCGGGCCTGGAAGATCGTGCCCTGGATCTTCCGGCCGCCCCTGGAGGATCACGAGAAGCTGATCGCCAAGATGGTGGAATGGAGCGAAACCGCGCGCAAGCAGGGCCTGCTTGGCCTGGAGCCCGCGCTGGAGACCGAGCCGGATCCCTTCGCGAAGAAGGCACTGCAGATGCTGGTGGACGGCACGGAGCCGGACAAGATCCGCGAGGCGCTCGAGGTGGAGCTCGAGGCCAGGGAGAAGTCCGAGACCCAGAGCGCCAAGGTCTTCGAAGGCCTGGGCATCTACGCCCCGACCCTCGGCATCATCGGCGCTGTGCTCGGCCTGATCGCGGTGATGAAGAACCTGGCGGACCCGAGCAAGCTCGGCCCCGGCATCGCGGCCGCCTTCACGGCCACGATCTACGGCATTGGCCTAGCCAACCTGTTCTTCCTGCCGATCGCCAACAAGCTCAAGGACATCATCAAGAAGCAGACCCACTCGAAGGAGATGATCATCGAGGGAATCATCGCCATCGCCGAGGGTGAAAACCCGCGGAACCTCGAATCCAGGCTGAAGGGCTTCATGGGCTGACGCCCGGAACCGACACCATGGCACGGAAGCACGATCACGAGGAGCACGTCAACCACGAGGCCTGGGCCATTCCCTACGGCGACCTCGTGACGCTGCTGCTCGCCTTCTTCGTGGTGATGTACGCCGTGTCCTCGGTCAACGAGGGCAAGTACCGGGTGCTGTCCGACTCGCTCACGGCGGCGTTCCGCGGCACGCCACGCACCATGGAGCCGGTCCCCGTTGGCGACAAGCCCGCCAGGACCAGGGGCGACGACACCCTGGCAGGGATCAAGCCGAACCAGGCAATGAAGTTCCCGGACCCGGTCGAGGCCGCGAAGAAGGCCAGCGAGGACGAGGCCCTTCAGGTCCAGCTGCGCCAGATGACCGAGGACCTGCAGAGCGCCATGCAGCCGCTCATCGACCAGGACATGATCCGCGTCCAGCGCGCGCCCTCCTGGGTCGAAGTCGAGATCAAGACCGACATCCTGTTCCCGAGCGGCAGCGCGGAGATCGAGGCGGCTGCCATCGACATCCTCGAGCGGCTCGCGGCGATACTCGCTGACCGTCCCTACCCCATCCGGATCGAGGGACATACCGACGACCGCCCGATCAGGACTGCCCAGTTCCCGTCCAACTGGGAGCTCTCGGCGGCCCGGGCCGCGCGCATCGTGCGGCTGTTCGAACAGCGCGGGATCACGGCGAGCCGGATGGTGGTGGCGGGGATGGGCGAGAACCAGCCCCTCGCCGACAACAGCACGCCGGAGGGCCGCAACCGCAACCGCCGCGTGGCCCTCGTGATCCTGGGCACGCCACCGGCCCCGACCGATCCCATGCCCGGCGGCATTGCGCCTGAACCGCCGGTACCGGCCGTGGCCACGCCGGCGCCCGGGACCACCGGGACGACGGAGGCCACCGGATGAAGCCCGTGGACCACGTGAATCCGATGGTTCCCGCCAACTGGGTCCGCCGCGTCGAGGACAAGCGCCGCCGGTCGGACCCGAAGCAGCGGAACCCGGGGCAGGACCAGCAGTCCCGCGACCAGAAGCAGCCGCACGGCCCCGACCCGGACGGCCGTACCCACATCATTGATGAACTCGCCTAGGGGAAATGACCATGCCTGCACTCGACACGGTCCTGGCCGGCATAGCCGGCCTCATGAACGGTATCTACCTGCCCGCGGCCACGCCCGCGTCGGTGGCGGCGGGACTGGTGGCAGTTCCCTGCCTCCTGGCCCTGGCCTGGCTGGGGCGCCGGCTGATGGCCCGGCAAGGTGCCGACGCATCGACGGGCAGCCAGCTCGACGCGATCCACCAGCGCCTGCAGGCCACCGAACTCCTGCTGGCGGACGCTACCAGCGAGGCCGCCCAGCTTCGCCAGCGCGTCGACCAGCTGACGTCCCGGCAGGACGCGCTGTCGACTGGCAACACCCGCAGCGGCCTGCGCCAGGCGATCGCGCTGTCGCGGCACGGCGCCACCACGCGCCAGCTGGTCGATACCTGCGGCCTGAGCCAGGGCGAGGCGCACCTGGTCCAGACCCTGTACGGACGGGCCGCCGGCGAGGGCCAGCCCGGGGAAATCCATTGACAGCCGTGAAGAAAGAAACCGCCTGGGAGCGACGCCGATGAGCCAGATACCCGACCACATCATGCAGCGCCTGCGGACCTGCACGACCTTCCCGACGCCGCCCCCGGTGGCGATGAAGGTCCTGCAGCTGGCCCAGAACCCGGACATCGACCTGGCCAAGGTCGCTGACACCGTCAGCGCCGACCCGGCCATCGCCGCGAAGGTAATGCGCATCGCCAACTCGGCCATGTATGCCCGGCGCCGGCAGAGCGCCAATCTCCGCCAGGCCCTCATCACCCTCGGGCTGAATGCCACGCTGACGCTCGCACTCAGCTTCACGCTCGTGCAGACCCTGAAGAAGACTGCCACGGGCGGCTTCGACTTCCAGGCCTACTGGCGCCGCACGGTGCTGTCGGCCGCCTGGGGCAAGCTGCTGGCCAGCGAACTTGGGCGGCGCGACGCGGAGGAGATCTTCCTGGCCTCGCTGCTCCAGGACCTCGGCATGCTGGTGGTCTTCAAGCTCTGGCCCGAGGTGTATGAGGGCATCGCCCCGTTCAAGATAGAGCACCCGCGCATCTGCCAGCACGAGCAGAACTGCATCGGCACGGACCACCGGGCGATCGGCTCCGCGCTCCTCGGCATCTGGAACATGCCGGCCAACCTGGTGCAGGCATTGCAGCACAGCCACGACCCCAGCGCCGCAGGCGTCGATGCCGAGGACAAGCCCTTCATCCGGGCGGTCGCCATGTCGGGCGAGCTCAGCGATGTGTGGCTCGGCGCCCGCAACGACGTGACCCTGCGCCGCGTGGGCCAGCAGGCCCACAAGTACCTCGGCATCCAGCCCCACCGCCTGGGAGAGATGTTCGACCTCGTGCGCGAGCAGCTGCCGGTGGCCGAGGAGCTTTTCCAGATGGAGCTTTACGACGCAGGCCAGTTGCAGGACATCACCGACGCCGCGCGGGAAACCCTGATGGTCCACAACCTTCGCCAGATTGCCGACAACAACATGCTGGAGAAGAGCAAGCGGGAGCTCGAGGAGGAGAACTCCGAGCTGAAGACCGAGAACGTGCGCGACCCCCTGACCAACGCGCACAACCGCCGCTTCTTCGAGGATTCGCTGAACCGGGAGTTCGAGACCGCGTCGAGGCACGGCTGGCCGCTGTCCGTGGTCTTCGTGGACCTGGACAAGTTCAAGCAGGTCAATGACAACTTCGGCCACCAGGCCGGCGACGCCATCCTGCAGGCCGTGGCCCAGCTGCTGCGGAACACGCTGCGGGATTCGGACATCGTGGCCCGCTACGGCGGCGACGAATTCGTGCTGCTGCTCCCCGGCATCGACGCCGGCAAGGCCGACAGCGTCGGCGTGCGCGTGTGCGAGGAGGCCAGGAAGCGGAATGTCCAGACCACCGATGGCAGGCAGGTGGGCATCACGCTGTCGCTCGGCATCGCCACCTTCGACTCGCACAACGGGTTCGACAGCCCGAAGGCCCTGCTGGCGGCAGCCGACTCGGCGCTCTACCAGTCGAAGAAGGACGGCCGGGACCGTTACACCTGCTTCGACAAGATCAAGGCCGCCTAGATGCCGTAGCGCTTCATCTTTTCCGCCAGCGTCGTGCGCCGCACCTGGAGCTTCTCGGCCGCGTGGGCGATGACGCCGTCGGCATCGTGCAGCGCGCGGCGGATGAGTGACATCTCGATCTGTTCCAGGTAGTCCTTCAGCGGCAGTCCCTCCGCCGGGAACTCGATGTCCTGGGGCTGGGGTCCCGACGCGCGCGTGGCGGCCACTTCCTGCCGGTCGGTTTCCCGCAGCGGAGCGGTTGCGGTGTAGCGGGTGGGCAGCTGGGGAATGTCCACGGCGCCGTCGGGATAGAGGACGCAGAGGCGCTCGAGCAGGTTGGCGAGCTCGCGGATGTTGCCCGGCCAGCCGTAGTGCTTGAGGATCCGCACGGCTCCCGGCGTCATGTGGACGGGTGACAGACCCGTGGCCCGGCACCGCTCCAGGATGGTGCCGATCAGGTCCGACAGGTCCTCGAGCCGCTCCCGCAGGGGCGGCAACTCGATCGGGAAGACGTTGAGCCGGTAATAGAGGTCCTCGCGGAAGTTCCCTTCGCGGATGGCGGCCTCCAGGTTCCGGTGCGTCGCCGCGATGATGCGCACGTCGCAGGGCCGCGGCCGGTTGCTGCCCACCCGCTCGTAGATCCGCTCCTGGAGGACGCGCAGCAGCTTCACCTGCATCGGCAGGCTCATGTCGCCGATCTCGTCGAGGAACAGGGTGCCGCCCTCGGCGGCCTCGAAGCGGCCGACCCGGGCGGAGATCGCCCCCGTGAAGGCGCCCTTCTCGTGCCCGAACAGTTCGCTTTCCAGCAGTTCCGCCGGGATCGCGCCGCAGTTGACGGGCACGAAGGCCTTGTCGGCCCGGGGGGACAGCTCATGCACGTACCGGGCCGCCCACTCCTTGCCGGTGCCGGACTCGCCGGTGATGAGCACGCTGGTCTGGAAAGCCGCCACCTGCTCGATGAGGCGGCGGACGCTGGTCATCCGGGTGCTGTGGCCGGTGGGAAAGTAGCCGGAAGCCGCCGGGGACGGGGTTGCGTCAGCGCCGGGGGCCGATGGCGAGTTGGCGAGCGCTTCTGCAGTGGCATTCATGCGTCTGGATCGGGTGCCCCGGGAAAGTTGGCGCTATGATCGGGGTGCGCCGCGACCGAAGTCAAACAAAACGCCAATTTCCCGTCACCGGACCGATGCCGCCGCCCTTCCTCCCTGCCCGCAGCAAGCTCCCGGACGTGGGCACCACGATCTTCACGGTGATGTCCCAGCTCGCCGCCGAGCACGGCGCCATCAACCTGTCCCAGGGCTTCCCGGACTTTCCCGCCCCCGCCGGGCTGCTCGACCGGGTCACCCATCACCTGCAAGCCGGCCACAACCAGTACGCGCCCATGAGCGGCCTGCCGGCCCTGCGCGCACAGATCGCGCGGAAGACCCTGGCCCTCTATGGCCGCGCCGTCGACCCGGACACGGAGGTGACCGTCACCTCCGGCGCCACCGAGGCGCTGTTCTGCGCGATCGAGGCCGTCGTGCAGGCCGGGGACGAGGTGCTCTGCCTGGACCCCGCCTACGACTCCTACGACCCGGCCATCCGCCTGGCCGGCGGCCGCCCGGTGCACGTGCCGCTTCGGCAGCCGGACTTTGCCGTGGACTGGGACCGGGTGCGGGCCGCGATCACGCCGCGCACGCGCCTGCTGATCCTGAACTCGCCCCACAATCCGACCGGCGCGGTGCTGTCGGCGAAAGACATGGCGGCGCTGACGGACATGGTCCGCGGCTCCCGCCTGCTGCTGCTCGGTGACGAGGTCTACGAGCACATCATCTTCGACAGCCGGCGGCACGAGAGCCTGCTGCGCCACCCGGAACTGGCCGACCGGAGCCTGGTGGTGTCGTCCTTCGGCAAGACCTACCACGCAACGGGCTGGAAGATCGGCTACTGCGTGGCGCCGGCGGCGCTCACCCGGGAGTTCCGCCGGGTGCACCAGTTCGTGCAATTCTGCGTCGTGACGCCAATGCAGTGGGCACTGGCGGACTTCCTGGAGAGCGACCCCGGGCACTACCTGGAACTGCCGGCCTTCTACCAGGCGAAGCGGGACCGTTTCTGTGAGCTGCTGGCGCCGTCCCGCTTTCGCTTCACGCCGTCGGCAGGCACCTATTTCCAGCTGCTCGACTACGGTGCCATCACCGACGAGGCCGACGTGGCCTATGCCCGCCGCCTGACGATCGAGGCCGGCGTGGCCTGCATCCCTGTGTCGGTGTTCTGCGCGGAGCCCCTCGCCACGCCCCTGCTGCGCTTCTGCTTCGCCAAGGACGTGGCCACGCTGGAGAGGGCCGCGGAGATCCTGTGCAGGATCTGACCGCCGCGACCCCATACAATTCACCGCATGCGCCGCCTGCTCGTCTTCCAGCACGTCCCCCACGAGATCCTCGGCACCCTCGACCCCCTGCTCCGGGACCACGGCTTCCGCATCCGCTACGTCAACTTCGGCCGGCACCCGGACGCCGTGCCGGACCTGGACCGCTACCACGGCCTCATCGTGCTGGGCGGGCCCATGAACTGCGACCAGGTGGAGCGACACCGTCACCTCGCCACCGAGGTGGCGGCCATCCAGGCCGCGGTGCGCGACGGCAAGCCGGTGCTGGGGATCTGCCTGGGCTCCCAGCTGCTCGCCAGGGCGCTGGGCGCGCCAGTGAGCAGGCACCATGTGAAGGAGATCGGCTGGTACGACGTGGCGCCCACGGACGAGGGCCGCAGGGACCCGCTGTTCCGCCACTTCGGCGCGAGCGAGAGGATCTTCCAGTGGCACGGTGACACCTTCGCCATCCCCCATGGCGCGGTGCACCTGGCGACGTCGGGCGCCTGCGCCCACCAGGCGTTCCGCTTCGGCCACAACGCCTACGGTCTGCAGTTCCACCTGGAGGTGGACGAGCCCATGGTGCACCGCTGGCTGGAGGCGCCCATCAACCGGCGGGAACTGGAGGAACTTCAGGGGGTCATAGACCCGGAGGCCATTGCCCGGGAAACGCCCGCGTACATTCCCCGCTCCCGGGAACTGGGGGACGCGGTGTTCAGCGAGTTCATCCGGTTGTTCCAGGGGAGGCACCGGCGCGTGGTGCTGCCATCGCGTTGATCCGGGGAGGATCCATCATGACGGACCGCAGGACTTTCCTGGCCCGGCTCGCCGCCACCGCGGCCCTGGGCGGCGCTGCCCTGAGCAGCACGGCACTGGGCAGCAAGGCACTGGGCAGCACGGCACTGGGCAGCGCGAACGTCGCCGCCGGCGGCGCGACGGGACGCGGCGCGACGAAGCTGCTCAGCCGCGTCATCCCGTCCAGCGGCGAAGCCCTGCCGGTCATCGGCATGGGCACCTCCCGAACCTTCGACGTGGCGGCGGAGCCGGCGGCCCTCCGGCCGCTGGCGGAAGTGGTCCGGGCCCTGTTCGACGGTGGCGCCACGCTGATTGATTCGTCGCCGATGTACGGCAGGGCCGAGGCCGTCACGGGCCGCTTGCTCAGTGACCTCGGCAATCCCGGCGTGTTTGCCGCGACCAAGGTCTGGGCCGATGGCAGGGAGGCGGGCATCCGGCAGATGGAGGAGTCCTTCCGCCTGCTCGGCGTCCCGCGCATGGACCTGATGCAGGTCCACAACCTGCGGGACTGGCGCACCCACCTTGCCACGCTGCGGGAATGGAAGGAGTCGGGACGGATCCGCTATGTCGGCATCACCACCTCCCGCAAGGACCAGTACGGGGAATTTGCGGCGGTGATGCGCGCCGAGCCGCTCGACTTCGTGCAGCTGAACTACAGCCTGGGCGAGCGCGAGGCGGAGCAGGTGCTGCTGCCCCTGGCCCGGGACCGGGGCATGGCGGTGCTGGTCAACCGGCCCTACATGCGCGGCGAGTTGTTCAGCCGCGTGCGCGGCAAGGCCCTGCCCGCCTGGGCGTCCGAACTCGACTGCACGACCTGGGGGCAGTTGTTCATGAAGTTCATCCTCGCCCACCCGGCCGTCACCTGCGTGATCCCGGCGACGACGAGCGTCCGCAACATGCAGGACAACCTGGCGGGCGGAAGCGGGCAACTGCCGGATGAAGCCCTGCGGCAGCGGATGATCGCCGCCATCGGCTGAGCCAGCCGGCCGCTGGCCGGTGTGACGTAATGCCGCACATTGAAATCGGGCGCTCTCGCCACCATTTACTGCCGGCAGCCCGGCGATCGTTAAATTGCCCGCCCCGATGGCGGGGGCTACCATCACCGGTCAATCCCCGCCCTGCGCCCGCAACCAGAGGACTGCCGAGTGAGCGTCATTCCCGCCGAGGCCACCGCCCCCGCCACTGCACCTGCCAGGACCCGGCCTGCCGGCGACGGCCTCGCCCGGGTGGACCTGCCCGTGCGCGGGATGACCTGCAGCGCCTGCGCCACCCGGCTCGAAAAGGCCCTGGGCCTGGTGACCGGAGTGGACTCGGCGGCCGTCAATTTCGCCGTCGAGCGCGCCGATGTCACCTACGATCCGGCAACGCTGGCCGTCCCGGCCATCGCCGATGCCATCGTCAAGGCCGGTTTCGAGGTTCCCACCGAAACCTTCTCCTTCCCCATCGAGGGCATGACCTGCAGCGCCTGCTCGACCCGCGTGGAAAAGGCCCTGCGCGGCGTACCGGGAGTCGTCGAGGCCAACGTCAACCTGGCCATCGAGCGGGCTGACATACGCGTCATCCCGGGCACCGCCCGCCTGTCCGAACTGGCGGAAGCCGTGACCAAGGCGGGCTACGGGGCCCGGATCGAGTCACCGGCGGCATCGCAGGCCCAGGCGGAGGAAGAGCATCGCCAGCGGGACCGGGCCCAGCTCCGGCGGGAACTGGTGATCCTGCTGATCTCGGCGGCCTTTGCCACGCCCCTGCTCTTCCAGATGGGCGCCATGTCCTTCAACCTGCACTGGCACCTGCCGGCCTGGATGGAACTGCTGCTCGCCACGCCGGTGCAGTTCGTCATCGGCGCCCGCTTCTACAAGTCTGCCTGGAAGGCCATCAAGGCCCGGTCGGGCAACATGGATGTCCTCGTGGTGCTGGGCACGACCGCGGCCTACGGCTACAGCGTCTACCTGCTCGCCACGCTGGGCCTCGACGGGGCCATGGGCCAGCTGTATTTCGAGGCCTCGGTGATCATCATTACCCTGGTCCTGCTCGGCAAGTTCCTGGAATCCCGGGCCAAGCGCGGCACGACGGCCGCCATCCGGCAGCTCATGGACCTGCGGCCACAGACGGCACGGCTGCGCGGGGCGGACGGCGCGGAACGCGAGGTGCCCATCAACGAGGTGCGGGCCGGCGACCTGGTGATCGTCCGGCCGGGCGAGCGCATTCCCGTGGACGGCGAGGTGGTGGCTGGCCGCAGCGAGCTCGACGAGTCGCTGATCACCGGCGAGAGCCTGCCCGTGGACAAGCAACCCGGCAGCAAGGTGACCGGCGGCGCCATCAACGGCACCGGCCTGCTGGAAGTGCGCGCCACCGCGGTGGGCGCCGACTCCACGCTTGCCCGCATCATCCGGCTCGTGGAGAACGCCCAGGGCGGCAAGGCGCCCGTGCAGCGCCTGGTGGACCAGATCAGCGCCATCTTCGTGCCCATTGTCGTGGTGCTGGCCATCATCACCTTCATCAGCTGGTTCGCCTTCTCCGGCAATTTCGAGCAGGCCTTCGTCTCGGCCGTCGCCGTGCTGGTGATCGCCTGCCCCTGCGCGCTGGGCCTGGCCACGCCGACCGCCATCATGACCGGCACTGGCGCGGCCGCCCGGGCCGGCATCCTCATCAAGGACGTGGAGTCCCTCGAGCGGGCGCACCGGCTCGACACCATCGTCTTCGACAAGACCGGCACGCTCACGGCGGGACGGGCCACCCTGGTGGGCACCGCGCCGCTCCGGGGCACCGACGACCAGCTTGTGCAGCTGGCGGCATCGGTGCAGCACGGCAGCGAGCACCCGCTGGCCCGCGCCATGCTCGAGGCTGCGGAGCAACGACAGCTGCGGCGCTCACCCGTGGCGGACTTCCGGAGCCACACGGGCCGCGGTGTCAGCGGCACCGTCGACGGGCGCGAGATCTTCATCGGCAATACCCGCCTGCTCGTCGAGCAGGGCATCGCCACGGGCGAAGCCGCCGCCCTCGTCCAGGACTGGGAACGCAAGGGCCGGACTGCCGTGTTCCTGGCGGACCGGGACGGTGTGCTGGGCGTGCTCGCCATCGCCGACCCGCTGCGGCCCGAGGCGCTGGAAGCCGTGAGTGCCCTGCGCAAGATGGGCGTCCGCACGCTCATGCTGTCCGGCGACGCAGAACTGGTGGCAGCAGCCATCGGCCATGAGGCCGGCGTGGACGAGGCGCGCGGCGCCATCCGCCCCGAGGGCAAGGCCGAGGCCATCCAGGAGCTCCGGGCCGCCGGGCGAATGGTCGGCATGCTGGGCGATGGCATCAACGACGCGCCGGCCCTGGCCGCCGCCGACGTGGGCATTGCCATGGGCACCGGCACCGACATCGCCATGGAAACCGCCGGCGTGACCCTGATGCGGCCGGACCCGCGCCTGGTGGCCGGCGCCATCGATGCCAGCCGGGCCACGTTCCGCAAGATCAAGCAGAACCTGTTCTGGGCCTTCATCTACAATATTGTCGGCATCCCGCTCGCGGCCTTCGGCTATCTGAGCCCCGCCCTCGCCGGCGCGGCCATGGCGATGAGCAGCGTCAGCGTGGTGACCAACTCGCTGCTGCTGCGCCGCTGGCGGCCGCGCAAGTAGCCAACACCCGCGGCAGACGTAGATCAACCATGATGACCGGAGGACGAAATCTCATGAAGGCTGAATTCAAGGTGTCGGGCATGACCTGCGGCGGCTGCGAGCGCAGCGTGCAGAACGCGCTGACGAGCCACAAGGGCGTTACCGCCGCGAAGGCCGACCGGACCAGCGGCACCGTTGCCGTCGAGTTCGACCCCGCCCAGATCGAGCAGGCCGCCCTGGCCAAGGCCATCACGGCCGCCGGCTTCCAGGTCGCCGCCTGACTGTAGCGCAGGAGCGGCTTCAGGCGCGACCGGGGAATTGGGGACAGATTTAATTTCCCGCGAGTCAAGCGTGCTTACGCCGGACCGCGGGAACTTACATCTGTCCCCAATTCCCCGGCCGCGCCAGAAGGCGCTCCTACATTTTAGTGGGCGCCGCCCTTGAAGCCGCCACCGCTGGTCATGGGCCC
>JAEUQA010000052.1 GCA_016789845.1 Chromatiales bacterium
GTCAACGCCGTGCAGGGAAAACACATTCTTTGCCAAATCGATTCCGACGGTAGTAACGTTGTTCACGGACTTCCCCTTCTCAGTGAGATTGAACATGCAACACCTCAATCTTGGCACCTCGATGCCGTTACGGGTCGGGGACGTCCCTTACATTCGTTGGGCGTCATAGGTGTCATACATGCCATCCGTGCCTCAGGATCAGCTCTTCACCATCTTCATCGTGATCTGGGTCATCCTCGGAATCGGGTCGGCCGCATTCTTCTTTTTCATCAACGATGCCACTTTAAAGCGGAAGGTGTGGACGCCGTTTACGATCGGTGCAAGTGCCTTGTTCCTCGGTTTTATCTGGCTGATGGGCTTTCCTTCTCATGTAATGTACGTGGCGGTTCCATTCGTCGCGCTGATCACGGTGCTGAATCTGCGAGCTGTGCGATTCTGCGATTCCTGCGGTAAGACCCTTATGAATCAAAACCCATTTTCGAAGCCATCGTTCTGCTCAAGATGCGGTGCCAAGCTCGGCCAATGACGCCCAACCGTGTGTTGGAGCAGACCGTCCACCAGCGGCGCTTCGCTTGCTGGTGTCCGGCTGCTCAACACAGTCGTTAGTCATTCACCCGGCTCCGGGTAATGCATGATGGTCAAGGTGCACGAAAGCAGGTTCAGGCTGGTCCAGGGCCAGGAGTTCCTGACCGAGTACCAGTTCCACACGCGCACGGCCCGGCACTTCTTCTGCAAGGTGTGCGGCATCTACCCGATTCACCGGAAGCGCGTGACGCCGGATTTCTTCGGGATCAATGTGTACTGCGTGGAAAGCTTCGATCCGGTCGGGATTCCTGTCCGGGAGGCTGCCGGTTCGGCGATGCCGTGAGGGTCCGCAGGCCCCGAATCCCACGGTTGTGGCCAGTTATCTTGCATCGCCCGGTGGTGATGCAGCGGTAGCCTCTGAGCCATGTATACCCAACCGGCCTTTCTCCCAATGCCTGGCGCTTCTTTTTGCCGTGGTACCAAAGTGGTACCATAGGCCGTGCCGCCCAAGGTCAGCGAGCTTGCCCGGGCTCTGGCCGCGGCAGGTTTTGAGGAGTGCGGGGGCAAGGGCAGCCACCGGAACTTCAAGCACGCAAAGGGCATCCGCATCACCCTGAGCGGCAAGCCCGGCAGTGATGCCAGGCCTTACCAGGAGAAGGCGGTCAGGCAGGCGATAGAGCAGGTGTCCGAATGAAGAAGGCCGATCGCTATCTGAAGATCGTCGAGTGGTCCGACGAGGACCGCTGCTATGTGGGCCGTTGCCCGGAGCTCATGCTTGGCGGGGTGCACGGCAGGGACGAGAAGAAGGTCTTTGCCGATCTGTGCGCGGTCGTTGATCGGTGGATTGCCCAGGCGGAGGCTGACGGGGAGAAGTTGCCGCCGGGCCTCGCCGGCAAGAAGTACTCGGGGAAATTCAACGTGCGGCTCGGGCCCCGATTGCACGAACGGTTGGCGCTCAACGCCCTGCGGGAGGGCAAGAGCCTCAACAACTACCTTGCAGAAATTCTGGAGAAGCGCGTATCCCGGAGCATCCGCTGATCAAGACCGTCGGTTCAACCGGATCCTGAAGGGGGAGGATGTGCTCAGGCTGTACCAGTTCAATACCAGGACCGCGAAGCACTACTTCTGCTCGGTCTGCGGCATCTACACCCACCACCAGCGCCGGTCCAATCCCCGGGAGTACGGCTACAACGTCGCGTGCCTGGAGGGCGTGAACCCCTTCGACCTCGGTCCCGTTCCGACGTACGATGGGGTGAACCACCCGGCCGACCGTTGATGAGGCGAGTTTCATGAGTTCCGGCTATCCGCTTTCCGGCGGCTGCACCTGCCGCCACATCCGCTACCAGCTCGAGTCCGCGCCCCTGTTCGTCCACTGCTGCCACTGCCGCTGGTGCCAGCGGGAGAGCGGGGCGTCGTTTGCGCTGAACGCCATGATCGAGAGCGAGCGGATAACGGTGCTCGGCGACGAGGCGCCGGAGTTCGTGAACACCCCGTCCAGCAGCGGCAAGGGGCAGCACATCGCCCGCTGCCCGAAGTGCCGGATCGCGGTCTGGAGCCATTACGCCGGCGCGGGCATCCTGGTCGCCTTCGTGCGGGTTGGCACACTCGACGATCCTGACCGCCTGCCGCCGGACATCCACATCTTCACGGCCTCCAGGCAGCCCTGGGTGATCCTCCCGCCCGGCGTCCCCGCGGTGCCGGAGTACTACGACCGCCGGCAGTACTGGCCGGCGGAGAGCCTGGCGCGGTGGGAGGCCATGCTGGCGGCGCACCAACGCCCTTAAGGCCGCAGCCAGCGGGCTATGGCTGAGCCAGGGCGTGACCACCCGGGTCACGGATCCGCGACCTGGGCATCGACAGGCCGGTATATACCGGTATATCCTAAGGAATGTCCTTCCTGACCCGGGTTGGCGCTGCACTCGATACAGCCGGTGTGCGTTACGCCCTCGTCGGCGGTTTCGCCGTCGCACTCCACGGCGCCGTTCGCGGTACCGTGGATGTGGACGTGATACTCGCCTGGGATTCCCGGTCCTTGCGGGCGGCCGAGAAGGCGCTGAAAGCCATGGGGCTCGTTTCCCGCTTGCCGATTACGGCCGATGACGTTTTCCGGTTTCGTGACGAGTACATCCGGAACCGGAACCTGATCGCCTGGAACTTCTATAACCCCCAGGACCTCACCGAGCAGCTCGATGTCGTCATTTCAACCGACCTCAGGGGCAAGAAGGTGCAGCGAATCGAGACGGTCGACGGTCCCGTGCGGGTATTGGGGCGAAGTGACCTGATAGCGATGAAGCGCGCCAGCGGGCGCCCCCAGGACCTTGCCGACGTGGACGCGCTGGAGAGGCTCCGTTGAAGACCGTTCAGTACTTCACGCCCGAATATCTCGAACACTGCCGGCAGATGACGCCGGACCAGATCATCCGCTTCGTGGAAGACTTCCGGCGCATGCACGGGGGGCCTCAGCGGACCATCAAGCCGGCCAAGTCGCGGCTGATAAGCCTCAAGGTGCCCGAGGACCTGCTCGAGGCGTTCAGGACCAAGGCACGCCTGAGCGGCCGGCCCTACCAGTCCCAGATCAAGGACCTGATGAAGTCGTGGGTGACTGGCAACTGAGTCGGGCCTGTCAGCCGGCCGACTCACGCTTCTCAGATCCACCCCGCCCGCACCAGCCTGCGGTACAGCAGGACGCAGGCCGTGAGCGTGCCGCCCACCACCAGCGGATAGGCGAAGCGCCCGTCCAGCTCGGGCATGTGGCGGAAGTTCATGCCGTACATGCTGAACACCACCGTCGGGATCGCCAGGATGGCGCCCCAGCCGGCCAGCCGCTTTACCACCTCGTTCTGGCCCACCGTCACCAGCGCCAGGTTCACCTGGATCGCGGTAGTGAGCATCTCCCGGATCGTGTCCACGCCCTTGGTGATGCGGCTGACGTGGTCCTCGATGTCCCGGAAGTAGGGGCGCAGCTCCTTGCGGACGACATCCTCGTGGAAGCGGATCAGCTGGTTGCTGATGTCGTTGATCGGGCCGACGGCGTCCCGCAGCTTGATCAGTTCACCCTTCAGCTTGTACAGCCTGCCGATGGACTCCCGGTCGAAGGACTTGTCGAAGATCTCCTGCTCCAGCTCCTGGAAACGGGCCTGCAGGCGCTGGGCAACGGGCTGGTAGTTGTCCACGATGAAGTCGATGACCGAATACAGGGCGTAGCCCGGGCCGAGGCCGAGCCGGTTGGGCGCCGTCTCGCACTTCTGGCGCACCGGCGCGTAGCTCACCGACGAGCCGTGGCGGATGGTGACGATGTAGTTCCTGCCGACGAACAGGTGGGTCTCGCCGAACTGCACCTCGTCGTTCACCAGCTGGGCGGTGTCCACCACGATGAACAGCGACTCCGCGTAGGTCTCCAGCTTGGGCCGCTGGTGGGCGTGCATCGCGTCCTCGATCGCCAGCTCGTGGAGGGAGAACTCCTCCTGGACCTTGCGCAGGAGCGCGGTGTCCGGCTCGTGTATCCCCAGCCAGATGAAGGTCTCGGGCTCCTTCAGCACCTCGCTGATGTCGTCAACCGGGATGTTCCCGAGGCTCTTGCCCTCGCGATAGGCGATGCAGTTGACGATCATCGGGCCATCCCCCCGGGCTACAGGCCCGGCAACAGGCAGCTGGTCTGGTTGCGCCAGGACTGGTAGGCGGGATTCGTGTCATAGCGCTGGCTCTGCTGGTGGTCCTGGTCCCGGGCCGCGTAGTACATGAGGATCACGATGTACAGCGGTCCCGCCACGCCGGCCGCCAGCGCCCAGCCCCCGGTTGCGGCTGCGACCGCCGCCACGATGAGGCCCAGCTGGAAGATGATCTCGCCCAGGTAGTTCGGGTGGCGCAGCCGGGCGTAGAGTCCCGCCGTGACGAAGGTGGCAGGGTTCACGGCCTTGGCGGACTGCTTCTGCGCGTCGGCGACGGACTCCAGCACCAGGCCCGCGAGCATCAACGCGCCGCCGGCCAGGACCCCCGTGCCGAGTGGCGCATCCGCGACCACCCAGGCAGGCATCGCGACGAACGTCATCAGCGAGCCGCAGGACACCCACATGAAGAGGCGGAGCGGCAGTGGCACGCCCGAGTTGGCCCGCTCGCCCCGGGCGCGGGTCGTCGCATAGCCCCGGCTCCGGTAGCGGGCGTAGACGAACCAGGTCAGCCGCAGCCCGTAGAGCAGGCCGAGCCCACCGATCATCAGCACCGCCGGTGCCGGCCGCCAGGCCATCACGGCGCCGTTCACCAGCACCATGCTGATGCCGTAACCGTAGGAGAACACCAGCACGAAGTTGGCGAAGATGATCGCGCAGGCCAGGTGGGCCAGGCCCAGCATGGCCCAGTGAATGCCCGTCCACTGGCCACTGGCGATGCCGAGCCCGCAGATCACCCACATGGCCAGGACGAAGGCGGGGAAGATGAAGCGGATCGGACCCATGCGGACTGTTCCCGGCTAACGCACGCTGATGAAGGACTGGAGCTGGACCTGGGGCGTCATGTAGTCGTCCTGGGGCGGCTCCGCCTGGGGCAGCGCCGTGGACAGGTACTTCTTGTTCGAGTCGCAGAGCACGGTGACCACCGTCGCCTCCGGGCCCAGCTCCTCCACCAGCTTCATGGCGCCGACCACGTTGGCACCGGAGGAAATCCCCATCGCCAGCCCCAGCCGGTGGCCCAGGGATTGCGCCATCAGGATCGCGTCACCGTCCCAGACGTCCACGATGGCGTCCAGCTGGTCGAGCTTGACGATGGCGGGGATGAACTCGTCGCTGATACCCTGGATGCGGTGGCTCCCCACCTTCTTGCCGGTGCGGAGCGTGGGGGAGTTGGCCGGCTCCAGCGGGTGGATCCGCACGCCGCGGCCCTTGCGCCGCAGGGCCCGGCCTACGCCCATCACCGTGCCGCCGGTGCCGACGCCGGCCACGAAGGCGTCGGCCTGCCGGCCCAGCTGCGCAAGCTGGGCCTCGATCTCCGGCCCCGTCGTCAGTTCGTGGGCCTCCGCATTGTCCGGGTTGGAGAACTGGCAGGGCAGGAAGGCGCGTGGGTTCTCCTTCGCGTACTCCTCGGTCATGCGCACGGAGCCGACGAAGCCGCCCTGCGCCTTGGACACCGGGATCACGTCGGCGCCGAGGCCGTGCATCAGCTGGGTGCGCTCCAGGCTCATCCAGTCGGGCATGTAGATGCGCACCCGGTGGCCCAGCGCCCGGCCGATGGCGGCGAAGGAAATCCCCGTGTTGCCGCTGGAGGCCTCGACGATGACGGCGCCGGGCTTGAGATCGCCGCGCTCGGCGGCCCGGCGCAGGATGTGCAGCGCCATCCGGTCCTTGACGCTGCCGGTCATGTTCATGGACTCGTACTTGGCGTAGATCCGCCGCGGCTGGCCGTTTAAGCGGTAGTGGATCTCGACCAGCGGGGTGCGACCGACGAGGGCGGCAAGGCTGTCGACGGCCTGACAGAGATCGGGTGAAGAGGCGGTTTTCATGCGGCGGGAGTGTAGCGGGAAATGGGGACAGATTTATTTTGCCCGGGGGGCGGGCCGCAGGGAGGCCCCCCCGCCCACTAAATCAGGTCCCACTTAACAGCGCCCCCCCGGGGATA
>JAEUQA010000055.1 GCA_016789845.1 Chromatiales bacterium
GTCAACGCCGTGCAGGGAAAACACATTCTTTGCCAAATCGATTCCGACGGTAGTAACGTTGTTCACGGACTTCCCCTTCTCAGTGAGATTGAACATGCAACACCTCAATCTTGGCACCTCGATGCCGTTACGGGTCGGGGAAGTCCCTTACATTCGTTGGACGTCATCATGGCGCCATGGAGATGCGAGGACCCTTGCAAGAGGGCGTTGAGACCCCCCGAGTTCGGTGACCCGGGATGATGTCGTCAGCGGCGGGAGATATGTTGCGTTCGTTCTGGAGCATGCCGACTGCGGACGTGCTGTCCGAACTGCAATCGTCGTCCAGTGGACTTGCGACGGCCACCGCCGCCGAGCGTCTCGCACGCACCGGGCCGAACGTGCTCGGCGAGCGCAAACGCTCCGACACACCGACGTTGCTGCTTCGGCAGGTCAGCAGCCCTCTCGTCCTTCTCCTGATCGCCGCAGCGGTGCTGTCCTTCGCGCTACACGACCCCACGGACGGGATCATCATCCTGAGCATTGTGGGAGTGAGTGCGCTGCTCGGCTTCTGGCAGGAACGTGGCGCCGCCACAGCGGTCGAGAAGCTGTTGGCGACGGTCGCGGTGAAGGCCTCCGTGCTGCGCGATGGGCGCGAGACCGAGATTGCGGTGGACGAATTGGTGCCGGGCGACGTGGTGCTGCTCTCCGCGGGCTCGAGCATCCCGGCGGACTGCCTGCTGCTCGCCGATCAGGACCTGTTTGTTGACGAGGCCTCGCTCACCGGAGAGAGCTTTCCGGTGGCCAAGAGTCCTGGCACGCGGCCTGCAGATGCGGCGCTCGCCCGGCGCGACAACGTCCTCTTCCTGGGGACGCACGTAGTCAGCGGCAGCGGTCGGGCCCTGGTAGTGCACACCGGGAAGTCGACCGAGTTCGGAGCGATCGCCGCACGGCTCCGTCTCCGCCCGGCTGAAACGGAGTTCGAGCAGGGTGTGCGCCGCTTCGGCTACCTGCTGATGGAGATCACCCTGGTGCTGGTGATCGCCATCTTCGCCTTCAACGTCTACCTGCATCGGCCCGTTCTCGACTCCTTCCTCTTCGCACTGGCTCTCGCGGTGGGGCTCACGCCGCAGTTGTTGCCTGCCATTATCAGCGTGAATCTGGCGAGTGGCGCCCGCCGGATGGCGACGCAAAGGGTGATCGTCAAGCGGCTGGCCGCAATCGAGAACTTCGGCAGCATGAATGTCCTCTGTTCCGACAAGACGGGCACGCTCACCGAGGGACGGGTGCGCGTCCACGCCGCGCTCGACGCGACGGGGAACGAGAGCGAGCGCGTGCTGCTGCACGCCTTCGTGAACGCCTCCTACGAGACGGCATTCAGCAATCCGATCGATTCGGCAATCCGCGATCATCGCGCCTTCTCGCTCGACGGCTGGCACAAGCTCGGCGAAGTACCGTACGACTTTGGGCGTAAGCGCCTGAGCGTACTCGCCGAGCACGACGGGCGCGTTGTCCTGATCACTAAGGGCGCGTTGACGAACGTACTCGCTGTCTGCACCGTAGCCGAGCAGGGAGACGGCACGACCGTCCCGCTCGCCGAGGGACGGCCGGAGATCGAGCGTCACTTTGCAGCGCTCAGCGCCGAGGGATACCGCACGCTCGGCGTCGCGTTGCGTGAGACCCGTTTGCCCGAGACGATCGACCGTGATTCCGAGCACGACATGACCTTCCTGGGCCTTCTCGTACTCGCGGACCAACCAAAGCGCGGCATAGAAGCCACGGTGACGGCGCTTGCTCAGCTGGGCGTGCAGTTGAAGGTGATTACCGGGGACAGCGCGTTGGTCGCCGCCCACGTGGGCGCGCAGGTCGGGCTGCCCGGTCCCCGTGTCCTGACCGGCCCCGAGGTGCGCGCACTGAGCGACGACGCATTGCCGGTCGCCGCAGCGGAGACGGATATCTTTGCCGAGGTGGAGCCCAATCAGAAGGAGCGGATCATCCGTGCGCTGCGCAAGGCCGGGCATGTGGTGGGCTATATGGGCGACGGAATCAATGACGCCCCGGCGCTGCACGCGGCGGACGTCTCCATCTCGGTGCAGGGGGCAGTGGACGTGGCGAAGGAAGCGGCCGATATCGTCCTCCTCGAGCCGGATCTCGCGGTACTGGAGGCCGGGGTGCGCGAGGGACGGCGTACGTTCGCCAACACACTCAAGTACGTGTTCATGGCGACCAGCGCCAACTTCGGCAACATGTTCAGCATGGCCGGCGCCTCGCTCCTGCTTCCGTTCCTGCCGCTGCTGCCAAAGCAGATCCTGCTGACCAATCTCCTGACGGATGTTCCAGAGCTGACGATCTCGTCCGACCAGGTGGATGCTGACTGGATCGAGCGGCCACGCCGCTGGGACATCGGCTTCATCCGCAGGTTCATGCTGACGTTCGGGCTCGTCAGCTCCGTGTTCGACTACCTGACGTTCGGCGTGCTGCTCTGGCTGCTGCATGCGGGGCCAGCGGAGTTCCGGACCGGATGGTTCGTCGAGTCTGTGGTTTCGGCGTCGCTGATCGTGCTCGTGGTGCGCACACGCGGGAGTTTCTTTCGCAGTCGGCCGGGGCGAGCGCTGTTGAGCACGACGCTCGCGGTGGCAGCCGCGACGCTGGCGATGCCCTACACCCCGCTCGGTGCGGCCTTCGGCTTCGTCCCATTGCCACCGCTCTTTCTCGGCCTGATGGGGTTAATCGTCCTGGGTTACGTTGTGAGCGCGGAATTGGCGAAACGCTGGTTCTACAGGGAGTGCACCGTTGAACCGGTCGCTGTATTCCATCAGCCTGTGCGCTGAGACACCCGGATTCAGACGTCGCCGCTCCGTCATGCCGCCCAACAGCAGCATGCAGCGGACGGCGCTACGCGCTGCCGCTGATGCTGGGCGTTAGCCGGAATCCTGCCGCATGGGACTCCTGACCTTTGGCATCAACGTCACCCTGGACGGCTGTGTTGACCACCAGGAGGGAGTTGCCGACGAAGAGACGCACGCCGTCTTCACCCGCATGATGGATGAGGGCGGGGCGATGCTGTGGGGCCGCGTGACCTACGAGATGATGGAGAGCTACTGGCCGGCGGTCGCCCGCGGCGACGTGGAGGCGCCGCCGGCGATCCGCGAGTGGGCGGTCAAGCTGGAGGCCAAGCCGAAGTACGTGGTGTCGTCGACTCGAAAGGACTTCCCCTGGAACAATAGCCACCGCGTCGCCGGCGACCTTCGCACGGGCGTGCAGCAACTGAAGGACGCGACTCCGGCCGGTGTGCTCCTTGGCAGTGGCGAACTCGCGACCGAGCTGGATCGACTGGATCTGATCGACGAGTACAAATTCCTCGTGCACCCCAGGATCGCCGGCCACGGCCCGACCCTTTACCAGCGCGGGCTGCCCGGCACGCGACGGCTCGAGCTGATCTCGGCGAAGCCGCTCCGCAACGGCGCGGTCGCCATGCACTACCGGCGCGCGCGGCGCTAGCAAAGCAATGCACCCAGGTCGCCGGTCGGCTGCGAATCTGGGATCCCTGTACCTGACCAGCCGCCCCGCAACCAGCCAGCCGGAGGGACACGCCCATGACCGTTACGAACAGCCAGTCCGGGACCTGCATTCACGAGATTGCCGACGGGATCTATCGCATCAGCACCCCCGTGGCGATCGAGGGCGCAGGCGCCTTCTCCTTCAACCAGTACCTGATCGCGGACGATGAGCCGCTGCTCTTTCACACCGGCCCGCGACGACTGTTCCCGCTGGTGCGGGAGGCGGTAGCGAGCGTGATGCGGGTCGACGGACTCCGGCACATCTCGTTCTCCCACGTCGAAGCTGACGAGTGCGGCTCGCTGAACGAGTGGCTGGCGGTAGCCCCGCAATCGGCGCCCCTGTGCGGCAGCATTGCCGCGCTGGTCTCGGTCGGCGACCTGGCCGACCGGGCGCCACGCGCCCTGGCCGACGGGGAACTGCTCACCCTCGGCCGGCACGCCGTCCGCTGGTTCGACGCGCCGCACCTGCCCCACGGGTGGGACTGCGGCTTCCTGGCGGAGGAACGCACGGCCACCCTCCTGTGCGGCGACCTCTTCACCCAGGGAGGGGGCAATCTCTCACCCGTCACGGAAGCCGACATCCTCGGGCCCAGCGAGGCGTTCCGTCAGCCAATGGACTATTTCGCCCACGCGCCCAATACCCGCGCGATGCTCGAGCGGCTCGCCGCGACCAGGCCGACGACCCTCGCCTGCATGCACGGCAGCGCGTGGCGTGGCGACGGCGCGGGACTGCTGCGGGAGCTCGCCGCCGTCCTGTCCGCGTGAACCGCCTGCTCTTCGCCCCCCTGGCCGGCGCGCTCGTCGCAGCCGGCGTCGCCGGCCTGGCGCTGCCTGGTCCCTGGTGGAACCTGCCTATGGGCTCGCGCAGAGGCCCCTGTTCGCCGCCTGGTTTGGCTGGTGCGCGCTGGCGGGTATATTCCTGAGGGGGCGCTACTGGCAGGAGGTATCCCGATGAACACGGTTCCCGACCACTACCGCGACCTTCTCGACCGGCCGATCGTGGTGTCGCTGGCGACCCTGATGGGCGACGGCACGCCGCAGGTCCAGCCGGTGTGGTGCAGCTACGACGGCACTCACATACTGGTCAACACGGAGAAGGGTCGCCAGAAGTACCGCAACCTGGCGCGCCGGCGGGTCGCGACGCTCCTGGCGGTCGATCCCGACGACGATAACCGGTGGGTGGAAGTGCGCGGCAGCGTGGTCGATGAGACCGAGGCGGGGGCCGACGAGCACATCGATGAGCTGGCCAGGCTCTACCTCGGAGTGGACGGGTACCCGTATCACCAGCCTGGCGACGTGCGGGTGCTCTTCCGGATCGCGCCACGGCGCGTCACCACGCTGGAGTCCTCCATGCCCCAGTTCGACGCCTCGGCGTGACAGTGCGCGAGGGCTCGACGTGTGTACCTGCAAGGTGGCGTCGAAGGGAGTGAACTGAGCACATGCGACGCCGCGACTTCCTGGGCACCGCCGGCCTCGCGCTCGCCGCGCCGTTGCCGTTGGCATTGCCCGCACCCGTGCAGGCTGACGGCTGCGCGCCGCCGCCCCCGCTCGCGCCGATCCGCGCCAGCGTCGACCGCATCATCGCCATCAACGTCTGCTCGCGCCCGTTCCGCGCCGCGGGCCCGCGCATCGAGGCCGAGCGCCTGGGCCGCAAGACGGTCGTGCACAACTACGGGCACGGCGGCGCGGGCTGGTCCCTGTCCTGGGGCTCGGCGGCCCGGGCGCTGGAGCTCGTCAAGGCCACGGGCGAACGGGACGTCGCGGTCATCGGCTGCGGCGCCATCGGCCTCACAACCGCGGTCACCGCCCAGCGGGCCGGCCTCCGGGTGCGCATCCATGCCCGGGAGCGGCCGCCGGAGGTGAGCTCCTCCTGGGCGACGGGCGTGTGGACACCGGACTCCCGGCTCTGCACCGCCGCCGCGGCGACGCCGGACTTCGAGCGGCAGTGGGAAGCGATGGCGCGCACCTCGTTCCGCACCTGGCAGACGCTGCTCGGCCTGCCCGGCTCACCCGTCGAGTGGCACGACGGCTACGCGCTGTCCGACGTGCCCTTCGGCCCGGGCGCCGCCGGCAAGCACGAGGGCGAGCCCGGGTACGCGGTGCTGGAGTCGCGGCTGCTCGGCGATCTCCGGCCGGTATCCCGGCAGCTGGCCCCGGGCGAGCACCCCTTCGCGGCGGCCCATGCGGCCCGCTACACCATGCTCGGCTTCAACATCGGCCCCCTCTGCCGCCTGCTCATGGACGACTTCCTGCAGAACGGCGGCGAGCTCGAGACGCGCAGCTTCGAGAGCCCGCGGCAGTTCGCGGACCTGCGGGAAAAGGTCCTCGTCAACGCCACCGGCTACGGCGCGCGCCAGCTGCTGGGCGACGAGTCCATCGTCCCCATCCGCGGCCAGACCACCCGGCTCATCCCGCAGCCCGAGGTGACCTACGGCCTGTACCACCTGCAGAAGAACGTCTTCGTGGCGCCGCGCCGGGACGGCATCCTCGTGCAGTCCCAGGAACCCGGCGACTTCGGCAATCCCGACACCACGCCGGACCGGGCGGCCAGCGCGGCGGCGGTCAGGCGCCTCGCGGCGCTGCTGCCCCAAGGCTGAAGCGCGCATGCACGTCGACCGCTTCGAGATCGCCGGGCGCTTCTGCGGCCCGCCGCGCTCGGGCAACGGCGGCTACGTGTGCGGCCGGGTCGCCAGCCGGCTGCCCGGGCCCGTGGCGGTGCGGCTGAAGGCGCCGCCGCCGCTGCACACAGAGCTGCGGCTCGAATCCACCGGCTCGGCAGCGCGCCTCTTCGACGGCACGACGCTCGTCGCCGAGGCCCGGTGCGCCCCGCTCGACCTGCAGCCGCCGCGCGCGCCGTCCCGCGCCGAGGCGGAGCGGGCCGCGCAGGATTACGCCGGATTCCACGCCCACGCCTTTCCCGGCTGCTTCGTCTGCGGGCCCGCGCGCCAGCCCGGGGACGGGCTGCGGATCTTCCCCGGCACCGTCCACGCTGCCGGGGCCGGCGTCGGCCTGCTCGCCGCGCCCTGGACGCCCGATGCCTCCCTGGCCGGTGACGGCGGCACCGTCCGGCCCGAATTCCTGTGGTCGGCGCTCGACTGCCCGGGCGGCTTTGCGGTGCTGCCCCCGGTGGGCGGCGTCGCGGTGGTGCTCGGCGAGCTGTGGGCGTCCATCGAGGGCGCGGTGGGGGCCGGCGAGCCCTGCCTGGTGACCGCCTGGCCCCTGGCCGTGGACGGGCGCAAGCACGTGGCCGGCTCCGCCGTGTACGGCGCGGACGGCCGACTGGTCGCCCGGGCCCGGGCCGTGTGGCTCGAAGTGCCCGCGAGCTCGTGGACCTGACGACTTGGAAGTAGAGGCCCCGCCATGACCGTCCTCGTGCCCATGCGCCCGGCGAGCTATCCGGCCTGGCTCGAGTCGGCCATCACCGACTATGCGGAGGACAACGTGGCCTCGGGGCGGTGGCCCGCGGCCGGCGCCGTTGCACGCTCCCGGGCCGAGTTCGCCAGCCTGCTGCCCCGGGGACTCGCCACGCCCGGCAACCACCTGTTCGAAATCCTCGTCCACGACGGTGGCCCGGTGGCCGGTTTCATCTGGCTGGCAATCGAACACCGGGACGACGGCATCTCCGGTTTCGTCTACGACCTCAAGATCGATCCCGGGCACCGCCGCCAGGGCCACGCGTCGCGGGCACTCACCGCGCTCGAAGCTGTGGCCAGGGCCCAGGGCGCCACCAGCCTCGGGCTGCACGTGTTCGCCTTCAACGCGGGCGCGCGGGCCCTCTACGAGCGCCTGGGCTACCGGGTCGCCAGCCTCAACCTGCGGAAGCCCCTCGGGGGCGAGCCCGCCTGAACCGCTCCGGCGTTTACGTTACACTTTCAAATTAAACGTCGCTAAGATAGGATCTCCATTCCCAAGGAGGTCCCCATGTTCGGCCCCAGTTTCCTCGGCGCCAGGGGCGATGCCCTGATCGACGTGGGCATCCTGTCGATCGTCGCCGTGGTGCCGATCCTCCTCTGGTCCTGGGGCCTGGCCCGGAAGAAGCAGTGGACACTGCACAAGCGCGTCCAGCTCGCCACCGCCGCCCTGCTGGGCATCGTGGTGCTGCTCTTCGAGATCGACCTGAGCCGGATGGGCGGGATCTTCGCGGTTACCGCCGGGAGTTCCTACGCCGGCACGGGGACGCTCAACGCCTGGATCTGGACCCACACCGCCTTCGCCATCAGCTCCACGATCGCGTGGGTGCTGCTGGTGGCCGCCAGCCTGATCAGGTTCCCCAGCCCGCCGGAGCCGAAGTACTTCGCCAGCCACCGCTACTTCGGCCGCCTCGCGATGATCCTCATGCTGGGGTCCGGCGCGACGGCCGTCCCCATGTACGTCTACGGCTTCATTCTCTAGGAGACACCACCATGTCCGCCCAACCCGCCAAGTCCTCCGAACTCGCGCCGGCAAAGTACGGCGCCGATCCCGCCAGGCCCACCGCGCAACTGGTGGACACCCAGCCCGCCCAGGACTTCAACCGCTTCGTGGCGCGCAGCTACGGCTACGTGCTGGAGAACACCATCCAGCCCTTCGCCCCGGGCGACATCGTGCTCGGCTGCACGTACCTGAACGACCCCACCGACGACCACGCCGGCCTGGGCCGCATCCTGCAGTACGACGCGGACTTCAAGCCCAAGGGCGTGCTGTGGACCGAGGGTCACCGGCACCTGGTCATGGGCCTCACCTTCGACCCCCAGGGCACGCTCTGGGGCTTCGACATCCACACCCAGAAGGTGATCCGGGTGGACCGCTACGGCCGGCAGATGCCGGATCACACCTTCGCCCACCGGGCCTTCGGCGCCGCGGCCTTCGGCAGGGACGGCAGCATCTACCTGGGCGAGACCCTGAAGGGCACGAAGCCCTACTGGGGCTCGATGATGAAGTACGTGCCCGGCACCAACCGCATCGGCGAGGGCCACGTGCTGAAGTTCGACAGGGACCTGAAGCTGGTGGACGAGTACCCCACGGAGACGGCCGTCGAACTGTCCGGCTTCAAGGGCGTGACCCACCTGTCCCTGCACCCCTCGGGCCGGTACATCGCCTACACCACCGAGACCGGCAAGCGGCTGATGCGCTACGACCTGGTCAGCCGCCAGCAGATGCCGGACCTCGCGACCGTCGAGGGCGGGTCCCTCTACGACCGCAACTGGTTCATCGCGCTGGCCTACTGCCAGGACGGGCGGCTGCTGGTCACCCGGGGCGGCACCGTGGACTGCTACGACGAGAGCGGCAAGGTGCTCCGCACCTACAGCCTGGAGAAATTCGGCTACGGCTTCGCCCAGATCGCGGTGTGCCACGACCAGCGGCACGCGGTCGCGGCCAACATCTTCACCGGCATCGCCTGCAAGTTCAGCCTGGAGTCGGGCGAGATCCTGGCCCACGTGCAGACCGACCACGGTGGCCAGCGGAAGAGCCTGGCCGGCATCGCGGAGTTCCCCAACCTCCAGGCCTGACGGGAGGCACCGGCCATGCTGATCAACTTCTGGTACGCGGCGGAATTGTCGGCCAGCCTCCGCGACAAGCCGGTGAAGGTCCGCATGCTCGGGCAGAACTTCGTGGTGTTCCGGGACAGCCACGGCCTCGCCCGGTGCCTCAGCAACGTCTGCATCCACCGCTGCGCGTCGCTCGCCGACGGCTGGGTGAGCGGCGACCGGGTGGTCTGCCCCTACCACGGGTGGGAATTCGCCGGCAGCGGCCAGTGCCAGCGCATCCCGTCCCTCGGCCCCGGCCAGGCCCCGGTGCCCGCCCGGGTGCGGGTGGATTCCTATCCTGTGCAGGAACGCTACGGCATCGTCTTCGTGTTCCTCGGCGACCTGCCCGAGGCGGAGCGCCCGCCCCTCATGGCCGTCCCCGAGTGGGACCAGCCGGGATGGCGCTGCAACACCTCGGAGTTCTCCCTGAAGGCCAACTACCGGCGCGTGGTGGAGAATGCGTTGGACCCGGCCCACGCGGAGTACGTGCACGTGGTCGGCCGGCGGGGCCAGGACCCCGAGTACTCCGTCCCGGCCTACGACGTGCAGGAGTCCGAGTGGGGCGCCGGCATGGAGGTGCGCTTCCGCAGCCAGGCGGGCGGCTTCTGGAAGCACTTCCGGGACCAGAGCCGGGAGACCGTCGCCGGCACCACCTTCCACGGCCCCTCCCAGTTCGTCACGCGCATCCACATCGACCGGAAGATGTCCGTCTACCAGTACGCCTTCGACACGCCGGTGGACCTTTTCACCACCCGCTCCTTCCTGGTGAGCGCCCGCAACTTCTTCACCGCGCCCCTGTTCGACTTCGTCTCCGAGCGGCAGAACCGGGTGATCGTGGAGGAGGACCGGCGGGTCATCGAGCACCTGGAGCCAGCCGTGCCCTTCGAGAGCTCCGGCGCGGATTTCTCGGTGAAGGCCGACGCCATCCAGCTCTGCTACCGGCGCAGGCTGAAGGAGTGGGAGGCGCGCGGCTGGCGCATCGACACCGGACGCCTTGCTGCCGTGCCGCCCGGCACGGGCCTGCACGTGATCCCCAGCCCGGGCCGGCGGGAGCTGCGGGGCTGGCAGTTCCCGGCGGTGCCGCTGGTGGCGCCGACGGAGCTTCCGGAAGGAAGCCAGGCCGCGCGCGCCTGATCCGTCCGGTCACGGGACCGTGTAATCTCCGGTCCATGGCCCACGCTGAAGCCCATCGCACCGACACCATCGGCTGGCTGCGCGCCGCCGTGCTCGGCGCCAACGACGGCCTGATCTCCACCAGCAGCCTCGTGGTCGGCGTGGCCGCGGCTGCCGCCACCCGCGAGCCCGTCGTCGTGGCTGCGCTGGCCGGCCTCGTGGCCGGGGCGCTCTCCATGGCGGCCGGTGAGTACGTGTCCGTCAGCTCCCAGGCGGACACGGAGCAGGCCGACCTGGAGCGGGAACGCCGCGAACTGGCCACCGACCCGCAGCGCGAGCACGCGGAGCTGGCCGGCATCTACGTGGCGCGCGGCCTCACGCCCGAACTCGCGAAGCAGGTCGCGGACCAGCTCACCGCCCACGACGCGCTCGGCGCCCATGCCCGCGACGAGCTCGGCCTGTCGGAGATCACCCGGGCGCGGCCCCTCCAGGCGGCACTGGCGTCCGCCGCCGCGTTTGCCGCCGGCGCGGCTCTGCCCTTCGTGCTCGTGCTCCTGGTGCCGCTCCACGTTCTCACGCCAGCGGTCGTCGCCAGCTCGCTCCTGCTGCTCGCGGCGCTGGGCGGCCTCGCGGCCCGCCTCGGCGGCGCCTCGCTGCTGAAGGGCGCGGCCCGGGTCACCTTCTGGGGCGCCGTCGCCATGGGCTGCACGGCGCTGGTGGGCCGGCTGTTCGGCACCGTGGTGTAGGCACAGCCGGCCGTGTACGAGCCCCGTGCCCAGCCACCGCTGGCCAGAAGCCTTTTTGTCAGGCGTGTATTGCTGCATGGGGCGATTGCGCTCCTGCTGCTCGGAGTCTCCCTCGTCGCCGGGATGGCCGGGTATGCGCACTACGAGAACCTCCCCTGGCGCGATGGCTTCCTGAACTCGGCGATGCTCCTGGGTGGGATGGGGCCGGTCAACGCGCCGCGGACGGATGCGGGCAAGCTCTTTGCCGGCCTTTATGCACTCTACGCCGGGCTGGTGTTCATCGTGATGGCCGGCCTGGTCTTTGCCCCGGTCTTCCACCGGCTGCTGCACAAGTTCCACTGGGACGAGGATCAGCAGGCCGGCTGTCGCTAGACTAGGCACACACCTTCCACCGGGAACGACCTCAATGTCACCAGCGATCTCACCGGGCGCCGCATTCCTCGCCATCGCCCTGGTGGCCAACGCCGCCACTGCCGGCACCTACAAGATCGATCCGGACCACACCTTCCCCAGCCTCGAGTTCTCCCACATGGGAATCTCCGTGTGGCGCGGGAAATTCAACCGCACCACCGGCACCTTCGACTACGACGCCGCGGCGCGCAAAGGCGCCGTCAACGTGACGGTCGCGACCAACAGCATCGACTTCGGGCTCGATTCCATGCACGAGTACGCGATCAAGCCGGACTGGCTCGACGTGGCGAAGTACCCGGCCATGACCTATGCGGGCAATCTCGTGTTCCAGGGCGACAAGCCGGTGGCCGTCGACGGCCGGCTGACCCTGCGCGGCGTGACCCGCCCGTTGCGGCTGACGATCAACAGCTTCACCTGCATCGACCACCCCTTCTACAGGAAGGAGGTGTGCGGCGCCGACGCGGCGGGCGAACTGAACCGCGCGGATTTCGGCATGACCCAGTTCGCCGAGGGCGAGGCGGGCAAGGTCCGGTTGCTGATCCAGGTGGAGGCGATCAGGGAGGACTGAACATGCTGCGCACCATCGGACTGATCCTGATCGCGGTCATCACCGGCATCCTGGCCTACGCCGCCGGGCAGCCGGACACCTTCCGCGTCGAGCGCCGGATCAGCATCAGCGCGCCACCCGAGGCCATCTACCCGCTCATCGCCGACTTCCGGGGCTGGGCCCTGTGGTCGCCCTGGGAGAAGAAGGACCCGGGGATGAAACGCACCCACGGCGGCGCCGACAGCGGTCTTGGCGCCGTCTACGAATGGTCGGGAAACAGCGCGGTCGGCGCCGGCCGGATGGAGATCAGCCAGGCCGTGCCCCCCGTGAAAGTCACCATCGACATGCGCTTCACACGGCCCATGGAGGCGCGGAACACGGCCGAGTTCATGCTCGCGCCCCACGGCGACGGGACCAGCGTGACCTGGGTCATGTCGGGCCCGTCGCCCTTCCTCGCGCGGCTCATGGGGCTCGTCATCAGCATGGACGACATGGTCGGGGGCGACTTCGAGAGCGGCCTCGCGGCGCTGAAGGCCGTCGCGGAGAGCCGCAGGCCGTGAACGGCGAGCCACGAGCATGAGCAGCCTGGCGATCCGCCGCGCCGGCCCGGAGCACGCTGCCGACATCCGCCGCCTGCTCGCCGTGCAGCTGGGAGGGCACGGCATCGCGATCACCGACGACGGGCTGGCAAGCGCCATCGATGGCGTGCTCGAGGTGCCGAAGCGCGGCTTCTTCCTCGTGGCCCTGCGGGACGGCGCCTGCATCGGCGTGGCCTACGTGTCCTTCATCTGGGCGCTGGAGCACGGCGGGCACGCGGGCTGGCTCGAGGAGCTCTACGTGATGCCGGAACACCGGGGTGGCGGCGTCGGCACGCGACTGCTGGAGGCGGTCATCGCCGCCGCCGAAGGCGCCGGCTGCGCCGCGCTGGACCTGGAGATCGACAGCGCCCACGAGCGGGTTCGCTCCCTGTACGAGCGGCACGGCTTCACGGCCCTGCCGCGGAGCCGGGTCGTGAAGAAGCTGGGTCTGGCCTAGGGAACTACCGATGGAAATCCGGCCCGCCACGCCCGACGACATCCCGGCCATGCACCGGATCCGCCTTGCGGTCCGCGAGAACGCGCTCCGGGATCCCTCCCGCGTCCGGCCTGCCGACTACGCGGCGCTGCTTGCCGGCTCCGGCCGGGGCTGGGTCGCTATCGTCGAGGGCAACCTCGTCGGCTTCGGCATTGCGGATGCGTCCAACCGGAACGTGTGGGCCCTGTTCGTCGCCCCCGGCTTCGAGGGCCGGGGCATCGGGCGCCGGCTGCACGACGAGATGCTCGACTGGCTCTTCGGGCTGGGTTCGGCGCCGGCCTGGCTCACCACGGAGCCGGGCTCCCGGGCCGAGCGCTTCTACCGGGTGGCCGGGTGGCAGGACGCCGCCCGGAACCCCGGCAACGAGCCCGGGGGCGACCTGCGCCTGGAGTTCTACCCCTTCGACGACGAAGCGTGAACCGGCGCTGGTCCCGAACGTGATGGGGTCGAGGGTTTGGGCCCGTGTTCCGTTGACAATCCGGGGGTTACGGCCTAGCGTTGAACCTTGGCCTAACCAGCGAGGACTGCCCATGAAGACCCGCATTCCGACCAAGCCGTTGGTCGCACTCGTGGCCACCGCCCTGCTGGTGGCCTCGCCCCTCGCCACCGCGGATGTCCGCTATGGCGAGCCGAACTTCAGCACCATGGTCATCGATGCCGTCGTCGCCCGGCCCCTCGGCCTCGGGGCCACCGTGGTGGGCACCGCCTTCTGGATCGTCACCCTGCCCTTCAGCGCCCTCGGCGGCAACGTGGGCGAGGCCACCGACAAGCTGATCGTCGAGCCGGCGCGCTACACCTTCGTCAGGCCGCTGGGCGAGCTGTAGGATCGCCTTCAGGCGCGACCGGACAAATTGGGGACAGATCTAATTTCCCGAGGCCACGCTTTGCGTAGGTTTGCCTGACGGGAAATTAGATCTGTCCCCAATTTGTCCGGTCGCGCCTGAAGGCGCTCCTACGCGTGGTGAGCCTGCACCAGCGCGAGGAACTGCTCGCCGAAGGCGGCGAGCTTCCGTTCCCCGATGCCCGACAGGGCCCCGAGTTCTTCCAGCGTCCGGGGCCGGCGGCGCACCATCTCCGCCAGGGTCGCGTCGTGGAAGATCACGTAGGGCGGCACGTTCTGGGCCCGGGCGAGCTCCATCCGCAGCGCGCGGAGCGCGGTCCAGAGTTCCTGGTCCTCCGGTGAGCTGAAGTCCGCGGCCGCGATCCGGGCGGCGGGCGACTTCGCCGCCTTGCCCGCCCTGGCCCGCTTCGCCGCGGGCGCCGCGGACTCGCGCCGCAGCCACAACGGCTCCTCGCCTTTCAGCACCGGCCGGCACGCATCGGTGAGGTGCAGGCCGCCGTGCCCGTCCACGTCGACGGCGAGCAGTCCCCGGGCGATGAGCTGGCGGAAGACGCCGCGCCAGCCCTTCGCGTCGAGCTCCGCGCCGATGCCGAACGTGCTGATGCGGTCGTGGCCGAAGCGCCGGATGCGCTCGTCGTCCTTCCCGAGCAGCACGTCGACGAGGTACATCACGCCGAAGCGCTGGCCGGTGCGGTGCACGCAGGACAGGGCCTTCTGCGCGACGACCGACGCGTCCCAGGTTTCCGGCGGGTTGAGGCAGGTGTCGCAGTTGCCGCAGGGTTGCGGCAGGGTCTCGCCGAAATAGGCCAGCAGCGCCTGGCGACGGCAGCCGGTGAGCTCGCACAAGCCCAGCATGGCATCGAGCTTGTGGCGCTCGACCCGCTTGTGGGCCTCGCCCGCGCCGGACTCGGCGAGCATCTGCCGGAGCATGATCACGTCCTGCAGGCCGTAGCTCATCCAGGCGTCGGCGGGGAGGCCGTCCCGGCCCGCGCGGCCGGTCTCCTGGTAGTAGGCCTCCACGCTCTTCGGCAGGGAGAGGTGGGCGACGAAGCGCACATTGGGCTTGTCGATGCCCATGCCGAAGGCGATGGTGGCCACCATCACCAGCCCCTCCTCGCCGATGAAGCGGGCCTGGTGGCGGGCGCGCACGTCGTTCGACAGGCCCGCGTGGTACGGCAGGGCCGGCACGCCCTTCTCCGTGAGCCACTCCGCCAGGTCCGCCGTCTTCTGCCGGGACAGGCAGTAGACGATGCCCGCCTCGCCCGGGTGCTCGTCCCGGATGAAGCGGAGCAGCTGCTCCCTGACGTTGCCCTGCCCCTCGTGGATCCGGTAGCGGATGTTGGGACGGTCGAAGCTGCTGATGAAGAGCCGCGCGTCCGTGAGCGAGAGCTTGTCCACGATCTCCGCCCGCGTGCGCTCGTCCGCCGTCGCCGTCAGGGCGATGCGCGGCACGCCGGGAAAGCGCTCGCGGAGGACGGCGAGCTGGAGGTACTCGGGCCGGAAGTCATGGCCCCACTGGGACACGCAGTGGGCCTCGTCGATGGCGAACAGCGCCAGCGGCGGGCCGTCGAGCATCTCGAGGGTACGGTCGAGGAGCAGGCGCTCCGGCGCCAGGTACAGCAGGTCCAGCTCGCCGGCGCGGAACTGCGCCTCCACCCGGCGGGACTCGTCGGCCCGCTGGGACGAGTTGAGGAAGGCCGCGCGGACACCGGCCTGGAGCAGCGCCGCCACCTGGTCCTGCATGAGGGCGATGAGGGGCGACACGACGATGCCGGTGCCAAAGCGCACGAGGGCCGGGATCTGGTAGCACAGGGACTTGCCCCCGCCGGTGGGCATCAGCACCAGGGAGTCCCCGCCGGCAACGAGGTGGGCCACGACCTCGTCCTGGGGCGGACGGAACTGGTCGTAGCCGAAGACCGAGCGGAGGATGTGGAGGGCCTGGTCGGGCATGCGCGGAGGGCTCAACGGGAGGCCGCGCAGTTTACAGGCCTTCGCTAGCGCATCTCCACGTCGGGCGTCGGACCGAAGTACATCTCGACGCCGATGCCCACGCCGGGATTGATCTCGCGCTCTTCCTCGAGTTCCTCCCGGGGCCAGGTGAGGCTGGCCGAGAGCTGGAGGAACAGCCACTTCCGGTAGATGTTCCGCCGGTAGCGGGTCTCGAAGCCGTAGTTCTGGATGGGCACGTCGGCACCGGTCTCGCCCCGCAGCAGGGCGGTGTAGCTGATGGCGCGCCGGTCGCCGCGGCTCTGGTAGAGGGACACGTCGGTGCCCCACTCCAGGGCCTCGGTGTCCTGGGCCACGGTGCCGATGTTGTTCCAGCGGAGCAGCACCCGGTCCGTGGCCAGGTGATCGAGCGAGATCTGGGTGGTGGCGCCCCAGCCCCGGCTGTCCCGCCAGAACGGGGTCTCCCGGAAACGCAGCATGGTGTCGCCGCGCAAGATGAAATTATGCCGGTACGTCCCCTTCACGTAGGGGTCCACCGGCGTGTTCAGGCGCACGCCGACGCCAAAGTCGAAGCCGTTCTCCAGGCCGCCCTGCTTGGAGTAGCCAAGCCCCAGCAGCCAGGCGTCGTCCTCCACCGTCTGGAAGCTCGTGGGGGTCGGGCTCTGCCCGTCCACCGGCCGCTCCTCGAGCACCTGCTGCTCCTCGCCCCGGCCGAGGGTCAGCCGGAGCCGGTTCTTCAGGTTGGGCAGCGCGAAGCGGGCGCGCAGCCGGACCTTCGTGTCGAAGTCGTCCCGGCGGTCATAGTTCTCGAACAGGCCGAGGCGGCCATAGGTCTCGTCCGAGTCCTGGTCGTAGCGGGGATTGCCGAACAGGCCGTCGAACCAGAGGGCCGTGCCGCACACGCTGCCATAGAGCCCCCGTTGCAGCTTGTCGATCCAGGCGTTGCCGAAGGACCCCGGTTCGTCGCAGCGGGTGTGGACGCGGTCGGGTACCGGCGCATCGGCCGCCAGGGAGGTTCCGACCTCGCCCGGATACGCCTCCTCGGACGCCTGCCGGGATTCCTCCCGGGGCTCCTCCTGGGACGCCGCCGACGCCAGGCCGCCGGGCAGGACCCAGAGGACGAGGAGCACTGCGCTCGTGGTCAGCGGCCTGGACATCGGTGCACTGTGCCTCCTCCGTGAGGGCAATGCCGGGGACGATGACGCAATTCTGCACCGGTCCCGGCCCGTGGTCAGTGCGATGCCGGTCACACTACGTTGCCCGGGCGGGCCCCGGCCGGCACGGCCAGCCCGGCGATCTCGGCGAGGTAAGCCGCTTCCTCCGCCTGGCAGCGGGCGTCACTCCAGCCCAGGTGCCGGGCGGCCACCGTTAGCGCGGCCGGCAGGGCGGCCCGGCCCAGGTCCGGGCCGAGGCCCGCCATGCAGCGGCGCAGGAGCACGTCGCCCAGGGTGGCGGCGAACTCCTCGCGAACCGCGAAGACCACTTCCGCGCCGATCGCGCCGCTGCCGGGGCACAGGTGCTGGCCCAGTTCCGGCGTCTCCCGCGCCAGGGCGGCCACCAGCGGGGCGCGGCTACCGTACACGGCATGCAGGTGCGCGTGGCTGGTCGCGGGCACGGCAGGAAACGTGGCCAGTTCGCGCAACACCTCCTCCCGGCTGGCTTCCCCGCCCGGCAATGGCACCCGGTCGGTCGTGCAGGACCTGGCGCGGAGACGCAGGCGGGGCACCACCTGGTCCAGCACTTCCTCGGCCAGGTGCCGGTAGGTGGTGATCTTGCCGCCGATGATGGAGGTCAGCCCCCGGGCGGAGCGGCCGTGGTGGCGGATGAGGTGGCGCCGGGTGATGGCGCCGGTGTCCCGCAGGCCCTGGCGGGGCAGCGGGCGCACGCCGCAGTAGGTGTAGAGGACGTCGTCCCGGGTGAGCCCGCAAACCGGGAAGGTGTTGCGGGTTTCCGCCAGCAGGTAGTCCACCTCGGCGGCCGTGGCGCGGAGCGCCGTGGGCTCGTCATCGCAGCGGGTGTCGGTGGTGCCGATCAGCACGAGGCCGTTCCAAGGGAGGATGAAGAAGGGGCGGCCATCGGAACGCGCCTCCGCGTAGCAGGCGGTGTCGGTGAGCCCCGGGATGTTCCGCACGACGATGTGCGTCCCCTTGGTCGGACCGAGGAAGCGGGGCAGCGGCCGGCCGGCCGCCGCGAGGATGCGGTCCACCCAGGGGCCGGCGGCGTTGATGATGGCGTTCGCGTGCCGGGTGGAGCGCTCGCCCGTCAGCGTGTTGCGCACCTCGACGCCGGTCACGCGGTTGCGCTCGAGAAGGACCTTGTCGACGGCCGTGTGGGTCTCGATGCGGGCGCCGGCGGCCGCGGCGCCGAGCGCGTTCTCCACCACCAGGCGCTCCACGTAGGTGACCTGCGCATCGTAGTAGACGACCGCGCCGGTGAGGCCGTCGGCGCGCAAACCGGGCATCTCCGCCAGCGCCTCGTCCCGGGACAGGCGCCGGTGGCCCGGCACCGAGCGGCCGATGGACAGCAGGTCGTAGACGTAGAGGCCGAAGTCCACCGTGTTCATGCCCCGGCGCGCGTCCTCGTAGACGGGGATCATCAGCGGCAGGGGCCGGACCAGGTGCGGCGCGTTGCGCAGCAGGTTCTCCCGCTCCTGCAGGGACTCGTGCACCAGGCCGAGCTCGCCGAACTCCAGGTAGCGCAGCCCGCCGTGGATCAGCCGGCTGGACCAGCGGGTGGTGCTGTTGCAGAGGTCGCCCTGCTCCAGGAGGCAGGTGCGGAGGCCCCGGAGCGCGGCGTCCCGCGCGATGCCGGCGCCGTTGATGCCGCCGCCGACGACGATCAGGTCGAAGGGGGTAATTGGGGCCATGCTTAATTTCTGGAAGCCGCGCCCGGCGGACCCGGGGGCCTTGCGGCGTTTCCCCGGCATGCCGGGCGCGGCTTCCAGAAATTAAGCATGGCCCCAATTACCCCCGAATCTGGCCACTGCCGCGGACCACGTACTTGTAGCTCGTGAGCTGCTCCGCGCCGACCGGGCCCCGGGCGTGGATGCGGCCCGTGGCGATGCCGATCTCCGCACCCATGCCGAACTCGCCGCCGTCGGCGAACTGGGTGGAGGCGTTGTGCAGAACGATGGCGCTGTCCAGGTCGCGGAGGAAGCGCTCCACCGGCGCAGGATCACTGGCGATGATCGACTCGGTGTGGGCCGAACCATACGTGGTGATGTGGCGGATGGCCTCGTCCACGTCCGCAACCACGTGGCAGGACAGGATCGCGTCCAGGTATTCGGTGCGCCAGTCCTCCTCCGTGGCGGGCTTCACGCGGGCATCGAGGCGGCAGAGTTCCGGGTCGCCCCGCAGCTCGCAGCCCGCGGCCACCAGGGCGTCGGCGATGGGCCGCCAGTGGGTGGCGAGGCAGTCCCGGTCGATGAGCAGCGTCTCCGCGGCGCCGCAGATGCCGGTGCGGCGCATCTTGGCGTTCAGCACGACGTCCCGCGCCATGCCGATGTCCGCGGAGCGGTGCACGTAGACGTGGCAGAGGCCCTCGAGATGGCCGATGACCGGCACCCGCGCATCCGCCTGCACCCGGGCGATCAGGTTCTTGCCGCCCCGGGGCACGATGACGTCCACGTACTGCTGCATCTGGCCGAGCAGGTAGCCCACGGCGTCGCGGCTGGCGGTGGGGACCATCTGGATCGCCGTCTCCGGCAGCCCGCCTGCCTTCAGGCCGGCGACCAGCGCCGCGTGGATCGCCGTGCTGGAGTGGAAGCTCTCGGAGCCGCCCCGCAGGATCACCGCGTTGCCGGACTTGAGGCAAAGGGCGCCCGCGTCCGCCGTCACGTTGGGCCGGCTCTCGTAGATGATGCCGATCACGCCGAGGGGCACGCGCACGCGCTGGATGCGCAGCCCGTTGGGCCGGGTCCACTCGGCAATGATGTTGCCGACCGGATCCGGCAGCGCGGCAACGTCCTCGATGCCCTTCGCCATGGCCTCGACGCGCTTCGCATCGAGCAGCAGCCGGTCGAGCATCGCGCCGGACAGGTTGCGCGCCGTGGCGCCCTCCATGTCCCGGGCATTGGCGGCCAGGATGTCGTCCCGGTGGGCGCGGATCGCCGCGGCCGCCGCCATGAGGGCACGGGTCTTCTGCTCCGGCGTGACGCGGGCCAGGTCCCGGGCCGCTTCCCGGGCCTGCCGGCCGAGCCGGGTCATGGTGGCCGCCAGCTCGTCGGGCGTCAGGTCGTCTCTTGCAGCGAGGGGTTGCGTCGCGTTCATCGTCAGGTGTCCAGCAGCGCGAGGTTGTCCCGGTGGATCAGCTCGTCCCGCCCACTGTACCCGAGCAGCGCCGGCAGCTCCTCGCTGCGCCGCCCGCGGATGCGCCGGGCCTCCTCGCTGGAATAGGCCACGAGCCCGCGCGCCAGGTCCCGGCCGCTCCGGCTGCGGATCGTCACGGCGTCGCCGGGCTGGAAGTCGCCGGCGATCTCGACAATGCCCACCGGCAGCAGGCTCGAGCCGGCCCGGAGCGCCTGCTCGGCGCCCTCGTCCACCGTCACCGTGCCCCGGGGCACCAGGGTGCCCGCGATCCACTGCTTGCGGGCCTGGCGCGGCGTGCGGCCGGGCAGGAACCAGGTGCAGTTGGCGCCCTCCTCGATGGCCTTCAGCGGGTACAGGCGCTTGCCGCTGGCGATGACCGTGGCGCAGCCCGCGTTCATGCAGATGCGGGCTGCCATGAGCTTGGTAATCATGCCGCCGGAACCGAACTCGGTGGCGGACGCGCCGGCCAGGGCCTCGATGGCAGGCGTGAGTTCGCGGACCTCCGGGATCAGCCGGGCCGCCGGATTCAGCGTGGGATCCCCATCGTAGAGCCCGTCCACGTCGGAGAGCAGCACGAGCACGTCCGAGCTGGTCATCTCGGCCACCCGGGCGCCGAGGCGGTCGTTGTCGCCGTAGCGGATTTCCTGGGTCGCCACGGTGTCGTTCTCGTTGATCACGGGGATCACGTTGAGCCTAAGCAGCGTCTCCAGCGTGCCGCGGGCGTTCAGGTAGCGGCGGCGGCTCTCCGTGTCTTCCAGCGTGAGGAGCACCTGGGCGATGCGGATGCCCCGGGCCTCCAGCAGGTCCTGGTAGGCGTGGGCCAGCAGGATCTGGCCCGCGGCGGCGGCGGCCTGGGCGTCCTCCAGGCGGCGCTGGTCCCGGGCCAGGCCCAGGTAGGGCCGGCCGAGCGCGATGGCCCCGGACGAGACCACCAGCACCTGCTGGCCCCGCTGCCGGAGGCGGGCGAGCTCGTCGGCGATGGACTCGAGCCAGGCGCGGTTGAGCTTGCCCGTGGCCTTGTCCACCAGCAGCGAGGAACCGATCTTGAGGACCAGCCGGGCGGCGCCCTGCAGTGCGGACATGGCCGGCGCGGGGTCAGCTGGTCGCGGCGAGCACCGGCACGCCCCGGGCCACCGCGAGGGGACCGCTGCGCACCACGGCGAGGATGTCGGCGTGGCTGGCTGCCCGGTTGATGAAGGTGTCGAGCCGGCTGGCGGCGCCCGTGAGCTCGAGCGTGTAGCTCTGCTCCGCGTCGTCGAGGACGCGGGCGCCCTCCTGCTTCGCCAGTTCCCGGATGCGTTCGAGGCCGTCGTCGTGGATCCTGAGCTTGAGGAGCAGCAGCTCCCGCTCGATGTGATCGCCGAGGGTCATGTCCACGGTGTTGACCACGTCCACCAGCTTCAGCAGCTGCTTGTTGATCTGGCCGATGATCTGGTCCGAACCGATGGTGACCAGCGTGAGCCGGGAGACCTGGGGGTCGTCGGTGGGCGCCACGCTCAGGGACTCGATGTTGTAGCCCCGGGTGGCGAACAGGGACGCGACCCGCGCCAGGGCGCCGGCCTCGTTCTGCAGCAGGATGGAAATGATGTGACGCATGGGACCGGGAATACTCGCCCAGTTCAAACTCTATTGCAATGCGGGAGTAGTTCGTTGAAACTCGGGGAAAACCGCCTTGCAATCCCGGATTTATGACACCCCGCGCCCAGACCGTCGAAACACCCCCCCACCCGCTCGCCGGCAAGCGCATGACCGGCGCCGAGATGATCGTGCAGGTCCTCGTCGACGAGGGCGTGCAGACGATCTTCGGCTACAGCGGCGGCGCCATCCTGCCCACCTACGACGCGGTGTTCCGCTACAACGACGAGCACCGGGACGAGGCCGGCAACGCCCCCATCCCGCTGATCGTGCCCGCCAACGAGCAGGGTGCCGGCTTCATGGCGGCGGGTTATGCCCGGGCCAGCGGGCGCGTCGGTGTGTGCATGGTCACCTCCGGCCCCGGCGCCACCAACACGGTCACCCCCGTGCGGGACTCCATGGCGGACTCCGTGCCCATCGTGGTCATCTGCGGCCAGGTGCCGACCGCCGTGATCGGCACCGACGCGTTCCAGGAGGCGCCGATCTCCGCCATCATGGGCTCGGTCGCCAAGCACGTGTTCCTGGTCACCGACCCGGACCGGCTGGAAGCGACGATCCGCACGGCCTTCGAGATCGCGGCCACGGGACGCCCCGGGCCGGTCGTCATCGACATCCCCAAGGACGTGCAGAACTGGGTCGGCGAGTTCCAGGGCACCGGCCTGCTGCCGATCGACGCCTACCGGCAGCGCGTGGATGCGCTGGTAGCCAGTGAGATCTCGGCCGCCTCCGCCAAGTCCTTCTTCGACATGCTGCGCGAGTCGCGGCGGCCGCTGATCTACGCGGGCGGCGGCGTCGTGAGCGCCAATGCGTCCGAGGCGCTGCGACGCTTCGCGGCGCGCTTCGGCATTCCGGTCACCACGACGCTGATGGGCATCGGGGCCTGTGACACGACGGACGCCCTCTCCCTGCAGATGCTCGGCATGCACGGCACGCCGGCGGCGAACTATGCGGTGGAGGACTGCGACTTCCTGATCGCCATCGGGTCACGATTCGACGACCGGGTGGCGGCCATTCCGGAGAAGTTCGCGCCGCAGGCGAAGAAGGTCGCCCACTTCGACGTGGACCCCTGCGAGATCGGCAAGGTGAAGGCCGTCCAGTGGCACAACGTGGGCGTGCTGGACCGGGACCTGCGCCAGCTGGTCGCCTGGGCCGACCGGCACAGGATCAACACCGACTTCGGCGATTGGCACCGGGAGCTGGCCGCGCTGAAGAAAACCTATGCGATGAACTACGACCGGGCGAGCCCGCTGATCCAGCCGAACTACGTGATCGAGGAGATCAACCGGCACACTCGCGGCGAGGCGATCATCACCACCGGCGTCGGCCAGCACCAGATGTGGTCGGCCCAGTACTTCGACTTCCGCCAGCCGCGCCTGTGGCTGACCTCGGGCAGCATGGGCACGATGGGCTTCGGCCTGCCGGCGGCCATCGGCGCCCAGTTCGCCAACCCGGAGAAGCTGGTCATCGACGTGGACGGCGACGCCAGCATCCGCATGAACCTGGGCGAGCTCGAGACCGTCACGACCTACCGGCTGCCGATCAAGGTGGTCGTGCTGAACAACTTCGGCGACGGGATGGTGAAGCAGTGGCAGAAGCTCTACTACCAGGGCCGCCTGTCCGCCACCGACAAGTCTCTCTACCGGAAGGACTTCGTCAAGGCCGCCCAGGCCGACGGCTTCGAGTATGCCGTGCGCCTTGACCGCAAGGCCGACGTGCCGCGGGTCATCGAGGAGTTCATCGCGTTCCGGGGGCCGGCGTTCCTCGAGGTCATCATCGACCCCGAGGCCTGCGTCTACCCGATGGTCGGCCCCGGCATGGCCTACGACCAGATGATCACCGGCGACTTCATCCCGAGCCGCACCCCGAACGCCGGCTCCGGCACCCCCGGCAGCAACTCGATGTTCTAGAAAAGGTACCGGACACTTAGTTGTTGGGTTTGCTTAGTTATTGGCCGCCCATAACTAAGCAAACCCAACAACTAAGTGTCCGGTACCTTTCTGCGATGCTGAGCCCCGCCGAAGAGCTTGGTCTGGCCGGCGCGGCACTCGATGCCCGGGTGCGGCGGGCGGTCAATCACATTCCGGATGCCACGCTCCACTGGCTGTCCCGCCGCCTGGCGGAAGACGCCCGGCTGAACGGTGTCGTCTACGAGCGCGCCGGCGAGGTCGAGCCGGTGCGCATCATGCTGCGGCCCCTGCTCGTCATGCCGGAGCAGGTGGCCTACCTGCACAACGTCTGCACCGTCATCATCGACGCGCTGAAGCGCCTGCCCGAGATCTACTTCGGCGACCCCGACGTCCGGGCCATCCTCCCGCTCGCCCCGGACGAGGAGGCATGGCTCCGCGACTGCTGGACCGCTCTCGAAGGCGGCCAGAACGCGCTCTACGGCCGCCTCGACGCCGTCTGCGACTTCACGGGCGCCCGCTGGCAGGACTCCCTGCAGTTCCTGGAACCGAACCTGTCCGGTGTCGGCGGCATCCAGCTGGGCCCCCTCGCCGACTCGCTGGTCGTCCGGGACATCGTCCCGACGATCATCGCCCACGACCCCGGCCTCACCATCGACCAGCCCCGGGACCAGCGCGACCTGTTCCTCCAGGTGCTGCTCGACCACGCCCGGGCCGTCGGCCGCACTGGCCGCAACATCTGCCTCGTCGAGCCCAAGTACGAGTCGGACGGGCCCAACGAGCAGTCGGCCATGGCCCGGTACTTCCGCGAACGGCACGGCGTCACGGTCGTGCACGCCGACCCCACCGAGCTGCGCCTGGAGGACGAGGAAGTCTGGTACCAGGACACCTGTATCGACGTGGCCTACCGGGACTACGAGATGCGCGACCTGCTCGAACTCGAGCAGGAACAGGGCGGCCCCCTGCTGGCGATGCGCGCCCTCTTCCGCCAGAACCGGATGGTGTCCTCGGCCGGCGGGGACTTCGACCACAAGAGCTGCTGGGAACTGCTCACCGACGACGCACTCGTGCGCCGGCACTTCAGCAACCGCGAACAGCTGCTCTTCCGGCGGCACATCCTCTGGACCCGGATCCTGTCCAGCCGCAGCACGTCGCTCCCGCACGGCCACGGCGACCTGCCCACCTACGCCCGGGACTTCCGCGAGCAGCTCGTCCTGAAGCCCAACCGGAGCTACGGCGGCGAAGGCGTCCATGTGGGCTCGCTCATCCCCCAGGGCGAGTGGGAGCAACTGCTCGCCGAGGCGCTCCGCGTGCAGGACGACCCCCACCAGTCCTGGGTCGTGCAGGCCGTCGCCAACCTGCCCGTGCAGGAATTCCCGGTGGTGGACGCGGACGGCCGCGTGCACTACGAGCCCTTCTACTCGGTGCTCGGCTTCGCGCCGACGGACCACGGCCTCGCCATGCTCTGCCGGGTCTCCCAGAAGCAGGTGGTCAACGTGGCCCAGCACGGCGGGCTTGCACCGGTGCTCATCGGCTATCCGCCCGACGACCTGCGCGCCCCGATCCGCGCGGCCGTCCCGCGGGACATCGCCGAGAAGCGGCTCACCGACAAGATACGGGAACTGCGCGACCTGGACGCCGTGGTGGCCCTGCTGGACTGGGACGAGGAGACCTACCTCCCAACCGGCAGCCACGAGCGGCGGGGCCAGCAGATGGGCACCGTCGAGACCATCGCCCACGACCTGCTGGTGGACGACGCGCTCGGCGACCTCATCGAGGAAGTCAGCGAGCTGACCCGCGACGACCCGCTGCGCCAGGCGGAACTGGCCGAGCTCAAGCGGGAACGCCGCATCGAGCTGGCCGTGCCCCATGACCTGGTGGGGGCGCTCGCGGAGGCCCGCTCCCTCGCCCTCGCCGCCTGGGAAGAGGCGCGCGCGGCCGGCAGCTTCGCACCCTTCGCCGGCCCCTTCACCGGGCTGCTCAAGCTCCTCCGGGAGCGCGCCCAGGCGCTGCAGCGGGGCGGCGACCTGTACGACGGGCTGCTGGACGAGTACGAACCCGGCATGACGAAGGCGCGCCTCGACCCGCTGCTGCGCAGCCTCGGCGAGCGCCTCCGGGAGCTGGTGCCGGTGCTCGCCGAGCGCAGTCGCGGAGCGGGCCTGACCCCTGCCGGCGCCTGCCCGGCCCGGGAGCAGGAAGCCTTCTGTCGCGCGCTGCTGGCGGACATGGGCTTCTCGTTCACGCGGGGCCGCGCCGACCGGTCGACGCATCCCTTCACCACCATGATCGGCGAGGATGACGTGCGCCTGACGCTGCGCTTCCAGGCGGACAACCCCCTGCCGGCGATCTTCGCCACGCTCCACGAGGGCGGGCACGCGCTCTACGACCAGGGCTTCCCCGCCGCCCTGCACGGCACGCTGCTGGCCGAGGCCCCGAGCACCGGACTCCACGAGTCCCAGGCCCGGCTCTGGGAGAACCACGTGGGCCGCAGCTCGGCCTTCTGGTCGCACTACCTGCCGCGGCTCCAGTCCCGCTTTCCGGACGCGCTGGGCGCGCTGGACACCCTGCGCTTCCAGCGGGCGGTGAATGTCGTGCAGCCGACCCTGATCCGCGCCGAGGCCGACGAGGTCACCTACAACCTGCACATCCTGATGCGCTATGAACTGGAGACGGCGTTGCTCGCCGGCGACCTGGCGGTCAATGACCTGCCGTCGGCCTGGAACGAGAGCAGCCGCAAGTGGCTCGGCATCGTGCCCGACACCATCGGCGACGGCTGCCTCCAGGACGTGCACTGGGCCGGCGCGTCGCTCGGCTATTTCCCCACCTACACCATCGGCAACCTCTACGCCGCCCAGCTCGCCGAGACCTATGCGGCGCAGGCGGATCTCGATGCGGAACTGGCCAGCGGGAACCTCCGACCCCTGCGGGACTGGCTTGCGGCCAATGTGTACCGGTGGGGCTGCCAGCTGGATGCGGAGGAGATCGTCCGCCGGGCCACCGGGCGTGGCCTCGATGCCGGGGCGTTCTTCCGGCACCTGGCTGCAAAATTTTCCTGAACGATGCCGGGCCTTAGTTCTCTGAAAGACTAATATCCGGCACCCTTTTGCTCCTCCAGCGCGCTCATGTCCTTCGGGACGCCGTGCTGGATCAGCAGCGCCTTGCTGCGCAGGAAACGCAACAGGCCGGACGGGCCCATGCGGGAGGCGCCCAGGCCGGAGAGGTTGAAGGCGTTCTTCTCCGCGTCGAAGACCTCGGTGGTGAGGCCCCCGTCGTTGATGCTGACGGCGCCCACGTTCAGCTGGCGCGCCAGGTTGAGAGCCTCCGCCTCGTCGCCGATCACGGCCGCCGAGAGCCCGTAGACGGAATCGTTGGCCAGGCGCACCGCCTCGCCCGTGTCCCGGAAGCTCATCACCGGCAGCACCGGACCAAAGGTTTCCTCCGTCATCAGCGTCATGCCGTGCGTCACGCCGGTGACTACGGTCGGGCGCAGCCACAGGCCGCCGCCATGATTCTCGATGACGCCCCCGGTGAGTACCCGGGCGCCCTTCGCCACCGCGTCGGCCAGCTGCCCGGCGATGATCTCCGCCTGGCGCGCGAAGATCAGCGGGCCCACCTGCCCGCGGCGGCTGTCCGGGTAGTTGAGCGGCACGGCATCGGCCCGCGCCACGAGGCGCTCGATGAACGCCGCCGCCAACCGCTCATGCACGTAGACCCGCTCCAGGGACTGGCAGGCCTGCCCCGTCGCCTGCACCGACGCCCGCAGCACGATGGCGGCAGCCCGGTCCGGGTCGGCCGACTCCAGCACGATCACCGGGTCCTTGCCGCCCAGCTCGAGGAACGCCGGGATGAAGCGCCGCGCGCAGGCCTCGGCGACCTTCCGTCCCGTCGCCACGCTGCCCGTGAAGCACACCGCATCCACCTGCCCGATGAGCGCCGCGCCGGTCTCACCGTCGCCGGTCACGACGGCGAGCACCGCCGCCAGTTCGGGGAACTCCCGCACGCTGGCCATCAGCGGCGCGACGAAGCGGGGCGTGACCTCGCTCGGCTTGACCAGCACCGCGCAGCCCGCGAGCAGCGCGGGAATCGTGTCCAGCATGGAGAGCAGGAAAGGGAAGTTCCAGGGACTGATCACGCCGACCAGGCCGTAGGGCACGAGCTGCGAGCGGATGCCGATGCCGGGCGTGACCGACGCCCGCTCCGGGGCCCCCGCCTGCTCCTGGGGGGCCAGCGCGTGGGCCGCCATGGCCCCATTCCCCGCCACCAGGCCGGCCAGGGCACGGAACTCGTTGCCGGCGAGCAGGTGACGCCCGGTGTCCGTCGACAGGGCATCGAGGAGTGGCCCGGGGTTCGCCAGCAGGCGTTCCGACCAGGCCTTGAGCACGGCGGTGCGGCCGGCCACTCCCGCCGCTGCCCAGGCGACCTGGCCCGCCCGCAGGCGTGCCGCAATGGCAGCCAGCGCGGCGGGGCCGACGGCCTCCACGTGGCAGTCGGTCTGGCCCGTGCGGGGGTTGCGCACGGGGAGCTGGCGGGGCGGAGCGTTCGACATGAAGAAGGGGTCGCGCCGGTCGGCGCTCCTACGGGGACGGCTTCCGGGCGTCGATGACCTTCTTGAAGTAGGTCCAGCTGGTTTCGTTCGGGCGCTGGTCATCGAGGGGCGGCGGATTGCGGTAGGCAGGGAAGTACCTGTCGATCTCGGCCTTCATGGTCGGCGACAGGTCGTCCCACTTCTCCAGCTTGCGGCCCGCCGTGTGGAAATAGAGGAGCCCGGCGCGGTCGCCCATCTCCATCCAGGGCAGCCACATGGAAATCCGCTGCCAGCCCACGGCGGTCTGGGCCGTGTCCTTCTTCCGGTTCGCCAGGTCGTCCGCCGCGCCGAAGAAATTGAAGAGCTCCGTGACGTGGTAGGTGCCGCCCACGTAGCGCTGGTAGTCGCCGGCCAGGACATTGGTGTAGAAGAGCGGCACGCCGGTGGTCAGCCACCACTGGTTGCCGATGACCTCGAAGGGCAGGCTGGTGGGCTTGCCGTCCCGGCCCACCAGGCCGTAGTTGCCGTTCACGGGGTCGTTCGCCACGTGCAGAACCTCGACCGTCCTGCCCGTCCAGGGGTTGGTCCAGTTGCGCAGCACCTCGCCGGTGACGGGATCCTCGTAGAGCAGGATCTCGCGGCTCACGAGGCGGAACTCCGCCTTGTTCTTCGACCCGGCCAGCGGCCCGCACTGGCGCACGTTCATGCCCTCCACCTTGAAGAGCTGCCGGTCCGGCTCGCCGGGCACGCGGCTGTAGGCCACGCCCTTCCAGTAGAAGGTCATCGCCTTGCCGTCGGTCTCCGAGCACTGGATGCGACGCATGGCCACCAGCTGGCCCTCGGGCGTCGTCACGTCCGGGGCAGCGGCGAGCGCGACCGGGGCGGCCATGAACAGCAACAGCGCGGGCAACAGGCGGGCAGGCATGGAACTCTCCTCGTCGGATGGCCGACACTTTAGCGCCGGGGCTGGCAAAGGCCAATCGTCACTCAACGAGGCGATCGACCTTGGCGGCGCAGATGAAGTCGTTCTCGGTGAGGCCGTCGACCGCGTGGGTGGACCACTGGACGACGCAGCGGCCGTAGCCCACCTCCAGGTCCGGGTGGTGGCCCTCGGACTCGGCGATCCAGGCAACCGCGTTGACGAAGCCCATGGTCCGGCCGAACCCCGGGAACTCGAAGCGCCGGCTGAGCCACTTGCCGTCGGCGGACAGCACCCAGTCCCCGTGCAGGGCCTGGCGCAGTTCGGCGACGGCCGCGGGGGCGAGCGGCGGCACGCCACCCTCGCAGGGCTTGCAGCGCTTCGCGGTGAGGTCGGTCATGGGGGACTCCGGGGTTCGATCGTGGGTTGTCGTAATGTTCCGCGTCAGCCGCCCGGCCCGCGGAGGATGATTCTCGGGCCCTGCTGCACCTGGGTCAACGCCACGAAGGTCCCGCCGCTGCGGTCGCACAGGGCGCGCATGAAGGCGGCAAAGCCGGCGGGATTCGCGCTGGCCGCCCCGGTGGGGAAGCCGATGCCGTGGATCCGGACGAGCCGGTTGCCCCGGCCATCCGGCTTGTTGATCGACTCGATCTGCCGGATGACGCCCTCCACGACCCGCCCCTGGAAGTCGTCGCCGAACACGTACACGCTGATGCGCTTGTCGGGGGCATAGAACGTGTTGATGGCGGTCACGATGCCCTCCGTCGGGTTGGACGCGCTGCCCGGCCAGTTCTCCATGGCCCGGATGATCTGGGCGCGGCTGCTCCGGGAGTCCGGGATCCAGCGCCGCGCGGTGCCCCGGAGCAGGTAGTCGCCGCTGCTGCTGAACACCTGGATGCCCTTGATCCGGGGATAGACTTCCAGCGTTTCCCTGACCTTCTCCCGCACGGTCGGCCAGACGGACTGCATGCTTCCCGAGTTGTCGATGACGAAGATGATGTACTCGCTGTCCACCGGGATGCCGCCCACCGTGGTCTCGGCCGCCGGGGGCCGGTAGTCCGCGAGCAGCTTGCGCATCTCCTCGGTCAGCTGCTGGCGGGCGGCGCGGAGCTCGCCCATCTCGGCGCTTTCGGTCTCCGGCTGCACGCTGGCCCGGTACTGCCCGCGGATCTTCGTCAGGTCCGCCCGCAGGCGCGCCAGCACCTGCTCCTGGTCAGAGGGGGGCGCGCTGATCTCCAGCGTGAGCGCCTCGGTCTCGCCGCGGATCTCGAACAGCTCCCGCTGGAGCCGCTCGATGAGGCCCTGCACGTCGGCGCGGGTTTCCTGGATGGTCGCCGGCTCGAACAGCAGCGTTATCACCAGCAGCAGGATCACGGCGCCAAAGCCGCAGGAGATGGCATCGAGGAAGGACAGGTTGAGGCTGTCCGATTGCTGCCTCCGCCGCCGCCTCATGGCCAGTCCTTCGCGGGCGCCAGGAAGGAGCCCCGGGTGCGCATGGCCAGTTCCCAGAAGCGGATCGCGGCCTCCGGGTCGCCCTCCATCGGCAGGAGGATGACGTTGACCGGCACGTTGGCAGGCAGCTCGGCCGTGGCCTGGCGCAGGAAATTCGCGCGCCGGTCGGCCCGGATCGGCTCGGGCTCGGCCGGCGCCGTGGCGCCCTGGGTGGGCAGGCCGTCGGTGATGAGGAAGATGTTGTCGGGCGTCGGCTTCATCGCCCGCGCCGCCTGGAAGGCCTTGATCAGGCTGGTGCCCTTCGCGGGCACGACCTTGCGCAGGCCGGCCAGGGCCGCGTCGAAGTCGCCGCCGTCGTTGGCGGTGATCCAGCCGCCGTCGGAACCGGCCACGGTGGTCGCCGCCTGCTCGTTGAAGGCATAGATCTGGAAGCGGGCGCCGGGCTGGAGCTGGGTGGTAAGCCACTCGACCGTGCCGATGGTCTGCCGCCACTTCGGGGCCCGGACCTTCCGCTCGTCGGGCATGGCCCGGTAGCGCACGACGTTGGCGTAGGTGCGGCCAAGCATGCTGGCCGACGAATCCACCAGGATCAGCACGCGCTGGCCGCCCATGCGCATGCCGGTGAGGTACTGGCGGTTCCCCGTGCCGACGAAACTGCGGATGCGCTGCCCCGTGCCAGGCTGGGGCGCGGCCTCGGCCAGCCGCCGCGCCCCCTCCTGGAGGCGCTGCACGTCGGCCCGCAGCTGCTCTACGCTTTCCTTCTTCGCCAGGCTGTCGTTGTCCGTCGCCTCCGCCTGGGCGCGCAGCTCCTCGATCAGCTTCTGCAGCCGCTGGATCTCGCCGGCGGCGCCGGTGGCGCGGCTATCGCGCTCGACGGCATCCGTGCGCAGGCGGAGCAGGTTCTTCCTGGCGTCGAGCACCTCCTGCTCGATCTTCGTGGCCTCCGCGCGCAGGCCGTCGTTCGCGCGGTCCGCCTTGACCCGGACCTGGGCGCTGATGAGCATCAGGAAGAGGATGGTCGCGCCGAGGCCGCAGGCCATCACGTCCAGGAAGGACAGGCTGAAGACACTGAAGGACCTGCGCGCCATCAGCGTCGCTTCAGCCGGCGTCCGCTTCCGCTATCAGCCGCAGCTCGACGGGCGGCGACCCGAGCGTGAGCACGTCGCCGGGCTGGACCAGCGCCGCGCCCTCGATGCGGTGGCCGTTGAGCCAGGTGCCGAAGCGGCTGTGATCGAAGACGAACAGCGCGCCGTTCTCCCGGCGCAGGGTGCAGTGCTGCCGGGAGAGGCCGCGGATGCCCGGATCGAGGACGACACCCGCCTCGCCAGGCCCGAGCTCGCTGCCGATCCGGAAGGGGCCGTCGCCCACGCGATACGCCTGGTGGCCCGCCAGCAGGTGCGTCGGCGACTCTGCCGCGGCCGAAGGCACGTTGCCCGTGACGACCGCGGGGGCGTCCGCCGGGCCCTCGTCCCAGGGCAGCTCGGCGAGCTCGGCCGGGCCCGCGCCCGGACGGAGCGCGCCGCCGGCCCGGGCGGCCAGGCCGGCGGCCGCGGCGCCCGGGGCCAGTATGTGCACCGCCGTGTCGGGAAGGCGGAGCAGCGCCTCAACGACGCCGGGCAGGTCCGCGAGCCGGTGATGGACCTGCAGGACGTGGGGCCCGCGCTCCGCGATGCGGGCGCGGAGCTTCTGCAGGAGCGGCTCGCAGGCCCGGGCGAGGCGCGCGCGAAAGTCGGCTGACTGGATCACGGCGCCGAACGTGCCGCTGCGGGCGGTGAGCTCCACGCGAACCTCCGCGTCCCGCGCCAGCCGCCCCAGCCACCCGGGCAGCTGGTCGAAGAGCGCCTGCTCGGTCGCGGAGTCGTGCAGCGGGTCGAAGCGGCTGCACTCCACGAACCGGCGGGCCAGGGTTTCCATGCTGAGCCGGAGCAGCGGCTCGATGCCCAGGGCGGCAAAGCTCTCCCGGTCGCCCGCCAGCTCGCCGAGGGCCGCCGTGCCGGACTGGCGGATCCGGCTGAGGGTCAGGTTGTGCAGGCCCGCCTCCAGGTGCAGGAGCTCCCGGCCCGGCTGCTCGTGGCGGCTCGCGGCCACGGCGGCGTCCGCCACGGCGAGCACGGGCATGCCGAGCGCGGCGGACAACGCCAGCAGGTCGTCGCGCTGCCCGCCGGTCCACCCGGGCGGCAACGCATAGAGCACGCCGGAGCGGCCCGCGCCGTGCCGGGCCCACAGGCGACGGAGCTGGGCTGCCACCAGGTCGGCCGTGGACTGAAAACCGCCGAGGGGCCGCGGCAGGGGCCGGGACGAGAAGTCCCGCCAGTGACGCGAGCTGGCCAGGTGCGCCTGGCGCCGCAGCGACGGCAGGGCGTCCAGGCCGAAGCGCGCGCCGCCCTCCTCCACCACCGCGTAGCCGGGCTCGGTGTGCAGCACGCCGGAGGCGTCGGCGACCGCGAGCAGCGCGTCGTTCAGCTCGAGCGCGAGGAAGGAGCCTGCAGCGGGCCCGGCCACGGCGCTAGTTTGCCTGCAGGTGGCGGATCAGCTGGTCGTCCAGGTAGTCCTCGGTCTCGAACGCCAGCCGCTCCTGCACCAGCTGCAGCTGGTGGACGAGGAACATCAGCAGGATGCTGATCAAGAGGGCGATGAGCGTGGAGTTGAACGCCACGCCGAGGCTCTCGGTGACGCCGCTGATGTCGCCGGACACCGCCTTGTTGGCGACGCCGAGCGCCTCGCCGATGCCGCGCACGGTGCCGATGAAGCCGATGGACGGGATGGCCCAGAGGATGTAGCGGATCATGGAGAGCTCCGCCTCCAGCCGCTCCGCCTCCGACATTACGAGGGTGTGGGACGCGGACGACGCGTCCTGCACGTTGCGCGTGGCGCCGAAGCGCTGGAGTGCATGGAGCAGCGCCCGGGGCACCAGCAGCACTTTCTCCGCGTCGGGCAGCGCCTGCAGCTGGCGGACGTAGTCCCGGGTGTCCTCCGGCAGGATGCGCATGCCCTCGGCGATGGGCACCAGCTCCCGGTCGAGGATGCGGCGCTCCCGCCGCAGGCCCCGGGTCTTGTAGGCCATGATGCCGAGCGCCCAGAGGCCCAGCACGAAGCAGGACTCCTGCTCCCAGTCCTTGATGATGACGTACCAGGAGCGTTGCGCCGTGTAGTTGGGATCCTGCTTGAGCATGGCGCGGTTCTGCTCGATGTCCGCCCGGGCGTTGGGCCAGACCACGGTGACGTAGACGGCGTGCACCAGCAGGACCGAGAGCAGCAGCGAGAAGAGCTGGAAGAGGAACTCGTTGGAGAAGGTCTTGTGCATGAGGTCGGTGTCCGGTCCGCTAGATGTCCGAGGGCAGCGCGATGGCCACATCGGCCCGCAGCGGGTCGACCGGCAGTTCCTGGTTGGGATCGGCCCGCTCACCGAGGGCTTCCTCGGCCTGGCGGATCTGGGCCTCGATGTCGGCCTGGCTGGGGGCGGCTCCCTCGGCGGGCGCCGCTGGCACGTCAGCAGCAGCAGGCGCCGCGTCATCCAGCGTGTTCCACACCGTCGGCGGCGAGCCGCCCATGCGCGTCACGGCCCAGGCGGCACCCAGTCCGGCCAGGATCAGCACCAGCGTTCGCCAGAAAGAGGTCATTTCAGGTCCGCATACCGGGCCACGCGAAAGCCCACGTCGAGCCGGCCGATGTCACCGAAATCCCGGTAGGCCAGCCGCAGCTCGCTGATGCCACCGTGGCGCCAGCTCGAGCCGCGGATCACATGATACTGCCCGTCCGCGGGCCCGGTGGGGTCCACCGCCTCGGCCGCGCCGGGCGTGCCGACGGTGTAGCGGTCGTGGACCCACTCCGCCGCATTGCCGCCCAGGTCGAAGAGCCCCAGCGGACTGGCCGCGAAGCTGCCCACGGGCGCGGTCACGGGGAAGCCGTCGTCGTAGCCGGCCAGCAGCCCGGTGACGAAGCCCCTGGCCGACTGGTCCGCGAAATTGCCCGCGCCCGGCGGCGGCGGGAAGGTGTCGCCCCAGGGATAGCGCCGGGCGCCACCGCCGCCGTTGTAGCGGGCCGCCCACTCCCACTCGGCCTCGGTGGGCAGCCGGTAGCCCGTCGTCACGGGCGTGGCCAGCACCAGGCGGGGACCGCCGGGCTTCGCCTCCGTCGCATAGGCGCGGGGCAGGCCCTCCTGGTCGCTCAGCCAGTTGCAGTAGGCGGCGGCGTCCTCCCAGCCCAGCATGACAGCCGGGTGCTCGCCACCGGCCAGCACCTGGTACTTCTCCGCGCCTGACGTGTGCCGGGGCCGGAAGGCGCGGAACTGGTTATTGGTGACCTCCCGCACACCGATCCAGAACGGCCGCGTCAGGCGCACGTCCCGCTCGGTCTCGTTTGCCCGCCGGCCCTGTTCCCGGCGCGGTGCGCCCAGGCGCAGGCTGCCCGGCTGGACCAGCCGCATTTCCATGCCCGTGCCCGACGCCACGGTGCGCGGCACCGAGGCGACCACGGCCTGCTCGGTGGTCAGCAGCTTCACCTCGATCACCCGGGGCAGGCCCGGCTCCGGCGTGACCTCGGCCTGGTACGTGGCAAAGCCCGCCTTGCGCACCTCGAGCCGGTGGCTGACGGCTGGCAGCGTGAGTTCCCGCGTGGCGGCGCCCACCGGCTTGCCATCGACCAACAGTTCCGCATCGGCCGGCTCGGCGACGACCCGCACGACGCCGAGCCGCGGCGTGAGCGTGACGCGCACCGTGGCGCCCCGCGCGGCCGTGAGGTCCACGCGGCTCGTGGCCGGCTCGTACCCCGGCTTCACCAGCGCGAGCTCGTGGACCTGGCCGGGCGCCAGCTCCGCCTCCAGCGGCGTCACGCCCCTGTAGCGGCCGCCGGTCGTCACGGCGGCGCCGGCCGGCTCGGTGATGACGCGCACCAGGCCATCGGCGGGCACGAGCACCAGCGAATCCAGGGACTGGGGCTGGTTCGCCACGGCCGTGACCAGGCGGGTGAGCGCCTTGAAGCCGTCCTTCTCCAGGGTGAGCGTGCGGTTGCCGGGCATCAGCTCGAGCGTCCCCGGCGTCGTGCCGACGCTCACCCCGTCGACCAGCACGGTCGCGCCGGCCGGTACGCTGGTCACGGTGACGTCGGCCCAGCCGGGCACCAGGGGGACCTCCAGGGTCTGGCGCGCGCCGCCGCCGGCCACGTTCAGGGTGCCTTCCCAGTCCTGGTAGCGGGGGGCGACCACCGCGATCGTGTGGATGCCGGCGGGAATCTCCAGCTCCGCCCCCGCCGCGCCACCGGCCAGCGTGCGCCCCGCGGGCCTGCCATCGACGCTGACCTCGGCCGCCACGGCGGGCCGGGTCACCACCTGCACCCGGCCGGGGAGCCGCGCGAGGCGCAGGCGAAAGTCCTCGCTGGCCTCGCCGCGAACCTCGATCTCGAGGCTGCCGGGGGCATAGCCGTCCGCCGTAGCGGTCACGGTGTAGCGGCCTGGGCGGAGCAGGAAGCGGCCGCCCAGCCGGACGTCCGGCACACCGCGGACATCGATGACCGCGGCGGGCGGGTCCGTCGCGATCAGCACAGCGGTCGAGGTGAGGAGCCACAAGGCGGCGCCAGCGAGCAGCAACAACGCGCCCGCCACGCCGGCCGTGCGCCACCGGGCGGGACGACGCGCCGCGCCGGCGGTCGTGACGGGACGGCCGGCGGCGGGCAGCGGCGCCGGCCCGGCCGGGCCCGCTTCCGGCGGCAGCGTGTCGTAGTCCACGCCGCTGAAGCCCAGGCTGAAGTCGAGGGCGCCGTCACCGACGGCGCAGCGGATCCGGGCGCTGCCCACGCCAATCTCGTCGCCATCCGCGAGCCAGCGCGTGCCGGTCAGCACCTCGCCGTTCAGGAGCACAGGCATCGTGGCAACGGTCACCTGCAGGAACGGCCGGCCGTCCAGCATGCCAACCAGCGCGTAGCTGGCGTCCGATACCGGACCGGGCACGCGGAGCGCGGCCGCGGGCCCGGTGCCGATGCGCAGCGGCAGGTCCCCGGGCCCGGCCGACCGGACGCCCGCCGCGTCGCGGATGGTGATCCGGAGGCTCAGATGGGCTCCTCGCAGCGCACGCTGATGGGGCTGCCCCCGCCACCCGCTTCGACCCGCACGCTGCGGCGCACGTCCCGGTAGCCGTCCCGGGTGCCCACGACCACGTAGGCGCCGGGCCGCAGCTCGACCGTGCGGGAGGTGAACGTGCCCAGGGGCCCGACCTTGAAGATGACCACGCTGGTGAGGTTATCGGATTCGAACTGCACGGGTACCGGCGTGGCCGCGGCGGCAATCAGCGCCTTCAGGCGGGCCACCTGCCCCGCCAGTACCGGTCCCGGTGCCGCCACCGTCCCCGCCTCGCGCAACACGGCCTCTGCACCTGCCACCACCGCGTCGTCGTTGAAGCGGTCGCCGTTGGCGAGCTGCTGCTCCAGGCGCTGGTGCAGGACAGCCCGCGACTCTGTCACCGCCAGGCCGTCCCGGGCGGCCGCCAGCGTCGCATCGAGCTGCAGCAGTTCCCGGTACCGGTCGGCGGCCTCGGCCCAGCGTTCCGCGGCGGCCAGCCGCCCGGCCTCCGCTTCCAGGGCAGTCAGCCGGCTGCGGCGTTCGTCGCCGTCCAGCTGGGCGAGCGCGGCGCGCGCGCCCGGGTCGCCGGGGCGCAGGGCCAGGGCCCGGTTCAGCGCGGTGCGCGCGTCGGCGCTGCGTCCGGCAGCCAGCGCTCCGAGGCCCTGGGCCATGGCCCGCTCGAAGTCGCCCGCCGCCCGGGCGGCGTCGAGCCGCGCGATGGCCGTCCGCGCCGGCACCCATTCCGCGTCCAGCTTCAGCACGGCGGCATAGCTGGCCAGCGCCGCCGCCGGGTCGCCCGCCGCCTCCCGGGCCGCCGCTTCCGCCATGCCGGCCAGGATCTCGTCCAGCTTCCGGCTGCGGCCGAGGCCCGCGACGGCCGCCGGATCGCCCGGCCTGACCAGCAACGCGCGCTCGAAGGCCGCGATGGCGGCCGGCTGGTCGCCGCGGTCGAAGGCCTCCCGTCCGGACTTCAGCGCGGCGTCGAAGGTGGCCGGCGCGGCGGCGGCGAGACGCCGGAAGCGGGTCGTCGCCGCATCGAAACTGGCGGCGGCGGCGGCGAAGTCCCGGGCCTTGTACTGCCCGTCGCCGAGCCCGGCGAGACGCTGGGCCTCGAGCCAGTCGGCGCCACCCCACCGGTCGGCGCCAGCGGCCTTCGCCTCCACCTCCGCGCGCAGGCGTTCCGCCAGCGCGGTGTCGGCGCTGGCGCGCGGATCGGCAGCCGCCGGGACGACCGGGCCAGGGACAGCCGGTTCAGGGACGACGGCGGCCGGCGCGGGCGGGGCCGGCCTGACCAGCGGGCCACGCTCCCTGACGACGCCGGGCAGCCAGAACACCACCGCGAGCACGGCGGCCAGCAACGTCGCCAGCCCGGCGGCGACCAGCAGCGGCGAGCGGGCCGGTGGCCCGGCGACCGGCCGCCGACGCAACGCGGCCTGCGGGCCGGCGCCGGGTCCCGCGGGAGCCGCCGGGGGACGCACCGCGTCGGCGGCGATCTCGGCCAGGAGGGCGCGGACGGCGCCGAGGCTCCCGGGCCGGAGCCGGGGGGACTTCTCCAGCATGGCCGCCACGAGCTGCGTGAGTGCCCGGGGCACGGCCTCGCCCTGCCCGTCCACGCCCAGCCGCGGGGGCACCTCGGCGCGGATCCGTTCGGGCGTGATGCCCGGGTGGAGCGGCGGCTGGCCGGCCAGGAGGTCGTACAGCAGCGCGCCGAGGCTGTAGATGTCATCGGCGGCCGTCGGCGGCGAGCCGTCGAGTTGCTGCGGGCTGATCGTCGACAGGGACACCGGGCTGTTGGCGTCCGGGAGCGAGCCGCTGCGAAAGTCGGTAAGGCGCCACCGGCCCTGCCGGTCGCGCAGGACATTGGCCGCCTTCAGGTCGCCGTGGGTGAGTCCCTGGGCGTGCACGTACTGCAGGGCATCCGCCACCTCGCGGATGGCCGCCAGGATCGCCTGCCAGCCGGCGCCGCGCAGTGCGCCGAGGTCGCCGCCCTCGGCAAGCTCCACCGCCACGCAGACCCGGTGGCCGGCGGCGGCGACGGCCAGCGGGCGGAGGACGCCCGGATGGACCAGCCGGCGGAGTTGCGCGGCGTCGGCCTCCAGGCCCGCGAGCAACGCTGCCGCTTCGGCATCGTCCCCGGCCACCAGCACCCGGAGCGCGACTTCAGTGCCAGTCGTCGTGTCGGTGGCCGCCCAGACCTCGGCACTGCCGCCACGGCCCAGCAGGCGCTGCAGCCGGAAGCGACCGGCCAGTTCGGCACCCGCCGCGAGTGGTGTCATGCAAGCCGGCTGGGCGCCCTGGAGATCAGCGCGCTGCCGGCGCCGCGTCCGGCAGGGGCGTGGCGCTGGCGCCCGTGGTGGCAGCCGTGCCGGGCGGCTCGGGAACGGGAAGCCCCGTCTCGGCGGAATAGATTTCACGCAGGAGCCGCCGCCACTCGGTGTAGCGCGCCTCAGCCGTCCCGGTGAGCCGGCGCGTCTGCCCCTCCACCTCGACGACGAGCGGCTCGGCCTCCGCATTGAAGCCGGCGCCCGCTTCCTTGAGCGCGTCGCGGCTCACGTTCGACTCGGCGCGCTTCTCGAGCGCGCTCTTGATGCCCTCGAAGCCGCCGTAGACTCCGGCCATGGTGATCGCGCCGTTGTCCCCGCCACCGCTCTCGTAGAGCACGGCGGCGAGCAGGGCCAGCGCGCCGGCGGTGCCGCGGATGAACGCGGACCGGCGCAGGTCCTGGTAGCGGATCATTTCCTCCCGCGACATCTTCCGCCAGTCCTCGTAGGGCTTGCCGAGCTCGTAGTAGAGGTTCGCGTAGTACTCGTTCAGGGTGTCGGCCAGCGCGTATTCCCGCTCGCGCACGGCGCGCATCCGGGCGACCATGGGATCGTCGGCCGCCGGCAGCCGGCGCAGCCTGTAGTTGCCGGACTTGTCCTGCTCCAGGGTCCCGGCGAACGCTGCCGGCACGAGGACCGCGCCATAACGGAGCTCCGCGACGTTGCGCACCGTGGCCAGGTCCTTCGAAGACATGCCCTTGCGGGTCTTCAGGAGGTCGTTGGCGATCTCGTTGTAGAGGCTCTGGTAGGGATCCTGGCCCGCCTCCCGGTATTTCGAGTAGGCCTTCTCGGGAACGGTCGTCGAGTACTTCCTGTTCAGCCATTCGCGGCCGGTGGCGTCCCAGGCCCCCACCCGCAGCACGACCTCGAGGCCGTCCGACTTGTCGATGCGGCCCCAGACGGTGAGGTCAACGGCGTCCGAGCGCTCCGGCACCACCCACACGGAACCCCACTGGCCGCTGGACTCCAGGGTGGTCTTCAGCTGGTAGGGCATGTAGCGCGCCTCGGCCTGGCGCACCTCGGGGAAGATCAGCTTCTTCTCGTCCGGCTGGCTGCCCGCCTCGATGCCGGCATCGAACAGGATGATCCCTACGTCCAGGCGCTCCGCATCCGGCAGTTCACCGGCGGCCCGCACGAGGTCCGTCTGCTCGTAGTCGATGGTGCGGCCCACGGAACAGCCGCCCAGCGCCGTGGCCAGCAACGCCAGCAGCGCGGCGGGCCGGCTCACGCGCGCAAGCGGCGACACCAGGCGCGATGCAGCGATCATTTCTTCTTTATGCCCATGACCTTCCGGTACTCGTTCCAGAGCGCGTCGCGAATCGCCGGGTCCTTCTCGGCCATGGCGGCCTCGCGCAATTGCCTGGCAACCTGGTCTTCGCCGGAACCGTCCCGGGGGATGTCTGACGGCAGCGAGTCGCCGGCACCGCCAGGACCTCCGGCGCCGGCCTGGCCACCGGCACCAGCCGTATCGGGGGCCGGCGTGCCGGAGCCCGCGCCACCGGTGCCCGCCGGCTTCCCGTCGGCGCCGGTGCCGCCAGCGGTGTCGTCCGGGGTCCCGGGTTCGCCGTCGGGGCCCACGCCGGCGTCACCCGCCTGGCCGCCAGCCTGGCCCTTGCCAGTACCAGTACCCGAGCGCTTGCCCGCGGTGGAGGCGCCCGGCTCGCCGCCAATCCCGCCGGGCGAGCCGATCCCGCCGATGCCCCCCATTGCACCGGTGCTGCCCATGCCGCCCATCCCCGGCACTGACACGCTGACGTTCGGGCCACCGGCCGTCCGGACGGAGGTGCTGTCGCTCTGCTGACGCGTTTCCGCGGCCCGGCCGGAGCCCTGGCCCGATTTCGCCATGGCCTCCCGCTCGCGGCCGATCTCGCCGTCGAAGTCGCCCAGGGATTTATCAAAGACGGCGCCGGGATCTCCTGCGGAGCCACTCCCCGCACTGCCACCGGCCGGCAGGGACCCGGTAGTGGCCGTTCCGGACGGGGCGCTCCCCGCACCGGCGGCCTGGCCGGCGCCGGATGACGTCGAGCCGGATACGCCCGACGAGCTCTTTGAGCCGCCCGACCCGCTCGGGCTGCTGGAGCCGCTGGTTCCGCTGGTCGTGCCGCTGCCGGGGAGACCCGCGCCGGAGGCGCCGGTCGTGCCGGCCGGCGGCTGCATGGCCGAGTTGCTGCAGGCGGCCAGTGCCAGGAGCGTCGCCAGCACAGTGACTCGATTGACCGTCCGTTTCGCGTCCATGAATTGCGGGCCGGTGGGAGGTGCTATTCAGTATAACGCCCGCCCCGTCGGTGGGACCGTGGCGCCGTGCCGTCCGCCTTAAGTTCAGTGGTCAGGGCGGCGCTGCGCTGCGTGGCAGCCCGGCGTAGATCCGGTCGGCGGCGGTGGCCGACACCTGCTGGAAGGTCACCGGCCTTTCGCTCACGGACTCGAAGGCGTAGTTCACCTCGCCGCCCCCCTCCCAGGCCACCGAGCCGGTCTGGCTGTCCCAGATCTGCAGGAAGACGCGGATGTTGGCCTGCTTGGTGTCGACGAACCGGAGGCCGATCAGGCTGAAGCGCCCGCGGGACACCTGCTCGAAACTGGCCAGGTTCAGCTGGGCCAGGTAGCGCACCTGGCCGATCTCGCCGATGCGCTTCAGCAGCGCACCGTCGAGGATGCCGGTCTCCAGGTAGTCCCGGAACATCTGCTTGTACTCCTGGTCGAGTTCCGCGGCGTTCACGGCGGACAGCACCGCCGGTAGCGGGACGACCCGCAGGTCGGTCCGGCCGGCCTCGAGCCGCGTGGCGAAGCTCAGGGCAAGGGCCTGCTTGTCGGCCTCGCGGCCCGTGGCCGCGGAGGGGGTGAGGAAGCCGATGCCGCCCGCCACCAGGTCAGCCGCGTCGAGCGCGATCTCCTTGTGGGTGATCTTGGCGTCGATCTGCGGCAGCATCGAGCCGCAGCCGGCGAGACCGGAGCCGAGCAGCGCCAGCAGCATCGCGTTCCTGAAAGTCATTCGCGCCATCCACTTTCGTCCAGTCGCGGATTCTGCCAGAGCCGGGGCACTCTGCTAGCATCGCTGCGCCCCAACGCGATGCGGCGCCGGGGCGTTCATTCAACACCGGAGCACCAGCCATGGCCCTCACCGAGGCCCTCGAGTCCCTGCAGTCCCGCGTGGGCCAGGAAATCCACACCAGCGACTGGCTGACCATCGACCAGGCCATGATCGACGGCTTCGCCAACGCCACCCGGGACCGCCAGTGGATCCACGTGGACCCGGCGCGCGCCGCCGCGGAATCCCCCTACGGCAAGACCATCGCCCACGGCTACCTCACGCTGTCGCTCTACCCGGCCCTGCGCGGGCTCGTGGACGCGGGCAAGCCCCTGGCGCCCGGGGTGAAGCGCGTCATCAACTACGGCATCAACAAGCTGCGCTTCCCGAATGCCGTCGTGGCCGGCAGCCGCATCCGGGCCCACTGCACCCTGGTGTCCGTCGCGGAGGCGAAGGGCAGCATCGAGCTCGTGGAGGAATACTCCGTCGAGATCGAGGGCCAGGACCGGCCCGCCTGCGTCGCCGAGTGCGTCATGCGGCTCTATTTCTGATCCGGCTGCAACCTTGAGCGACATCCTCCTCATCGACCACCGGGGTGGCCGGCTGCAGGTCACCATCAACCGGCCGGAACGGCGCAACGCGCTGTCGCTCGAGCTGCTCGACCGGCTCGGGGAAGCCTTCACGCGCTGCGCCGCGGACCCCACGCTGAAGTGCGCCGTGCTGACGGCCACCGGCGACCGGTGCTTCGCCGCCGGCGGCGACCTGAAGGAACTGGATGCCGTGCGCAGCGAGGCCGACACCCTCGCCATGTCCCGGCGGGCCCGCGCGGCGCTGGACGCCGTCCGCCGCTTCCCGGTGCCCGTCATCGCGGCGCTGAATGGCCATGCACTCGGCGGCGGCGCGGAGCTGGCCATGGCCTGCGACCTGCGCGTCGCCACGCCCCAGGCCGAACTGGGCTTCCTGCAGGCCCAGCTCAACGTGACGACGGCCTGGGGTGGCGGGATCGACGTGCTGGCACTGCTGGGTCCGTCCCGGGGCCTCGCGCTGCTGCTGGAGGCCCGGCGCATCCCCGCCGCCGAGGCCCTCCAGCTTGGCCTGCTGCAGCGGGTCTGTGGGCCCCATGAAGCGCTGGCGGACTGCACGGACCGGTTGCTGGCACCCCTGTTGCAACGACCGGTCCAGGTGCTGCGCGCCTACAAGGCGCTTGCCCTCGAGGCCCGCCTCGCGCTTCACGAGCGGCTGGCAGCCGTCGAGGAGCAGGGCTTCACCGGGACCTGGATCCACGCCGATCACTGGTCCGCCGCCGAACAGGCCCTGGCCCCGCGGCCGCCGGACGAGCGCCGCGGAACGGGGCCCCGCGAAGCGTAGCAGCGGCGACCGCCGCGACCTGGCTCTCCAGCCTCGCGCGGCTCAGGTCCCGGGCTGCCAGTCGCTGTGCAGTGCCAGGCGCCACATCAGGCGTTGCCCGGTGTAGTCGGAATTGGGGCTGTGCTGCACGGCCCGGTTGTCCCACAGCATCAGTGAATTGTTGCGATAGCGGAACCGGCAGCAGTACACGTCGCGGACCGAATGGCGCTTCAGCATGGTCAGAACCGCGTCGCTCTCGTCACGGTTCAGGCCCTTGATGGCGATGGTCCAGGCCTGGTTCAGGTAGAGCATCTTCCGGCCGGTTTCCGGGTGCCTGCAGACCAGCGGGTGCTCCGTCTGCGGAAACTTCTGCCGCATCTTCCAGAGCATCTCGATGGCGCCGACCGTGGCCGCGGAGTGATGGCCGGAATTCAGGCCGTACTGCAGGACATCGTGGATGGCCACCTTGTCGTCCAGGAAGGCCTGCATTGCCGGCGACAGGCCCTCGTAGGACAGGTAGTTGCTGGCGAAGAGCGTGTCGCCGCCGGCGGCAGGCACGTCCCTGGCGTAGAGCATCGCGCCCATGCTCGGGTTGCGCTGGTAAGTGTGGTCCGCGTGCCAGCCCAGGTTCTGGGTCGACAGGGTCTTGCCGTTCTTCGGGGCGCCGCGCAGGTAGAAGACGCCGGGCACCTCGCCCCGGTGCGGCAGGAAGGGCTCGTCCTCGAGCTTGGCAAAACGCTGGCCGAAGGCCGCGAACTGCTCCTGGGTGAGGACCTGGTCGTGGAACATCACCGCGGAGTAGTCGAGGAAGGCCTGGTGGATTTGCGCGAACTCCCCGTCGGACAGGTTCGCCAGATCGACGCCGAAGATCTCGCAGCCGAGGGCGCCCGTGAGTGGGCGAATTTCCATGCGGTCTGCCGCGATGCGCTCTGCCGTAGCTGCCATGGTGGTTCCTGCGTTTGAAGGGCCGGACCGGCCGGAGGGGCAAAGATACTATTGTCATGTTGACATGACAACCGGCCACGCGGGGCCGGCGACGGCCCCACCTAACGCCTTGTTTTTTCTCGCGGCGCTGCGGCTACTGGCCGATCGCCGGCGGGTCAGAAGCGAATGGAGAGACGCGCACCGTAGTACTGCTCGTCGTAGTCGCCGTTGTACTGCCCGCGGTAGTCCAGGGACAGCTGCGCGCGGTCGCCACGCCAGGCCACCCCGGCGCCGAGCACCGTGCTCGACGGCGCCAGGTCCCGGTCATCCAGCGTGAACGGCGAGCCTGGGGCCCCCGCGTAGGTGTAGCTGATGGTCGTGTCATCGATGCCGAAGTCATAGTTCAGGGCCAGCGACGCGTGCCAGTCGAGGACCGAGCCACCCAGGCGCTGGAGCCGGGACAACCGGCCGCCTAGCTCGCCCCGCAGTGCGTCCGTGCTGCGGGCGGCGACGACCTGGTTCAGGCTGCCCGCGCCCGACTCCTCGAACGCGTCCTCCTCCAGGTGGTAGTAATAGAGGGAGACGTAGGGCTCCACCGACCAGGCATCCAGCGCGAAGTCCACGCCGCCACTCAGGAACGCGGACCAGGTGTCGCCGTCGTGGGCGCTGGTGGCCACGCCCTCGACCTCGCCGACCACCAGCACGCGGGAGTTGTCGAAGGACTGCTTGCCCCAGGACAGGCCGCCTTCGAGGTAGGGGCCGTCCCCGAACCAGGTGGCGTAGACCGAGCCGGACCAGGAGTCGACGCTGCCGCGGCCGTCGACGGAATCCACGTCCACGTCCGTGTCGGAGCGCCCGTAGCTCAGGCCGGCGATCCAGCGTTCGCCGAGCCTGAGGTCATAGCCGGCCTGGAAGCCGCCGGTGTCGGTGTCGAAGGCCGAGTAGCCTTCGATGGCATCGTAGTCGCCCTCCGCGGCAACCCCGACCAGCCAGGCCTGGGAGCGGGCCGCGGGCCGCGACGCGGGCAGGCTGGCGACCGGATCGGCGCTGGCAGCCAGCTGCCACGTCCCCGTCGCATCACCCAGGTAGCTGGTCATGACCAGCCGGGGCGTAGAGCTGAAGCCGAAGCTGCTCGTGCCGTTGCTCGCGAAGTCAAAAGACATCCCGCCGCTGACGGCCTGCACGTCGGGCAACTTCCGGTACAGATTCCGCGAGGCCGCCAGGTGACCCTGCAGCAGGAGCGTCATCTGCTGCGCAATGGCAAGGGTGCTGGTGGTGGTCACCAGGTTCGCGTCGGGGGACAGGCTGGCGAAGGCGCGGTCGAAACCACCCTCCATGGACTGCAGGGAGCCGAGCGCGTCCAGGAACCCGCCGCTGGCACGCCCGGCAAGGCCATCCAGGTTCCTCGCCACCCGCCGGTACAGCGGGTTGGCCGTCACCGAGTCGAAGGACGGGACGTTCGCCACCACGTCCACCAGGCTCGCCGTCTGTTCCAGCTCGAAGCTGAGCAGCGGCCGGGCTTCCGGCAGCGCCACCGCGGCGAAGGAGCCGGTGACGCCGTCGCCGGTGGCCACCAGGGTGTAACGCGAGCCGTCGGCAATGAACCGGGCGCCGCTGCGCTCCACTGCGATGGCGCCAGCGAGCACCGCGCCACCGTCCAGGTCGAGCTGGCCATTGCGCCCGTCGGCGTAGATCCGGGTGGAGAAGTCGCCATCCGGGTCAAACTGGTAGCTGCCGGGGAGATGCAGGGTGCCCTCCTCGATCGCCAGGCTCTGCACCGTGGCGAGTGATGGCAGGGCGTACGTGCCCGGACCGGTCTTGGCGGCCCGCTCGATGCCGAGGGGCGTCCCGGCGAAGCTGCCGGCGCCGGCGAGCACCAGGGTGTCGGTGCCGGCGCCAGCGTCGGCGTTCAGCAGCGCCCCGCCCGCGTCGCGGATGACGGGCGTCCCGCTGAGGGTAAGGATGTCGTCGCCATCGCCAAGGCTCACGCTGCCGGTGATGACCGAGCCGTCACCCAGGAACAACTGGTCATTGCCGGCGCCGGTATCGATGCCCAGGGCCGCGGAGCCCACGCCGTTCTGGAAGATCAGGGCGGACAGGGAGCCAGTATTCCGGACGATGTCATTGCCGTCGCCGGTGAGGATGCCCGCGGCCGAGACCAGGCCGCCGGCAACCCCGTCCCAGGCCTCCACGCTGATGCTGCCGTTGTTCTCCACCACGTCGTCGCCGGCGCCGGTCTCGATGCCGACCGCGCGGGACGAGAAGTTGATGGTGATGACCTGGCTGTTCTCCTGCCGGACGTCCGCGACGAACTGGCCGGCTCGCGGGTCATTGCGGATCTCTGGCCGCGCGACGACCACGATGCTGCCGTCGTTGGTGATCACATTGCTGCCATCACCGGCCGTGATGCCGGTGGCGTTCGCGGCCAGCGTGGCGGTCGCCCTGCCGATGCCGTCGCCGCCGCCGCCACACCACCAGCCGAAGAACCAGATGCAGACGTCGCCGCCGGTGACGTTGACGAGGGCCTGGGCCTGGGGCGCCGCCGTCACGCTGATCTCGCCGTAGTTGCGCACGGTGTCGTCGCCGGCGCCGAGCGCGATGCCCGTCGCGGTGGCCGTCGCGGTGGCCGACGCCGCGCCGCGCGCGTCACCGAAGGCGTCGCCGTCCGCGGAGACATACATCGCCGCCTCGGCCTCGGCGCGCACGATGAGTTCACCCCGGTTCTCCACGGTATTGGTGCCGTCACCCAGGCTCATGCCCGTCGCCACCGCGTCGGCGCTACCCGTCGCATTGGCATTGCCGTCGCCGTCGAGCCCGTTGCCGTTCGCCGCCGCGTAGCTGGGGAACTCGTCCACCTCGACCTCGATCACCACCGGCTGGATCAGGCCATCGGCGAGGAACTCCCAGGACCAGATGTCCACCGGCGGGTTGCTGCCCTCGGGGCCATCGGGGTCCACGGTCTCCACGTTGACGATGTAGTGGCCACCGTCCACGTCCAGCGCGTTGTTCGGCTCCTGGGCCTCGGGAGGCGACGCGGTCCAGAACACCACGGTACCGTCGGGATACGCGTCGCGGTTCGCCTGGAGGGGCTTGCCCTCGGCGTCGTAGAACGCGGGCAGGGCGGGCTCCGAGAAGGTCGCCGGCGCCGGCGGCTGGTCGCCCTCGTCGGTGCTGCGGATGTCCCGGTAGACGGTGAGGTCCACCAGCAGCCGCCTGGCGGTGGTGGCATCGGCCGTGACGGTCAAGCGGGCGTCGGTGTCCACCACGTCGTCGCCGGAGCCGGCGGTCACGCCCGTCGCCCGCGCGGCGGCGGTGCTGCTGGCGCGGGACTGGCCGTCGCTGCCCAGGGAAATGACGGCGCCGCTGGACACCGCCAGCGTGTAGGCGGTGCTCCGGGCGGTCACGGCCACGTCGCCACCGATATGGAAGCCATTGGCACCCTCGCCGCCCTCCAGGCCCGTCGCGGCCACGTCGGCACGGGCGATGGCGCCGGCCTCGTTGCCGTTGACGATGGAGAAGCCGTTGGTGGATGCTTCGTTTCTGGCCTCCGCCAATCCGACCGCCCTCACCTCCAGCAGGTTGCTGGTTTCCAGCTGGTCGGCCCCGTCGCCGCCCGCCATGCCCGTGGCATCGGCCGCCACCGCAGCCACGCCGGTGGACTCCGGATCGCCAGTCCCGGTGATGCTGGTCTTGGCGCCACCGCGGGCGGTGAGCGCTGCGTCGGCCAGCACGCGGATCTCGCCGCGGTTCACCAGGGTGTCGGCGCCGGCATCGCCGGCCATGCCGGTGGCGGTCGCTTCGCCGGTGAGCGCCGCGTCGCTCTTCGAGCCGCCGCCGAGGAAGGTGTAGGCCACGGCGCTGGAGCTGACCCGGGTGGTGGCGTCCACGTCGAGGCTGCCGCCGGCCCGGTTCTCGACGACGTCGTCCCCGTCGCCCCCGGCGAGCCCCCGGGCCATGGCCCGGCCGCCCGAGTTCGAGCTGGACGAGGAGCCGCCGAAGGTCGTCTTCGAACCTCCGCGGGTGCTCAGGGTGGAGAGCGCGTCGATGCCGATGGCGCCGCTGTTGTAGATCCGGTCGGCGCCCTCGCCACCGAGGATGCCGTCCACCGTGGTGGTGGCCGCCAGGGTGCCGCCGGTCGCGCCGGTGCCGCCAAAGGTGTAGCTGGCGTTGTCGAGGGACAGGTCCGAGGTGGCCGTGAGCGTCATGACCGCCGCGCTGTCGATGCGGTCGTCACCCGCCCCGCCGTCGATGCCCGTGGCGCGGGTCGTCGCGCCGGAGGTGCCCGTGGCGGCGGAACTGCCGAAGATGGTGTCACCGCCGCCGCTGGAACTCAGGCGGGAACTGGCGTCCACGGTGATGGTGCCGGCGGTCGTGATCCCGTCGGCGCCATCGCCGCCCGTGATGCCGTAGGCCTCGGTGCCAGCCTCGAGCACCGCGCCCGTGGAGCCGGAGCCGCCGAAGGTGAAGGAGGTGCCGGTCTGCACGAGCAGTGATTCGGCGGTCACCGCGAGCGTACCGAGCGTCTCAACGAGGTCGTCGCCGCCGCCGCCGCCGAGGCCGGTGGCGCTGGTGAACGCGCCCGACTCGCCGCCGCCCGCCGAACTGCCGAAGATGCTGAGGGCGCCCGTGCCCGTGTCGCTGCGCGCTGTGGCCGCGACGCTGATAGCGCCCGTGTTGCTGATTTCGTCGGCCTCGTCGCCACCGTCGAGGCCGATGGAGGTCGTGCGCGCAAAGGCCGCCGACCGCGCATCCATGTTGCCCGCGAAGCCGATGGACAGGGAACCGGTCGCGAGCCGGGACATCCAGGGATCGTCACCATCGCCCGGTCCCACGCGGACGATGCCGCTGTTGACGATGCTGTCGGCGCCGGCGCCGCCGGCGATGCCGGTGGCGTTGGTTTCGACCTCGGTCCCGGCCCGGGCGCTGGCCGACCCGGCCACCGTGGCCGAACCCCCGGCCGCGGTGCTCCGGGACCGGCCCATGACCGTCACCAGGCCCGCATTGCCGATGGTGTCGTCCCCGGCGTCGCCCGCGAGGCCCGTCGCGGCCACGGAGGTGACGGCGCGCGCCTCGCCGTCGGCGGCGCCCGCCACGACGATGGTGACGCTCGTGGCAGTAACCTCCGCCGTGGCCAGCACGTCCACTTCGCCACCCGCCTCGTTGGTGATGGTGTCACCACCCTCGCCGCCCGCCAGGCCGGCTGCCCCGGCCGTGGCGATGGAGTTGGCAACCCCGAGCGCGGCGCCGAGGGCGGTGGCCGAGATGGACCGGGCCGTGGTGGCGGCACCGGCGTCGATGCGCACGGTGCCGGAATTGGTGAGCGTGTCTGCGCCCCCGTCGCCGCGCTGGCCGGCGGCGGAGACGATGGCGTTGGCACTGGCATCGGCGATGCTGGCACCGGCCAGCGAACCGCTGATCGCCTGGCCGATGGCCCTGGCGTCCAGGGTCAGGTCGACGGTGCCGGAGTTCTCCAGCAGGTCATCGCCGGCCCCGCCGGCCAGCCCGGCGCCGTCGGCGCGGCCCGTGGCGTTTGCCGCCGCGGTGCCGGCGCCCAGGCCGGCAATGGCGATGCCGCGGGCCACGGCCCTGGAGTCCACGGTGCCCGTGATCGTGCCGAGGTTGCGCAGCGTGTCGCCGCCGGCGCCCCCGTCGAGCCCGATGGCGTTCGCCGCGGAGATGGCGTTGGCCTCGGCGGCCGAGAAGCCGGCCAGCGTCAGGGAAACCGCCGTGTCGCGGGTGGCGGCGCCGGAATCGAGGACGATGGCCGCACCCTCGCCGTTGGTGAGCGTGTCCACGCCGTCGGCACCACCCATGCCGGTGGCCACGGCGCTGGCGCGGGTCGCCGCGTCCACGAAGGCGCCGGCGATGACGGCGCCGAAGGGCTGGAAGGCGACGCTCACGCCCTCCGCGTCCGCGTCGGCGAGGGCGGTGAGGACGCCCTCGTTGGTCAGTGAGTCGTCGCCGGCGCCGGCCTCCAGCGCCGTGGCCGCCGCGGTGGAAGTCGAGGCGGCGAAAGCGGGGGCGAAGCCGCCGCTCGGCGCCAGGCCCGCGGCAATGGCGACGGACGTGGTGTGGGACTCCGCATCCGCGGTGACATCGCCCGCGTTGGTCAGGTCGTCAGAACCGCTGCCGCCGGCGATGCCCGCCGCCGTCGCGTTGGCTTTCGTGCCCCCCTCCCAGAAGGAATCCCCGGCTACCGCGCCGCCTGCACCCACCACGCTGACGCTGACGCTGGTGCCCCGGGCGTCGGCCTTGCCCACCAGCCTGGCCTCGTTGACCACCAGGTCGTCGCCGTCGCCAGCGTCGATGGCGGCGGCCTCGGCAATGGCCGTCGAAGTGCTGATGGACCCGGCGAAGCCGCCCACCGTCACAGAGGCCGCCACGGAGGTGGCAGTCGCGTTCGCCGTCGCGTTGATGTTCGCCCCGCCGGTGGTGTTCCTGATGTCATCGTTGCCGGCGCCGCCGCGGATGCCGCCAGCCCGGGCCCGGGACGTGGTCCCGCCGTCCCACACGGAGTCGGCGGCCACGCCGGCCCCGATGCCGGTCAGGGCCACGTTGACTGCCACGGCGCTGCCGTCGGCCGTGACATTGAGCGCCGCGGTGTTGCCGATGTCGTCCCTGTCGTCGCCGCCGTCGATGGCGCTGGCGTCGGCATCAGCGGTGGCCGTCGAGACCGAGGCCGCCACGCCGCCCACCGTGAACGCCACTGCCGTGGACGGTGCCACCACCGTCGCCGTGCTGTCGATGGCGCCGCTGTTGGCGATGGTGTCCAGGCCCGCGCCACCGCTGATGCCACTGGCGGCGGCAGTCCCGGAGGTGCCACCAGCCCAGGTCCCGTTGCCGGCCACCGACACGCCGAACTTGGTGCCCGCGGCGCTGACGGTATTGGCATTGGCGAGGGCACCGGAGGTGATCTGCCGCGTGCTCCGCACGTTGTCGTCACCCGCACCCGCGTCGATGCCGGCGGCTGCCGCATCCGCGGTGGCCGCCGTGATGGCGCCCGCGACGCCTTCCACGGCCACCGACACGCTGATGCCCGTGGCCCGGGCAGTGGCGTCGGCGGTGAGTTCACCCTCGTTGACCAGTTCATCCGCGCCGGCGCCCAGGCCGATGCCGCTGGCCCGGGTCACGGCCCGGGTGCCGCCGTCCCAGACACTGCCGCCGCTGACCGCGACGCCGGCCGCCGTGAACGAGACCGCCGCGGAGGCAGCCTCGCCGATCGCGGTGGCAATCAGGTTTCCCGAATTCGTGACCTGGTCGTCGTCCGCCCCGTCTCCTGCATCCAGGGCAATGGCGCTGGACGTCGACGTGGACGAGGAGATGGCGCCGGCGACGCCGCTGAGGGCCACGCTGACGGCCGCGGAGCGGGTCACCGCCTCGGCGGTAACCTCCACGTCGCCCGTATTGCCGATGGTGTCGGCGCCCAGTCCGGCGCTGATGCCCCGGGCCGTCGCGTCGGCGCCGGTGCCGCCGTCCCAGACGGCGTCGGCCGCCACCGCCACGCCGGCCGTGGTGATGGTCACCGTCGCGGTATTGGCCGTTGCGGTCGAGTTCACCGTGAGGTTGCCGCTGTTGGTCACCGTGTCGACGGCGGCGTCCGCCCCGGCATCGATGGCCGCAGCGTCCGCCGTGGCGGTCGAGGTCGATACGGCCCCGGCCACGCCGGACACCGCGACGCTGACGCCCAGGGAGGCCGCCGTGGCTGCGCTGGTGGCGTCGATCGCACCAGAGTTGTCCACGGTGTCGGCGCCCTCGCCCGTGTCGATGCCGCGGGCCCGGGACCGGGCGCCGGTGCCACCATCCCAGACCGCGTCGGCGGCGATGGCGAGGCCGGTGTTCACCACCGCAACCGCCGCCGAGGCGGCCAGCGCGTCCGCCGTGGCGCTGAGGTCGCCGGTGTTGGTGACGGTGTCCGCGTCGTTGCCCGCGCTGGCGTCGATCGCCGTGGCATCGGCGTTGCCGGTGGCGGTGGCCGTGGCGCCAGCCACGCCGGAAATCGTCACGGCGACCGCGGCGGACAGCGTGGTGGAGGTCGCGGTGGCGGCCACGGAGCCGTCATTCGTCACGGTCTCGGCGCCAGCCCCCACGTCGATGCCCCGGGCGCGGGCGTCGGCCTTCGTGCCACCGTCCCAGACCGAGTCGGAGGACAGGGCCAGGCCCGAGTTGGTGACGCTCACGGAAGCGGCGGCCGCCGTGGCCTCCGCGCCGGCGGTCAATGCGCCGCTGTTGCCGACACTGTCCACGGCGGCGCCCGCGCCGGCATCGATGGCCGCGGCCCGGGCAGTCGCCGTGGACGTGGCCGTCGCCACGCCCACGCCCGTGAGGGCGACGGCGACGCCGGCTGACAGCGCCGTCGCCTCGGACTGCGCCGTGATGGCGCCGCGGTTCGTGATGGTGTCGGCGCCATCGGCCAGCACGCTGGTGGACTCGAAGGTGACCTCGTCGGTGCCCACCGCCAGGAAGGTGGAACTCGAGCGATTGCCGCCGTCGCCGGCGATGCCGGTGGCCGTCGCATGCGCCTTCGTGCCGCCATCCCAGACGGCGTCGGCGGCAATGGCCACGCCCTGGTTCGTGACGGCCACGTTGGCCGCGGCCGCGGTGGCCGTGGCCGTGGCATCCAGCACGCCCTCGTTGTCGATTCCGTCATCGCCGTCGCCGCCGCGGATGGCGGTGGAGTCGGCGCTGGCCGTCGCGGTGGAGACGGCCGCCGCGAGACCGGTGCCGGCGACCACGGCCACGTTCAGCGAGGGTGCGGCCGCCTCCGCCCGGGTGGTGATTGCCCCGGAATTGACGACCGTGTCGTCGCCGGCCGCCGCCTGGAAGTCCTTGTTGTAGCGGACCCGGGCCAGGCCGGCATTGGCCTCGGCGGCGATGACCGTCGTGGTCCGGCCGCCGCTGTCGGCGTTGATGCCCGTCGCCACCGCCCCTGCCTCCGTGCCGCCGTCCCAGATGGCGTTGGCGGCGACCGCCAGCCCCTTGCCGGTGACGGCCACGTTGGCCAGCACCGCCTCGGCGGTGGCGGTGACGTCGAGGGTGCCCGAGTTCTCGATGCTGTCATCGAGGTTGCCGGTGTCGATGCCGCCGCCGTAGCTGTCTGCGGTGGCGCGGCCCAGGGAGACCGCCACGCCCTTGCCGGTGATGGCGGCGTCCAGCCGCGGGGCCAGCGCGTCGCTGGTGACCGTGACGGTCCCGGAGTTGATCACGGAATCATTGCCGTCCGCCCCGATGCCGTCGCTGACGGTCTCGTAGCGCGCCTCCACGCCGATGTCGTTGAAGTCGATGAGGCCGGTGATCCCGGTGGACGTGGACCCGGCGGCTCCCGCGGTCGAGATGCCCGTGGCGCGGGACGTGGCCGACGTCCCGGCCCCCATCAGGCCGGCGTTGCTCACGGCCCGGCCCTCCGTGGAGATGGCCGCGTTAAGGGTGGCCGCCGTCGCGTCCGCGGCGGCCGTAAGGTTGCCGCTGTTGATGACGCTGTCGGCGCCACCGCCGCTCTCCAGCGCCCGGCTGTCCGCGGTGGCGGCGGAGTCGGCAACGGCGTGGGCGGCGCCCTTGATGCTGACCGCGGCGGCAATCGTGCCGCTGCTTGCCGTGGCCGTGGTGGTGACGGCCTGGCGGTTGTCGATGGCATCGTCGCCAGTGCTGGCATTGACGACCTTGCTGTAGCCGAGGGTGAGCCCGTCACCGTCGATGTCGACGCTGGCGGTGCTCATCTCGCTGCGGCTGCCGCCGTCGGCGGAAATGCCGGCCGCCACGGCCTCGGCAACGGTGCTGGCGTCCACCTTCGTGCGGGCGCTGCTGTCGGCGCTCGTCTTCGCGCCGATGGCCGCGGCCAGCGCCCCAGCCGTGGCGGTCGCCGTGGCCGTCAGCCCGCCGTCGCTGGTGACGGCATCGTTGCCCCCGCCGCCGTCGATGGCCACCGCGCGGCTCGTCGCCGTTGCCTTGATGTCGGCCTTGGCCACGCCGTCCATGGCAATGCTCGCGCCCACGGTGCCGCTGGTGGCGGTGGCCGTGGCGGCGACGCTGTTCGTGCTGGTGATGGTGTCATCGCCTGCAACGGCCTCCGATTCGCCCAGCCAGGTGGCGGAGAGGCCATCCAGGCTGATCGCGAGTGTCGCCTCACCGAGCGTGTTCCGGCCGCTGTCGCCGCTGATGCCGGTGGCGTTCGACTCTGCCGTGGAGGAGGCCTCCACCTTCTCCGTGTTCTTGCTCTTTTCCGTGCCCTTCTGGCCAAAGGCGATGCCCAGGGCGCCACTGGTGGCGGTGGCCGTGGCGGTCACGCCACCCTCGTTGGCGATGAGGTCGGCGCCGCCGCCGGCGTCCAGGCCACCGGCACGGGCGCGGGCCACGGCATCCACGTCCGACGACGCGGAGCCGTCGATGGCGATGGCGACACCGGCGGCGCCGCTGGTGGCCGTGGCGACCGCATCCACCTGGCCCTGGTTGCTGATGGAATCGGCGCCCGCACCCGCGGTGGTGGTGTCGCTCACCTGCAGCAGGATGCCTCCGCCGGCCAGGCTCAGCGAGGCCTCCGTGCGCCGGGCCTCGATCGCGGCGTCGGTGGCGATGCCGGTGGCGATGGCCTCGCTGGTGGCGCGCGCGTCGCTCCGGCCCTTCGAGCCCGGGCCCTCGTCCTGGGTGAAGGTCACGGCCAGCGCGCCGGCAGTGGCAGTGGCCGTGGCCTCCAGGGCGCCGCTGCTGGTGACGCTGTCGCCGGCGCCGCCGGTGAGCACGGCGCCAGCCGTCGCATTCGCGCGGGCATCGGCGGTCGCCGAGGCCGTGCCCTCGGCCTGGACCCGGATCTCGGCGGCGCCGGCGCCGGCCAGCGAGTTCGCGGCGACCACCAGGTTGCCGCTGTTGGTCACGGCATCGACGCCGGCGAGGCTGCTGGTGTCGTCCACGTAGGTGGCAAGCCGGCCATCGCCGCCGTTGCCAATGCTGATCGTCTGCGTGCGCAGGTGCGCCTCGCCCTCGGTGTCGATGCCCGCGGCCCGCGCCGTGGCCTCCGCGTCGGCCACGCTGCTGGTCGTCGCAAACAGGCCCTTGAGCTTGTCGAGGGTCGTCGGCTTGGTCCCGGTGCCGTCGGTGGGCTGGCTCAGGGTGACGGCGAGCGCCAGCGCGGTGGCGGTCGCATCCGCATTGCTTTGCACGAGCAGCGTGTTGTCCACGGTGTCCGCGCCGGCGCCGGTGAGGATGCCGCCGCTGGTGGCCCGCGCCCTGGACTTCGCGTCCGCATCCACGGAACCCGCCGCGTTGACGATGATGCCCCCCGCCACGGCGCCGCTGGTCGCCACGGCGTCCGCATCGAGCACGCCCCGGTTGGTGACCTGGTCGTCGCCTGCCAGGGAGGACTCGCTGCGCGACAGTTCAACGGCCAGTGTGTTCGCGCCGATGTCGAGGCTGCCGCCGAGGGACTTGTCGTGCCGGGCCCCGTCGGCGTCGATGGCCGTGGCGACGGCTTCGGCGGTCGCGCCGGCGTTGACCTTCGCCGTGCTCTTGTCCGGCTTCGGCGCCGGATCCGGCGGAGTGCCGCCGGCGGATGCCTGCTCCGGCGGCTTCGCCACCGTCAGGCCAATGCTCAGGGAATCCGCGCTGGCCGTGGCTCCCGCGGCGAGGAGCACGTTGTTGGTGATGATGTCGTCACCTGCACCGGTGTAGATGCCCGTGCTGGCGGCCTTCGCCTGCGCCTCGGCCTCCGAGTTGACCGACCCGGCCGCCTGCAGTCCGATGGCCGCGTCCGTGGAGTCGGCGCTGGCGGTCGCCGTGGCGGTGATCACGCCGTCGTTCGTCACCGTGTCGGCGCCGGCGGCACCGGTCTCGGTGCGGCCCAGGTCCAGGCTGAGCCCGCCAGCGCCGATGGAGAGCTGCCCGGTGGTGGTCGTGGTAATGGCCCGGCCCTCGGCGTCGATGCCGAAGGCCTCGGCGGAAGCCTCCACGCCGGTCTTCGCGCTGGTGGCGAGCTTGGTCGGGGTGGCGGCGGGCGTTTCCGCACCGCCGTCGGCCGGCGGCGTGGTCTCCTGGGGCTTGCCAACGGCAAGGCCCAGGCTGACGGCGCTGGCGCTGGTCGTGGCCACCGAGGTCAGGACGCCGCTGTTCTGCACGTTGTCGTCGCCTGCTCCCGTGGCGATGGCGGCGCCATAACTGGTCGCCGTGGACTTCGACTCGGCGTCGGTGGAACCGCCGCTGCTCACTACAACGCTCGCGTTCCGGCTCGCCGCCGTGGCCGTGCCAAGCGCCTGGACGGCGCCGGAGTTGACGACGACGTCGTTGCCGGCCACCGAGGTGACCGTTCGCTCGAAGGCAGCCACCAGCGCGCCGTCGCTGATCTCCGCCGACCCGGTGGTCGTCTGCACCTGGCCCTCGCCGTCGGCATCGATGCCGGTGGCGCGGGCGCTGGCGGTGACGTTGGTCGTGCTGGCGGCCTTGTTCTCCTTGTCCGCGGAAGGTGCCGGGGCCTTTGGGGCCTCGCCAGTCACGGGCGCCGGAGCGGGCCCCGACGGCGTGCCCGTGACCAGCGAGACGCTGAGTGCGCCCGCAGTCGCGGTGGCGGCCGACAGCAGCTCGCCGCTGTTGGTCACCGTGTCGTTGCCGCCGCCGGCGGCGACGCCGGCACCGACGGCCGTGGCCTCGGACGTGGCGCTGGACTTGACCGTGCCGTCCACCTCGCTACTGACGGCCGCGGAGCCGGCCCCGCTGGTCGCGGTGGCCAGGTTGGTGAGGAATACGCTGTTGACCAGCGTGTCGTCCCCGGAAACGGCGCTGACGGTCCTTTCATAAGTGACCCGCAGTCCATCCAGCCCGAAGGGCGAGGTGTCCTCCGAGGAGTCCTCGGTCCCCTCCTCCTCGCCATCGATCCCGACGGCTTCCGCGTTCGCCTTCGCATTGGCCTCGGCATTGACCTGGGTCTTCTTCGGCGCCGGCGGCGCGCCAGGGTCCTGGGGATCGGGAGCGGCACTGCCCTGGGGGGCCACCAGCCCCACCGCCAGGGCGCCGGCGGTGGCGGTCGCCGTGTTGAGCATGACACCGCTGTTGGTGACCACGTCATCATCCGCCCCGGACTCCATGCCCGTCGCCGTCGCCTCCGCTGTCGATGCGAACTTGACGGTGACGGACTTGCGCACGGTGGCATTGAGCAGGTCCGCGGTTCCGCCGCTGGTGCCAAATGCGGTAACCGTGAACAGGCTGGCGCTGGTCACCGTGTCGGCGCCAGCGCCCGTGAGAAAGCCGGCGGCAGTGGCTGCCGCGGTGATCGAGAAATCCAGCTCCTTCGGCGGCTCGGTTCCGTCGGCCGGCTGCTGGTACTCGAGGGAGCCGGCGTAGGCCCCGAGGGCGTTCGCCAGCGACGAGAAGAACGCCAGGCTGGTGATCGTATCGTTGCCGTCCCCGGCGGAGACGCCGGTCGCGGTGGCCGCGGCGGAGGTCTTCGCCGGCTGCTCCGTCAGCAGCGCGGTGGCGCTCGCATCCGTGCTTACCCCGGCATCACTGGTCACGGTGTCGTCGCCCGCGAGCGCGTCGACGCCGGTGGCCGTTGCCTTGAGGGCCTCGCCCTTCTGGGTATCGACGCTGGCCGAGGCCGCGGCATCCGCCGAGACGTCGATGACGTCGGGCGCGGCGGTGCCGGTCACCGCGGTCTGGGTGTCCTCCTGGTCGGCGAGGAGCGGGAAGGGCGCCGCCAGGGCGACGACGAGGCCGACCGCAGCGACGCCGCAAGGCGGCGCAAGCAGGCGACTGACAGACCACGGGCGGGCTTGTCGCATCGGCGGACACTCCTGGACGACGGCCAAGGGGAGGTCGGGGCGCCGGGGCAGCGTTTGATGCTGGCGAAAGACGGACCTAATGATTAGGTGCAGGGCCGCTCGGCAACCGCTTGTTTTTCTTTCACCTTACGCCTGAACTCCCAGCCGATCAACCCCGCCCCACAAAGCGCGGGCTGGCGTGGGCCGGCGCCTAGCGCAGGGCGCGACGCAGGATCTTCCCCACGTTCGACTTCGGCAGCGAGTCGCGAAATTCCACGTGGCGCGGAATCTTGTAGGGCGCTAGCGAGCCGCGCAGGTATTCGCGGACCTCGTCCACCGCCAGGCTCTGGCCGGGCCTGAGCGTGAGAAACAGCTTCACGGCCTCCCCGGTCCGCTCGTCGGGCACGCCGATGCAGGCCGCCTCGAGCACGGCGGGATGATGCGTGATGGCGGCCTCCACCTCGTTGGGGTAAACCTTCAGCCCGGAAACGTCGATCATGTCCTTCTTCCGGTCGACGATGCGGAAGTAGCCCTGCGCGTCCATGACGGCGATGTCGCCCGTGCGCAGGAAACCGTCGCTCGTCATGCAGTTGGCCGTGGCATCGGAGTCGTTCCAGTAGCCGAGCATCACCTGGGGGCCCTGGACGCAGATCTCGCCCGATTCGCCGGCCGGAACTTCGGTCAGGTCGTCGTTGCGGAGCGAGATGACGGTGTTCGGCAGCGGGAGGCCGATGCTGCCGTTCCATGCCGTCAGCGTGAGCGGGTTGATCGACACCACCGGCGAGGTTTCGGACAGGCCATAGCCCTCGAGGATCATGTGCCCCGTGATTTCCACCCAGCGCTTCGCCGTGGCGGGCATGACGGCCATGCCGCCCGCCGAGGCGATCTTCAGTGTCGAGAAGTCCACGCCCGGGAGGTCCGGATGCTCCACCAGCGCCTGGTACAGCGTGTTGACGCCGGTGATCGCCGTGAACTTCCAGCGCTTGAGCTCGGCGATGAGCCCCTTGATGTTGCGCGGGTCCGTGATGAGCACGTTGTGCCCGCCCGTGCCCACGTAGCACAGGCAGTTACACATGAGCGCGTAGACGTGGTACAGGGGCAGCGGGGTGACCATGATCTCCTCGCCGTCGATGCGCTGGGCGGCGAACCACGCGTTGATCTGCCGGATGTTCGCCACCAGGTTGGAATGGGTCAGCATCGCGCCGCGGGAGCGGCCCGTGGTGCCCCCGGTGTACTGGAGGCAGGCCAGGTCGGCGCCGGTCGGCGGCGCCGGCTGGCGAAAGTCGCCGGGATCGGAGCCGGCCACCGCCGACCAGCCCACGGAACCGGGCACCTGGTGCGCGGGCATCCGGCGCACGTAGCGCATGGCGAAATTCACCAGCGGCGCCCGGGGAAAGCCCAGCAGGTCGCCGATGCCGGTGACCAGGACGTGGCGCACCCCGACCCGGCCCTGGATCTCCGCGAACACGCTGGCCCGCTGGGCCAGCACGATGAGCACCTTCGCGCCGCTGTCGTTCAGCTGGTGCTCGAGCTCGGGCGGCGTGTACATCGGATTGACGTTGACGACCACCATGCCGGCCCGCCAGGTGCCGAACAGGGCGACGGGGTACTGGATGAGGTTGGGCAGCATGATCGCCACGCGGTCACCGGGGCCGACACCCGGGAGACTCTGCAGCCAGGTGGCGAAGCGGCGGTGCAGGACGTCCAGCTCGCGATAGGTGATGGTCCGGCCCAGGTTGCTGAAGGCGGGCCGGTCGGGAAAGCGGGCAATGGACCGGTCCACCACGTCCACGACCGACTCCGCGGGATCGAGGTCCAGCTGGGCCGGCACGCCCGGCGGGTACGCGCTCAACCAGGGCTTTTCCATGGCCTCCTCCATGCGCCAAGGATCGCACAATCACGGCATTGCAGGCGTGGCGGCAAGTCCGCATTCCTGCTACGGTTTGCCGCCTCAAACCCAGGGCAGCCCATGACCCGATCCCGCATCCCGCACTTCTACAAGATGTCCGTTGCCGAGCGGGTTCGCGCCGTCCGGGACCGTGGCCTGCTGAGCGACACGGATTTCGACCTGCTCTCCGCCGGCCAGGCCACCCTGGACCTCCAGGCCGCCGACAAGATGATCGAGAACGTCATCGGCGTCCTCGGCATGCCGGTGGGCCTCGGGCTGAACTTCCTGATCAACGGCAAGGACTACGTGGTGCCCATGGCGGTGGAGGAACCGTCCATCGTGGCCGCCATCAGCGCCACGGCCAAGCTGGCCCGGGAATCCGGCGGCTTCGCCACGAGCTCGACCGCGCCCGTGCTCATCGGCCAGATCCAGGTCCTCGAACTGCCGAACCTGCCGCGGGCCCGGGCCGCCGTCCTGGAACACAGGCAGGAGATCCTCGACCTTGCCAACAGCTTCCACCCGCGGATGGTGGCCCGGGGTGGCGGCGCCGTGGATCTCGAGGTGCACTCCTACCCCCTGCGCTCCATGCCTGGCGAACTGATGCTGGTGGTGCACCTGCTCGTCGACACGCGGGATGCCATGGGCGCCAACCTGGTCAACGGCATGTGCGAGGGGGTGGCTTCCCTCATCGAGCAGTTGACCGAGGGCACGGTCTTCCTCCGGATCCTCTCCAACCTGGCCGACCGGGCGCTGGCGCGCGCCGAGGTCACGCTGCCCGTCGCCCACCTGGCCGGCAAGGGCTACGCGGGCGAGCGCGTGCGGGACGGGGTGATCATCGCCGCCGACTTCGCCCACGCTGATCCCTACCGGGCGGCCACGCACAACAAGGGCATCATGAACGGCGTGGATGCCGTGGCGCTCGCCACCGGCAACGACTGGCGGGCCATCGAGGCCGGCGCCCACGCCTACGCGGCGCGCCACGGCCGCTACAGCTCCCTGACGGAGTGGTGGAAGGACGAAGCGGGCAACCTGCGGGGCAGCATCGAGCTGCCCATGAAGGTCGGCATCGTCGGCGGTCCCCTCGAGTCGAATCCCGGGGTGGCGATGAACCTGCGGCTGCTCGGCGTCGAGTCCGCCACCGAACTGGCCGAGGTCATGGCCGCCGTGGGCCTGGCCCAGAACTTCGCCGCCCTCCGGGCGCTGGCGACCGACGGCATCCAGGCCGGGCACATGACGCTGCACGCGCGCAGCGTGGTGAAGGCCGCCGGCGCGCCGGCGGAGCTGTTCAACGAGGTGCTGGAGCGGGTCCTCCAGAGCGGCGAGATCAAGGTGTGGAAGGCCCAGCAGATCCTGGACGAGGTCCGGCAGGCCGCTCCCGCCGACAGGAAGGCGGCGCCGCGCCGGCTGCCCGAGGCCGGCGTGGGGGTCGGCTACGGCAAGATCATCCTGCTGGGCGAGCACGCGGTGGTGCACGGCCGGCACGCCATCGCCTGCCCGGTGCCCCTCACGATCCGCGCGGTCGTGGAGGACGGCGACCGGGGCGTCGAACTGCTCATCCCGCGCTGGGGCGTGGAGTACCAGCTCGCCAAGCCGCCCGAGCAGCGCCGCTCCTTCGAGCAGGCCGCCGGGGCGATCCTCGACAAGCTCGGCCTGGCCGACCGCACGCTGCGCATCGAGGTGTTCCCGGATGTGCCGCGCAGCATGGGCCTGGGTGGCTCCGCGGCCCTGGCCGTGGCGATCGTCCGGGCCCTGGACCTGCACTTCCGGCTGGACCTCTCCGACGTGGAAGTCAATGAGCTCGCCTACCTGTCGGAGCAGACCGCCCACGGCCAGCCGAGTGGCATCGACAACACGCTGGCCACCTACGGCAGGCCGCTGGTGTACCGGCGGGGCTCGCCGCCGCTGGTCGAACTGCTGAACATCCCCAGGCCCCTCTCGATCGTGGTCGGCATGACCCAGAGCGAGGGCCTCACCGCCCGCACCGTGGCGAACGTCTCCGAAGCACGAAAACGCAATCCCCGCCTCTATGAAAAGATCTTCGATGACATCGACAGCCTGGTGCTGCAAGCCGTCTCCGCCATCCAGGACAACGACGTGACCACCCTCGGTGACCTCATGAACATCAACCAGGGCCTGCTCAACGCCCTCCAGGTTTCCACCCCCGAGCTCGAGCGGCTCATCGACGTGGCCCGGGATGCCGGCGCGGCCGGCGCCAAGCTCACCGGCGGCGGCGGCGGCGGGGCGATGATCGCCCTGTGCAGCGACGCCACGACGGGAGACGTGCAGCAGGCCATCGAGCGCCAGGGCTTCCGCACCCTGCTCGTGACGCCGGGAGCGCCCCAGTGAACCGGGCCCTGTCAATCGAGTCGCCGGAGCCCGTGAAGGAAGACCTGCTGGTGCTGGTCGACGAGGCGGACCGGGAGATCGGCACGCTGCCCAAGACGGCCGGCCACCTGGGCGCGGGCACGCTGCACCGGGCCTTCTCCGTGTTCCTCTTCGACGAGCAGGGCCGGGTGCTGATCCAGCAGCGGGCTGCGGGCAAGATGCTGTGGCCGGGCTACTGGTCCAACAGCTGCTGCAGCCACCCGCGCCCGGGAGAATCGGTGGAAGATGCGGGGCGTCGCCGGGTTCGCGAGGAGCTCCGCGTGGACTGCCGCCTCCACTTCCTCTACAAGTTCCGCTACCAGGCGCGGTTCGGGGACGTGGGCTCCGAGCACGAGCTCTGCTACGTCTACGCGGGCTATCCGCGGGGCACACTGGTCGTCGACCCCGCCGAGATCGCCGATCACCGCTGGGTCAGCCCCGAGGAGCTGACCGGGGAGATTGCCGCCCGGCCCGACCGCTTCAGCCCCTGGATGAAGCTGGAGTGGCAGCGAATCACCACGGACTTCCTCGACCAGATCCGGCAGGACTGCGGGCGCCCGGCATGAGCAACGTCGTCATCACCGGCAGCACCCGCGGCATCGGCCGGGGCCTGGCCGTGGAGTTCCTGAAGCGGGGGCACAACGTGGTGGTCTCCAGCCGCAGGCAGGCGGACGTGGACAAGGCGGTGGCCGAGCTGTCGGCGACCGGCACGGCGAAGGTGGTCGGCAGGACCTGCGACGTGACGAAGAAGGCCGACGTGCAGGCCCTCTGGGACTTCGCCGTCGCCACCTTCGGCCACGTGGATTTCTGGATCAACAACGCGGGCCGGGCCACGTCCCGCTTCGCCGTGCACGAACTCCCCGAGGACCTCGTGCACACGCTCGTGGACGGGAACCTCAAGGGCAGCGTCTTCGGCTCCCAGGTGGCGATCACGGGCTTCCGCAAGCAGGGCTTCGGCGCGCTCTACAACATGCTCGGCGGCAGCTACGACGGCAAGCGGCTGACGCCGAACATGGGCGTCTACAGTTCGACCAAGGCCGGCGACTGGCTGCTGACCAAGTACCTGGTGGCCGAGAACCAGAACCCGCAGATCGTCATCGGCGCCATAAGTCCCGGCATGCTGATCACGGAGAACTGGTTCGACGAGCAGAAGGAGATGAGCCCGGAGGACTGGCAGAAGATCCGCCCCGTGCTCAACATCCTCTGCGACTACGTCGAGACCTCGACTCCCTGGCTGGTGGACCAGATGCTCGCCAATCGCGAGAGCGGCAAGCGCATTGCCTGGATGACCACCGGCAAGCTCCTCGGCCGCTTCGTCGGCGCGAAACTCCTCGGGCAGAAGCGCGACCTGTTCACCCGCTTTGGCCTCTGAACCCCTACTGGTCGTCCGGGGCGCCCTGCGCCGATTCGGTGATCGCACGGCACTGGCCGGGGCGGACCTCACGGCCCGCAAGGGCGAGGTCCTGGTGCTGCTCGGGCCGAACGGCGCCGGCAAGACCACGCTCCTGCGCGCACTCGCCGGCCGCGTGCACCTCGATGAGGGGCAGATCCGCATCGGCGGTGGCGCGCCCGACGACCCGGGAGTGCGGCGCCGGGTCGGCTTCGTGCCCCAGTCCATCGCGCTCTGGGGCCGGCTACCCGTCCGCACCAACCTGGAGATCCTCGGCAGGCTCGCCGGCCTCGCGCGTCACGACGTGGCGGCGGCCGTTGCCGACGCGCTGGCATGGTCCGGGCTCGCCGACCGCGCCGGGGAACCGGTCGAGACCCTGTCCGGCGGCATGCAGCGGCGGATCAACATCGCCGCCGGCACGCTGCACCGGCCGGACCTGCTCCTGCTGGACGAGCCCACCGTGGGCCTCGACCCCGTCGCCCGCCAGTCCGTCCACCGGGTGCTGGAGGGCCTGCGCGACCGGGGCATGGGCCTGATCCTCACCACCCACGACCTGGTGGAGGCCGAGGCGCTGGCGGACCGGGTGGCCGTGCTTGCCGGCGGCGTCGTGCGGGCTGCCGATACGATCCCGATTCTCGTGGGCCGGCTCTTCGGCTCGGACCAGGAAGTGCTGCTGATGCTGGCGTCCGAGCCGGCGCCGGACCTGCGGGACTTCCTGCGCACCACGCTGTTCTCCCCGACCAACGAGCCGCGCCTGTGGGTGGGCCGGCTGCGGGGCGGGCTTGAGCAACTGCCCGGCCTCCGCGGCCAGCTGATCGACGCAGGCGCCGACATCGACGAGCTGCGCGTCCGTCAGCCCGGGCTGCACGGCGTGTTCGTGGAACTCACCGGCACGGTGCCGAACGCATGAGTACGGCGGCATGAGCCTGGCAATCCTCCGCGCCGCCTTCCTCCTGCTGCTCCGCGATCGCGGTGCGCTGTTCATGGCGCTGGTGGTGCCGGTGGTGTTCTTCCTGATCTTCGCGGAGATCTTCGCCACGGCCGCGGGTGACCAGCTGCAGCTGCGCATCGCCATCGTCGACGAGGTGCAGAGCGAGGATTCGAGCCGGCTCCTCAAGGCCCTGACTGACGTGCCCGCGGTCAGGCCCGTGCCCGGCACGCTCACCCGCGAATCGGCACGGGACATGGTCCGCCGGGGCACGGCCGATGTCGGGCTCGTCATCCGCGCCGACGGCGAGGAGCTGGCCACGGCCAGCGGCCTGGCGGCGCCGCCGCTGCTGCTCCTGGTGGATCCCTCCCGCAGCGTGACGGCCACCGTGCTCGCGGGCCAGCTGCAGCGGGCCTACTTCGCCGCCCTCCCCGACCTGGCCGTGGGCCGCGTGGCCGAACTTATAGGCACCGAGTTCACCGAGTTCACGCCGGCCCAGCAGGCCGAGATCGACGCGGGCCTCGCGAGCCTCAGGGAATCCGCCGGCGCGGCCGACGGCAGCCGCCCTGCCGGCTGGACCTTCGATGACCTGCTCGAGCGGGATAACGTGGCAGGCCAGAACGCAGCCCTGAACAACGTGGCCTACTACGCCGGCGCAGTCGCCTTCATGTTCCTGCTCTTTGCCGCCGCCCAGGGCGCGCTCGGCATCCTGGACGACCAGGAGGCCGGCATCCTCGACCGGATCGCGGCGGGACCTGGCGGCATCGACGTGGTCATCAACGGCCGGTTCCTGTTCCTCGTGTCGCAGGGCCTGGTGCAGACCTGCCTCATCTTCAGCTGCGCCTGGCTTGCCTATGGCGTCGACGTGCCCGGCAACTTCGGCCCCTGGCTGATGATCTCCGTGAGCTCGGCCGTGCTCGCGGCTGGCCTCGGCCTGCTGCTGGTCACCGGCTGCCGGACCCGGGCCCAGGCCCAGGTGCTGCCCACCGTCGTCATCCTGATCATGTCTGCGGTCGGCGGCAGCATGGTGCCGCGGTTCTTCATGCCCCACTGGCTCCAGCAGATCGGCTGGGCCACGCCCAACACCTGGGCACTCGAGGCCTACAGCGGCGTGTTCTGGCGCAGCGAACCGGCCCTGCAGCTGGTGCCCATCTGCTTCAGCCTTTTCGGGATCGGGATCGCCGCCCTGGGCCTGAGCCACTGGTTCGGGCGCAGGCTCGTGCGCGACTGACGATACGTCCCTACAATCGGCCGCATGAACGACAAGCTCAAGAGCAAGGACTACGCCGAACTGCTCGAGCCCCTCCAGCTCGAGCTCAACAACCTCATGCACTGGCTCCGGCACACCGGCAAGCGCATGGTGGTGCTGTTCGAGGGCCGGGACACGGCCGGCAAGGGCGGCGTCATCAACGCGATCGCCGAGACGCTCAATCCCCGCCAGGTGCGCATTGTCGCGCTGGCCAAGCCCACCGAGCGCGAGCGCACCCAGTGGTACTTCCAGCGCTACGTCAGGCACCTGCCGTCGGCCGGCGAGCTCGTGCTGTTCGACCGCAGCTGGTACAACCGGGCGGGCGTCGAGAGAGTCATGGGCTTCTGCACCGACGCCGAGTACCGCAAGTTCCTGAAGGAAGTGCCGCGGTTCGAGCAGCAGCTCATCGACGAGGGCATACTGCTGTACAAGTACTGGCTCGCCGTGGACCAGAAGCAGCAGGAAAGGCGCTTCGCCGAGCGCGCGGCCGATCCCCTGAAAGCCTGGAAGCTCTCGCCGATCGACCTCGAGGCGCGGAAGAAGTACGTGGAGTACGGCAGGGCGCGGGACCGCATGCTCGCGGCGACCCATTCCCGCCACGCGCCCTGGACCATCGTCGAGTTCAATGACCAGAAGCGCGGGCGGCTGAACCTGATCCGCCACCTGCTGGACGAGGTACCGGACACCAAGGTGCCGGTGAATCGCGTCGTCTTGCCGCGCCTCAGGGGCAAGCCGGCGAAGGAGCGCTACTCCGGCCCGGTGCGGCCCATCAAGGGGACGTTCGGGTAGCCGCCGCGGTGACTAGCCGCCGCCTGTTCTTCGCCTTCTGGCCAGACCAGCGCCTGCGCGAGGCGCTCGACGCCGCCCGGAACCGGCTCTTCCCGCTCTCGGGCAGGCCGGTTGCGCTGGCCGGAGTGCACGTCACCGCCGCCTTCCTCGGCGCGGTGAGCGAGGCGCGGGTCGCCGCGCTGCTGGCCCTCGCCGGACCGGTACCGCCGCTGACGATCACCCTCGACCGGCTGGAGCACTGGCCAAGGCCGCGCGTGCTGGTCGCCGCCACGACGCACCTGCCGGACGACCTCCGGGACCTCGTGAACGGACTATGGCAGCGACTCGACCGGCTGGGCTTCGCCCGGGAGACCCGGCCCTACCGGCCCCACGTGACGCTGGCGCGGGACGTACGCTCGGTGCGCACCGGCCTCCCCTGGGCGCCCCTCGCCTGGCCGATCGACCGGCTGCAGCTCGTGGAATCCGTGTCGACACCGGACGGCGTCGCGTACCGGCCGGTCACGGCGGCGGGGATCGCAGGCTGATCAGGGCGAGGGAGCCGACAGCAGCCGCATGACGGCCACGCCGCTATTGACGACCATCGCCGCCATCAGCACCGCGATGACAGGCAGCGCGACAAGGAAGAAGCGCTCGCGGCCGGCCGGCGAATGCCCGGCGACGGCGTGCTTGAGCCGCAGGCGCTGCCAGGCCATCACGCAATAGAGGCCAAGGCGGATGCCGAGGATTGCCAGCACGCTGTGGATGATCAGGGGCGCCACCCGGATACCGTCCCGCCCGGCCGATCAGGCCCGGTCACCAGCATCCAGGTCCGGTGCGGCCCACAGGTCCTGTTCCCGCGGGGCCGCCCGGCGCCACCGGTCCCAGGTGACCGCCCGCAGGGCCCGCAGGCCGCCGCCACAGAGGTAGAGCGCCTTCCGCGGGGTGCTGACGAAGGCACGGGTGTCCCAGGCCCGGACTCCCCGCTCGCGGACGACCCGACCGATGTCACGGTAGACGCCGAGCGCCGTGGCCACCGCCCACGCGGAACGAAAGCTGAGTGACTGCAGGCCGATCGCCGCCGACTGGTAGTAGCGGTCGGCCTCCTGCAGCAGGCGCTCCACCACGCCAAAGAGCGCCTGCCGATTGGCCGGGTCCGCGATGCCGCCCAGGGGGATGCCCGCCTCCACGAGCCATTCGGCCGGCAGGTAACAGCGCCCGTTCCGCGCGTCATCCAGCACGTCCCGGGAGATGTTGGTCAGCTGGAAGCCGATGCCGAGATCGGCCGCGCGCTGGAGCACGCGCGGGTCACGCACGCCCATCACCCGGGCCATCATGACGCCCACGACACCGGCAACGCGATAGCAGTAGAGGAGCGTCTCGTCGAACGTGCGGTAGCGGTAGTCCGTCACGTCCATCTCGAAGCCCGCGAGCAGCTCCAGTGCGTGCTGCGCCGGAATGGCGTGCGCGCGGGCGACGCGCTGAAAGGCCTGGAAGGCCGGCTCGGTCACGGGCTCGCCCGCCAGCGCGCGCAGGGTCTCGGTCCGCAGGTGGGCGAGCCTGGCCACCTTGTCGCTGGTCATCCCGCTGGTCATCCCGCTGGTGATCGTCCCGGTCGCCGGCGTCATGCCGAGCTCCTGCCCGTCGATCTCGTCGTCGCAGTGGCGGCACCAGGCGTAGAGCATCCAGGCATGGTCGCGGGTGGCGGTGTCGAACAGGCGGGATGCCAGCGCGAAGCTGCGCGACCCCTTGCGGATCATCTCCCGACTGTTGCTGACGACCGCGTCCATCTCAGCCTGCTCCCGGGCCCCGGAGGAGATCGGCGAGCATCAGCCCCGCGGTGGCCTTGGCGGAACCGATGACGCCGGGAATTCCCGCGCCCGGGTGTGTGCCTGCCCCCACGAAGTACAGATTGTGTATCCGATCGTCCCGGTTGTGAACCCTGAAGAACGCGCTCTGGGTCAGCAGGGGCTCCAGGGAGAACGCGGAGCCCAGGTGGGCGTTCAGCTCGGTGGCGAAATCCGCCGGGGTGAAGATGCGCGAGGTGACGAGGTTCGCCCGCAGTCCCGGCAGCGTGTGCTTCTCCAGGGCATCCAGGATCCGGTCCCGGTACTTCGGCCCCGTCACGCCCCAGTCGATGGGCGCCTTGCCCAGGTTCGGCACCGGGGCCAGCGCGTAGAACCCGGCCTGGCCCGGCGGGGCCAGCGAGGGATCCGTGCGGGACGGGTTGTGCAGGTAGAGCGAGAAATCGTCGGGCAGGACGCCACGGTCGAAGATGTCGTCCAGCAGCTCCCGGTAGCGGGGGCCGAACAGCACGGTGTGGTGGGCAATCTCCGGGTACTGGCGCCGGAGGCCGAAGTAGACGACGAAGAGCGAGTTGCTGAAGCGCTTCCGCGTGAGGCTCTTCGCCACGGCCTTGCCCCGGTCGGTCGCGGCGAGCAGGCTGGCGTAGGTGTGCACCACGTCGGCGTTGCTCGCCACGGCGTCCACCACCACGCTGCGGCCGTCCGCCGTAGCCACCTCCGAGGCCCGCCCGTTGCGCAGGCGGATCTCCTGCACCGGCGTGTTCAGCCGCACCTCGCCACCCAGGTCCTGGAACAGGCGGACCATGGCCCGCACGAGCGCGCCGGTGCCACCGCGGGGGAAGCGCACACCCCACTGGCGCTCCAGCGCATGGATGAGCGCGTAGATCGACGAGACGTGGAAGGGATTGCCGCCGATGAGCAGCGACTGGAAGCTGAAGGCCTGCCGCAGGTGGGGATCCTGCATGTAGTCCGAAACCACGCTGTAGACCGAGCGGTCGCTGCGCAGCCGGATCAGCTGGGGCGCGACGCGCATCATGCTCCAGAAGCTCTGGAACGGCACCGTGCCCAGCTCCAGGTAACCCGCGCGGAACACGGCCTCGGAGAACTTCAGGAACCTCCGGTAGCCGTCCACGTCCCGGGGGCTGATGCGGGCGATGGCGCTGCTGACGGCATCGGCGTCGGCGTTGTACTCGAGCGTCACGCCGTCCGGCCAGACGAGCCGGTAGAACGGGTCCACGGGCAGCAGGTCCACGTAATCGCCAGTCGCCCGGCCACTCAGGGCAAACAGCTCGTCGATCGCGTTCGGGGCGGTCACGACCGTGGGACCGGCGTCGAAGGTAAAGCCATCCTGCTCGTAGACATAGGCCCGGCCGCCGGGCCGCTCGCGCTTCTCGAGCAACACGGTCCGGACACCGGCGGACTGCAGCCGGATGGCCAGCGCCAGGCCGCCGAAGCCCGCGCCAATCACTGCGGCGGACCTGCTCATGTTCTGCTCATCACTGTGTTCATCAACGACCGGGGGCTTTCAGGTTGGCGGTGATGCCCGGCGAACGGCTGCTCGACGGCAGGACGTAACGCAGGGCGTGGTGGATGGGAATCGGCGGCGTGCCCGTCAGCACGCGGCTCGTGTCGCGAAGGGTGAGGCGCCCGGCGTAGAAGTGATCGATCACGGACCCGGGCAGCCGGTAGAAGTGCTGCAGGATCCGGTAGCGGTCCGCCGGCGGCGCCGCCAGGAAGAGCATGCGGTTCAGCAGGCGGAAGACCCGCTGCTCCCGCCAGCGCCGCCGGACCCGGTCCCGGATCCACGGTGCCACCACCGTGCTGCGCAGGTCAGGCAGGCCCGGCAGCGCGTCCGCCAGCGCCGCCGCCTCGGGCACCGAGTAGCCTGTGGTGTGGTGAAACAGGCCGGCCCGCAGGCCGGCGCGCGGCACGCTGTCCGCCACGGGCCAGAATGCGGCCAGGTCGCAGTCGAGCACGATGGGGAGCACGCCGTTCTCCTCCCGCAGCAGCTCCCGAACTTGCCAGCCGCGGTCAGCGGCATAGGCCGCGATCTGCTGCCGGAGCACGCCGGGATCGAGGGTGCCCGTGTCGCTGTAGTAGGTGTCCTCGATCAGCACGTCGGTGGCCGTGAACGGCAGCAGGTAGACGAAGCGGTAGCCCTGCTCCTGGGACACCGTGGCGTCCATGAGGAGTGGTCCGGTCAGCCCGTGGGGCTGCGCCAGGCGCACGAGCTGGCCCAGGAACTTCTGGAAGCGCAGCGTGACGCCGGCGCCGGTCGACGTGCGGAGGCCGCGGCCGTCTACCACCAGGTCCGCCGCCAGCTGGCCGCCGCCGGCCAGGGTCACGCGATCGGGCGCGATGCCCGCAACGGAGGCGTTGAGCCGGACACAGTCGCCGAGTTCCGCCATCACCACGTCGTGCAGGTGCTCGGAGGTCAGCGAGTGGTAACTGCCCGTCAGGCGCCGATCCCGGCCGGGAAACCTGACGTCGTAATGGGGCCAGGAGTAGCTGGCCAGCGGCCGGAGCCAGGCAAGGGTCCCCGGCGGCACGTCGGTGCCGTGGAAGGACCAGGTGTGATTCCCGCCCAGGCGGTCCGCGCCCTCGATGAGCGTGAGCGACACCTCGGGGCGGAGCGCCCGCAGCCGGAGGGCCAGCAGGCAGTTGGCGAGGCCGCCACCGACCAGGATCACGGAAGTAGTGCCGGATCCGGCGGTCACGGTGCCGCCTCCGGGCGAGGCATGGCCGCGGCCACCTCCGCCGCAAGTTCCGCGCTCCAGCGGCCGCGAAAGCGCGCGGTCAGCTGGCCAGCCGCATCGAACACGAGCAGGTTCGGCAGTGTCGTGTCGAGCCCGAAGGTGGTGGCCCAGGCCCGCCCGGAGTCCATCAGCACGTTCACGCCAGGGGGCACCTTCTTCTGCAGGGTGAGGGCCGTTCGGTCGAGGTCCACGGGGACGTCCGTCGGCAGGTCCGCCACGTTCAGGAAACGGATGCCGGGCACGCGGTCAGTCAGGTCCCTCTCCCACTTCTCGATCAGGGCAAGGCGCCTGACGCTCACGACCACCACCACCACCGGCGTCCCGCCATGGCGCGCCAGGGAATCCACGTTGCCATACTGGTCGCGCAGCTCCAGGGCCGCCAGCCGGCCAGTGTCCTCCGCCCCGGCCCATGATGACCAGAGAAGGAGCAGGAGCAACGCGCGGCCAATCGTCATTGGCCACCGTGCACGATACGCCAGACCGTGTTGCCCGCATCGTCGGCCACGAGCAGCGACCCGTCGGGCAGTTCCGCAAGCCCGACGGGCCGGCCATAGACCTGGCCCTTCGTCATGTCGGCAATGAAGCCCGTCAGGAATGCCTCCGGCGCGGCCGCCGGTGCGCCGCCCGCAAAGGGCACGAACACCACGTCGAAGCCCAGGAATTCGACGCGGCTGCCACCGCCACGGCGGGCCACGAAGGCGCCCTCCCGGAAGCGCGCCGGAAAGCCCCTGCCCCGGTAGAAGTGCAGGCCCAGCGGCACGCTGTGGGCGCCCAGCGCCAGGTCGGGGACGCGGGCCCGCTCCCGGGCATCCTGCACCGCGGCGGGATTGCGCTTCTGCCAGGTGGGATCCACGTAGGTTCCAAAGTAGACGTAAGGCCAGCCGTAGAACGCCCCGTCCACGACCCGCGTGAGGTAATCGGGCGGCACGTCCTGCCCGAGCCCGTCGCGCTCATTGACCGTGGTCCAGAGCGCGCCAGTAACAGGTTCGAACGCCAGCCCAACCGGATTCCGGAGACCGGTGGCGAGCAGCCGCTTGCCACTGCCGTCCGGGCGGATCTCCCAGATGGCGGCCCGGTCGGGCGGGTCCCTGCCCTCCTCGTTCACGTTGGTCGCGGCGCCAACGGACACGAGCAGGCGCGCACCGTCGGGCGTGGCAACGACGTTGCGCGTCCAGTGGTTGTTGTCCGGACCGGCCGGGATGGCGATGACCGGCTCCGGCGCGGCGCTGATCCGCGTCTCGCCGACCCGGAACGGAAAGCGCACCAGGGCGTCCGTGTTCGCCACGTACAGGTGCCCACCGTACAGCAACATGCCGAAGGGCTGGTGCAGCCCGTCCAGGAGCACGTGGCGCTCGAGCCCGGCCGGCGTCGGCCGCAACAGCACGATGGAGTTGGCACTGGGGCCGAAGACGCCCTGCTTCGTCAGCACGGCCACCACGTCTGGCGGCATGCCGCTCATGCCCTCCGTGCGGGCCTGGGCCACCAGCACGTCGCCGTTGGGCAATACGTGGAGCCAGCGCGGGTTGTCGAGGCCGGTGGCGAAATGCTCGACGCGGAAGCCGGCTGGAGCGCGCGGTCCGGCGCCGGCCGGCCAGGGGACCAACTGCGGCAGGCGGAAGACGGTCGGTCCCGGCGGCGGCAGCACGGGGACCGGGGGGGTTGCCGCCGCCATCCCGGCCGCCGCGGCGCCCAGGATCAGCAGTATGAGTAACCGAAAGCTCTGCATGCCAGGTGGGCTGCCGTGGGCGCGCCGGTGAGCGGCGCGGGGCCGGCATTGTAGCGGGGGCCGGGCGGGCCACCCAAACCTGCCCGGTCAGGTGATGCCGGGAACCGGGGCCGGGCCCGGGACTAGAACTCGAACTGCCAGCCCAGGAAGACTTCCTCGTCATCGGGATTGAACAGCAACTGCAGCCCCGGCGACGGCGTTTCCTGCGCGAACAGCTCGATGGGCTCGTCGTCGAAGTGGAACGGGGGGAGCAGCTCGGGCGCGTCCGCGGGCGCGGGCGCCGGCGGCACGGGATCGAGCGAGGCGGACCAGGTCAGGTCCAGTGTGAAGGGCAAACTCACGGGGAATAGCGAATCCGCGGCGGCCACGCCGGGCAGTTGCCCCAGCGCGGCCAGCGCGATGGCCAGGCCCGGAACCTGACGGGAGAACCCGGCGTGCCAACGCAACCGACTCATCAGCCATTCCTCGGATGGAAGGCAACGGCAGTGGAATCTCCTCCGCCGCTGCAGCCCGCAAAGCCCGGGGAAAGACTAGTCAGTATGGCGCCCGGGAAACCGGCACCGGCTCACTGTTTCGGCGCGCACCAGAAGCGCAATTCCGGATTCGGTCAAATCGGCACCGCATCAAGTCAAATGGACGGGCGGCGGGCAGCGTCCGTGCTCCCCGCCGCCGCTAACCGCCGTCAGCGAACCTGGACCTCGATTGGCCGGGGCTTCCGCGCCTCGGTCTTCGGCAGGCGCACGGTCAGCACCCCGTCCTTGCTCTCGGCCTGGATCTTGGTCTCGTCCACGTCGGCCGGCAGCGTGAAGCTGCGGGCGAAGGACCCGTAGAACGACTCGATGCGGTGATGCTTCTCGTCGCTGGTGCGATTTTCGAGGCGCCGCTCGCCGCGGATGGTGATCACGCCCTCGTGCACGGAGACGTCGATGTCCTTCTTCGCCACTTCCGGCAGCTCGGCCTTGATGAGGTAGTCGTCGGCGGTTTCCGAGATGTTGGCGACGGGCCGCCACTCGACGACGTTGCCATCGCCGCGCTCGGCAGTCGGCGTGGCGGAACGGCCCATCAGCCGCCCGTACTGGTTGAACAGGTCGTCGAGCTCCCGCAGGGGGCTCCAGTTAACAAGGGTCATGTCCCGATCTCCTCCTGGTTAGGGCGCGGCCTTACCGCGCCGCGCATGACCGGGATCTAGGGACGGCCGGATGGATTTCAAGGCCGGGCAGGAGCGGCTTCAGCCCCGACCCGGAAATTGGGGACATGCTTCAATTCCCGCCAGGAAAGCCGGCGTCTAACAAGGGCTCGGGAATTGAAGCATGTCCCCAATTTCCGGGTCGGGGCTGAAGCCGCTCCTACCCGTCCAGGGCGTCCCGCAGGGCCGCGATCAGGTCGTCCGCGTCCTCGAGGCCCACGGAGAGCCGGACCAGGCCGTCGGTCAGCCCGATGCGCTGGCGCTCCGCCGGCTCCACGTCCGCGTGGGTCATGGTCACCGGGTGGGTGATCAGGGATTCCACGGATCCCAGGTTCTCGGCCAGGGTCCACAGCCTGATGCGGTCCATCAGGGCCTTCCCCGCCGCGACGCCGCCCTTCACCTCGAAGGACAGCATGGCGCCGAAGCCGGAGGCCTGGCGCCTCGCCAGCTCGTGCTGGGGAAACGACGGCAGCCCCGGGTAGGCAACCCAGGTGACCTGCGGATGGCCCTCGAGGAACTTCGCGATGGCGAGGGCGTTGGCGGCCTGGCGCTCCATGCGCACCGACAGCGTCTTGCAACCCTGCAGGGTCAGGAAGGCCACCTGGGGCGACATGATCATGCCGCCCGCGTTCATGATGAAGCGGATCGACTTCGCCTGCTCCTCGCTGCTGACCACGATCGCGCCACCCACGGTGGCGTTGTGGCCATCGAAGTACTTGGTGGTGCTGTGGATGACCAGGTCGGCGCCAAGCTCCAGCGGGCGCTGGTAGTAGGGCGTCAGGAAGGTGTTGTCCACCGCGTGCAGGATCCCGTGCTCCCGGGCCACGTCCGAGACGGCACGGAGGTCGGTGAGCTTCAGCGTGGGATTCGCCGGCGTCTCGGTGAGGATCAGCTTCGTGTTCCTGCGGACCGCCTTGCGCACGTTGGCCGCGTCGGAGGTGTCAACGAAGGAGAATTCGACGCCGAAGCGGGAGTACACCTTGGTGCTGAGCCGGTAGGTGCCGCCGTAGACGACGTCCGAGACGATGGCGTGGTCGCCCGCGTTCAGGTAGGCCAGGTAGAGGCCGTTGATGGCCGCCATGCCGGTGCCGAAGCAGATGGTATCCGTCCCGCCCTCCAGGTCCGTGAGCTTGTTCTCCAGGGCGCGGACGGTGGGATTGGCAGAGCGGGAATAGGAATAGCCCTTGGCCAGGTAGCGGTCCACCGATTCCTGGACGTAGGTGGTGGTCTGGTAGATCGGCGTGAGGATCGCCCCGGTGACCGGGTCGGGCACGACGCCTGCATGGACCTGTCGGGTGGTGAAGCCGGGCTTTTTGGTGGCCATGGGGGCAGTCGCTCTAGTCGGGGCCGGGGATTGTACTTGGAGAGGCACCGGGTTTGGCATCTGGGCATTTGCGCGGCGAAGCCGCGCAAATGCCCAGATGCCAAACCCGGTGCCTCTTAAAACTGGTCGTCGGTCATGGCGAGCAGGCTGTCCGGGCCAGCCTGGAGGGCCCGCAGGTGGGCGGTGGCCAGAGGGAGGAACTGCTCGGCGTAGAACGTCGCCGTGACGATCTTGGCCTGGTAGAAGTCCCGGTCCGGGCCGGTCGCCCCGGCCGCAATGCGCTCCCGGGCGATCAGGGCCGCCCGCGCCAGCTGCCAGCCGCCCGTGACCGTGCCGAGCAACATCAGCATGTGGTAAGACGCCGCGCCGGGCGCGGCCGGATGCCGCGCGTGATTGGCGGCCAGCCAGGCGCCCGCTGCCTCGATGGCCTGGCGACCCTCTGCCAGACCCCTGCTGATGACAGCGAGCCCGGCCGCCGGCGCCAGCTCGGCCTCGAAGGCCCGCAGCTCGGCCAGCAGCTGTTTCAGGGACTCGCCGCCGTCCCGCAGGATCTTGCGGCCCACCAGGTCGTTGGCCTGGATGCCGGTGGTGCCCTCGTAGATCGTGGTTATGCGCGCATCGCGCAGGTATTGGGCAACACCGGTCTCCTCCACGTAACCCATCCCTCCATGAACCTGCACGGCCAGTGAGGTGAGCACCTGGCCCATCTCCGTGGACCAGCCCTTCACCACCGGCGTCATCAGCTCCACGCGGGACTGGTGCCGGGCACGGGTGGCCTCGTCCGGGTGGCGACGGGCGAGGTCGAGATCGGCCGCCGTGACGTAGGCAATGCTCCGCATCGCCTCGATGTAGGCCTTCATGGTGAACAGCATGCGGCGCACGTCGGCATGGCGGATGATCGGCGCGCGACCCGTCTCGCCGGCCACGCGGCCCTGCACCCGGTCCTTCGCATAGGCGCGGGCCCTCTGGTAGGCGCGCTCGGAGACGGCGACGCCTTCCAGCCCGACGCCGAGGCGGGCGTGGTTCATCATCGTGAACATGGCGGCGAGGCCGTTGTTGAGCTCGCCGACGAGGTAGCCGACGGCCTTGTCAAAAGCCATCACGCAGGTGGGGCTGCCGTGGATGCCCAGTTTGTGCTCGACGGAAATCGGCCGCACGCCATTCCGTTCGCCGGGCGTACCGTCCGCCTTCAGGAGGAACTTGGGCACGAGGAACAGCGAAATACCGCGAACGCCGGGCGGCGCGTCGGGCAGGCGGGCGAGCACCAGGTGCACCACGTTCTCCGTCATGTCGTGGTCGCCCCAGGTGATGAAGATCTTCTGCCCGCTGATGCGGTAGTGATCGCCATCCGGCACGGCCTGGGTGCGCAGCGCCGCCAGGTCGGTGCCTGCCTGGGGCTCGGTGAGGTTCATGGTGCCGGTCCACTCGCCGGCGGTCATCTTCGGCAGGTAGGCCTTGCGCAGCGCCTCGCTGCCGTGGGCCTCGATGGCCCGGGCGGCGCCCTCGGTGAGCATCGGGCAGAGGGACCAGGCGAGATTCGCCGAGCACCACATCTCCTCCAGGGCGACGCCCAGCAGGAACGGCAGGCCCTGCCCGCCGAACTCCTCCGGGGCGGTGACGGCGGCCCAGCCGCCGGCCTGGTACTCCCGGTAGATGGCCTTGAACTCGGCGGGGACGACCACGCCGCCGCCCTCGACCCGGGTGCCCTGCCGGTCGCCGATCCCGTTGGTCGGGCTGATGACATTGGCTGCCAGCGCGGCCGCCTCCTCCAGGATCGCCTCGACGGTGTCGGCTGTCGCCTCGCCGTAGCCGGGGAGCGCCGTGAGCCGGTCCAAGCCGGCGAGGTCGCGGATGGCAAAGAGCAGTTCGCGGACTGGAGCCTGGTATTCAGACATTATGGCAACTCTTTGTTTTTCTTCAGGTAGGAGCGGCTTCAGCCGCGACCAACACGGGCGGCAATGTAGCGCGCCTGAAGGCGCTCCTACAAGGCGCTGCTACGCCCGCTGGCGCGAGTCCCGCTTGCGGTCCGTCTCCAGCAGCAGCTTCTTCCGCAGGCGGATGCTGGTGGGCGTGACCTCCACCAGTTCGTCGTCGTCGATGAACTCCAGGGCCTGTTCCAGCGACATGCGGATCGGCGGCGTGAGGAGCAGGTCCTCGTCCGTGCCGGCGGCCCGGATGTTGGTGAGCTGCTTGGCCTTGGTGGGATTCACGACCAGGTCGTTCCCCCGGCTGTGGATGCCACACAGCATGCCCTCGTACACCGGGTCGCCGTGACCGATGAAGAGCCGGCCCCGCTCCTGCAGGCTGAACAGCGCGTAGGCCAGGGCCTTGCCGGTCACCATGGAGACCAGCACGCCGTTCACCCGCTGGCCGATGGCCGCGGGAATGCGCCGGTCGTACCTGTCGAAGACGTGGTAGATCAGGCCGGTGCCCGCCGTGCAGGTGAGGTACTCGGTGCGGAAGCCGATGAGCCCCCGCGCCGGGATGCGGTACTCCAGGCGCAACCGGCCGCTGCCGTCCGGCGTCATGGTGAGCAGCTCGCCCTTGCGCTCGGCGAGGCGGCTCATCACCGCACCCTGGTAGGCCTCCTCGAAGTCCACGGTGAGCTGCTCCCAGGGCTCGCACACCACGCCGTCGATCTCCTGCAGGATGACTTCCGGCCGGGACACCGCCAGCTCGTAACCTTCGCGCCGCATGTTCTCGATGAGGATGGACAGGTGCAGCTCGCCGCGGCCAGACACCTGGAACTTGTCGGGATCACCGGTGGGCTCGACGCGGAGCGCCACGTTGTGCTTCAGCTCCCGTTCCAGCCGCTCCTTGATGTGGCGGCTGGTGAGGAACTTGCCTTCCTTGCCGGCGAAGGGCGACTTGTTCACCAGGAAGGTCATGGTGATGGTGGGCTCGTCCACCTTCAGCGGCGGCAGCCCTTCCGGGTGCTCCCGGTCACAGACCGTGTCGGAGATGAACAGCTCCTCGATGCCGCTGAACACGACGATGTCACCGGCGCTGGCCTGGTCCACCTTGTAGCGGTTGAGGCCGAGGAAGCCGTAGAGCTCGCCGATCTTGCCGTTGCGGACCTTGCCGTCGGCACCGACGACGCTCACGTTGGAACCCGCGTTGGCCCGGCCGCGGGTGATTCGGCCAATGCCGAGCATGCCCACGTAGGAGTCGTAGTCCAGGCTCGAGACCTGGAGCTGCAGCGGGCCCTCCGGGTCCACTTGGGGAGGGCGAACGTGCCTGACGATGGCCTCGAAGAGCGGCGTCATGTCGCCCGCCCGCACGTCGGGCTCCAGGCCGGCGTAGCCGTTGAGGGCCGAGGCGTAGATCACCGGGAAGTCCAGCTGGGCGTCCGTGGCGCCGAGGCGGTCGAACAGCTCGAAGGTCTGGTCCAGCACCCAGCCCGGGCGGGCGCCGTCCCGGTCGATCTTGTTGATGACGACGATGGGCGTGAAGCCCTGGGCAAAGGCCTTCTGGGTCACGAAGCGGGTCTGGGGCATGGGCCCGTCCACCGCGTCCACGAGCAGCAGCACGCTGTCGGCCATGGACAGCACCCGCTCCACCTCGCCACCGAAATCGGCGTGGCCGGGGGTATCGATGATGTTGATCCGGTAGTCCTGCCAGAGGATGGCCGTGTTCTTGGCCAGGATCGTGATGCCCCGCTCCTTCTCGATGGCGTTGGAATCCATCGCGCGCTCGGGCAACTGGAAGCGGGCGTCGAGCGTGCTCGACTGGCGCAGCAGCTTGTCCACGAGGGTGGTCTTGCCGTGGTCCACGTGGGCAATGATGGCGATATTCCGCAGCTTCGCGGTCGCCCTGGAATTGTCGGGGGCCGTCAGGTCATTCATGGGGGGAGCCGGGGGGACGAAAGGCCGCGGATTATAGAGGGGCGGCGGGTCCGGCGCACACTTTGTGATCAGCGGCCGGGACGCGGAGCCCGCGACCCGGTGTAAACTCACGGCCTGGCGCGGCCCCCGGGCTTCTCGCAAATGGCACTGCAACGCGGTCTTTTACGACTCCTCGCACCGCTCGTCGCGGCCCTTGCCGTCGGCCTGACGAGTTGCAGCAGCCCGCCCCGCGCGCCGGACGGCGCCGCCGGCTTCCCCGTCCCTCCCCCCGGCATTGCGCAACCCGCCGACCCGGTCCGTTCCCAGGTGGTCTTCACCGCCATGCAGATGGTCGGCGTGCCCTACCGCTGGGGCGGCTCGACGCCCCAGGGCTTCGACTGCAGCGGCCTCGTGCAGTACGCCTACTCCAACGCAGGGCTCCGCCTGCCCCGCACCGCCGCCGACCAGATGGACGCCACCGCGCCCGTGACCCTCGAGAACGCCCAGGCCGGGGACCTGCTGTTCTTCAGGGACGGCAGCCGCACCTCCCATGTGGCGATCTACCTGGGCGAGGGCCGCTTCGTGCACGCCCCGAGCACCGGCAACCAGGTGTCCCTGGACAGCTTCGGCAACGCCTACTGGCGGATGCGCTTCGCCCGGGCCGGCCGGATCACCGGGTAGGAGCGGCGACCGCCGCGACCGGCATTTCTCCCGATTTGCCGCTGTTTCCCGACTATCAACCATCCCCCAGCCCACCATAACCTGACTCTTGTCGTGGCCTCCGCCGGCCGACGGGTGCTAGCATGGCTGCTATCACCACGGAGGGACGGTCATGGCACAGCTGTTGATCCGCAACCTGGAGGACGAGGTCGTGGACGCCCTGAAGAAGCGGGCCGCGGCAGAAGGCAAGTCACTGGAGCAGTCCCTGCGCGACCTGCTGCGCGAGGCCGCGCTGCCAGAGGTTGCCCGCCGCCTGGCCATCATTGACCGCATACGCGCCATGGGACCCCAGTCCAAGCGGCAATCGGACAGCACCAGGATGATTCGCGAGGACCGGGACCGTTGATCCTGGTCGTCGACGCGAGCGTCGCCACCAAATGGTTCTTTGCCGAGTCAGGCCATCGTTCGGCTCGGCACCTGGCCCAAGAGGAAAACGTCCTGATCGCCCCGGACCTGATCGTTGCCGAGGTCTGCAATACAGCCTGGAAAAAGGTTGCCCGTGGCGAAGCCCGCGTGGATCAGGCCAGGGAACTCGCGATCGAGCTACCAAAGGTCTTTCGCGAACTGGTGAGCTGCGCGGCACTCGTACCGCAGGCACTGGACCTCGCGTTAGAGATCCGCCACCCGGCGTACGACTGCTTCTACCTTGCGCTGGCCGAACTTGCCGATGCGGAGTTCGCCACCGCCGACACGGGTCTCGCCCGCAAGATCCTCAAGCACGGCTTCCGCCGCGCCCGGCTTCATCTCATTGGTGGAAACGGCTAGTCAGGACAATCGCAACGCGAGGTTGCCGATCGCCAGCGCGAGCATGACCAGCCAGGTTGCAACCACTCCGCTGAAGCGGCCGGGACTCCGGCCCGACGACTGGCTCAGCCCCATCGCGTGCAGTCCGCGCGCGACCAGCAACGCCGCGCCCGCCCCGTGCACCGCCCAGGCCGCGCCCCCGCCCGCCTCGAAGAACGCCAGAAGCAGCAGCGCAAACGGCACGTACTCCGCGAAATTTCCATGGATCCGGATGGCCCGCTCCAGCTCCGCGTTCTGGCCGGTGCCCAGCCCGACCTGGAAGCGGATGCGCCGCTTCGCCACGCGGTAGCTGAGGATGACGTAGAGGATCGCCAGGAGGCTGGCGTATATCGCGGCTATCTGGAGGTTCATGGCTTACTCCTTCTTGAGATGGTCGCGGTACTGCTCCCGCAACTGGATCTTGTTGATCTTCCCCGTACCGGTGTGCGGGATCTCCGGCACGAAGACGACATCGTCGGGCACCCACCAGCTGGCGACCTTGCCGGCCAGGAACGCCAGCAGGTCGTCCCGGGACACGGTCTCGCCCGGCTTCAGCACCACGATCAGCAGCGGGCGCTCCGACCATTTCGGGTGCGCGACGCCGATGACGGCCGCCTCAGCCACCGCGGGATGGCCCACCGTGTGGTTCTCCAGCTCGATGGAGCTGATCCACTCCCCGCCCGACTTGATGACGTCCTTGGTCCGGTCGGTGATCTGCATGTAGCCGTCCGGGTCGATGGTGGCCACGTCGCCGGTATCGAACCAGCCATCCACCGTGTGCACGTCGCTCTTCTCCATCCCGTAGTAGCCGCTGGCGACGAACGGCCCGCGCACCTGGAGGGAGCCGAAGGTGCGGCCGTCCCGGGGCAGTTCGTGGCCGTCGTCGCCGACGATGCGCATCTCGACGCCGAACACGCTGCGGCCCTGCTTGGCCTGCAGCGCGCGCGCCGCCTCCAGTGGCAGCTTCTCCTGCCCGGGCTTTGGCGAGTTGAAGGTGCCGAGCGGCGAGGTTTCCGTCATGCCCCAGGCATGGTGGGTCTCGACGCCATGCCGGTCGCGGAACTCGTCGATGACGGCCTGGGGACACGCGGCGCCGCCGACGACCGTGCGCTTCAGGCTCGGCAGCCGCACTCCCGTCGCCGCCAGATACTGGAGTAACGCCAGCCAGACGGTCGGCACGCCCAGCGCGACGGTCACGCGCTCGGTGTTTATCAGGTCCACGAGGGTGGCCGGATCGCCGGCGCCGCGGCCGGGCAGGACCAGCTTGCCCCCGGTCATCGGCACGATGAACGGGATGCCCCAGGCATTCACATGGAACATCGGCACGACGGGCAGCACGCCGTCCCGGGCCGTCACGCCCATCACGTCGGCGCCGGCAGCCGCCATGGCGTGAAGCACGGTGGAACGATGGCTATAGAGAACGCCCTTCGGATGCCCGGTGGTACCGGACGTGTAGCAGAGGGAGCACGCCGTGCGCTCGTCCAGGTCCGGCCAGTTGAATTCGGGAGGTTCGCCCGCCAGCAGCTGCTCGTAGCAGCGGGCGTCCGCCAGCAGGGGCGCCGGGGACGCGGGCGGCAGGTGGGCGGGGCCAGTCATGAACACGATCGTCCGCACGTGGACCAGATGCGGCGTGAGCTTCGCCAGCAGCGGCGCGAACTCGGGTGCCGCGAAGAGCATGGTGGCACCCGCGTCATTGATGATCCAGGCAATCTGCTCCGGCAGCAGGCGGGGATTGACGGTATGGAGGATCCGCCCGGCGCAGGCCACCGCATAGAACAGCTCCAGGTGACGGAAATCGTTCCAGGCCAGGGTTGCGATCCGCGCGCCGGCCGGCAGTTGCAGGCGGTCGAGGGCGTTGGCGAGCTGCGCGCTCCGGGCAAAGGCCTCGCCGTAGGTATAGCGGTGCCGCGGGTGATCCGCCGTGATCGAGACGACCTGCTGCTCCGGGTGATTCAGCCGGGCGTGCCGCAGGATGCCCGTGACTGTGAGCGGCACGTCCATCATCAAACCCTGCATCTCATCCTCCCCGAATGAAGTCCGCCAGGCCGGGCCACGCAGCCGCGCCGACTTCGGGGTCGAAGAAGCCGAAGTGCCCGACCCTCCTGCCGGCGGCATCGCGCGCGCCCAGTTCGACGACCTCCCGCTCCGCGTTCGGAAACCAGTCGTGCCAGGCCTGGGAGGCCCGCGGCGGCGCGAGGTTGTCGTCCGGGATGAGGTAGGTTCGCAGCCGGCAGCGCACCTCGGCGTGGTACTGGGGCCGGGGACCGACGGTGCGGCTGCGGATGTACTCCGGGTCCCTGCCCCACTCCGCCCACTGGCGGGCGACGCCGCGGGGGATGTCCTGGCCGAGGCCGAGCAGCGATGACGGGAACGAGGCGCCCACGCTGGTCAGCAAGGGGACTGCCGCGTACCAGAGGGCGAAGACCTTCGCCCGCTCGAGGCCATCCCAGTGGCGCCAGTAGCCCGACTGGGCTGCCACGCCAACGAGGGCGTCGACCCCGGTGATCTCCGGCGCGATGCCCAGCAACTGGCCACCGACCGAGTGACCCAGCACGACCACCCGCTCCGGCCCCCGGGTGGCACGCAGCCAGCGGAGCGCCGCCGGAAAGTCCTTGCGGCCCCAGTCCTCGAGGCGAACCCGCCGGAAACTGTGACGATCCAGCACGGAATCGCCCATGCCCCGGTAGTCGTAGGTCAGCACGCCGATGCCCTGTGCGGCCAGGTGCCGGGCCAGGTGGCGGTAGTAGCGCCGGCGGACGCCCATCGCCGAGTTGATGAGCAGCCAGGTGTGCCCGCCCGCCGGCGCATACACGGTTCCCTGCAGCACCGTGCCATCACCCGCGATGATGGGCACGGTGACGCCCATCAGGCTTGCACCACCGCCCCGGCGGCCAGCAGCTGATCGATCTCGTCATCCGGGAAGCCCGCCTGCCGGAGCACCGCGCGGCTGTGGGTGCCTGGCGATACCGGAGGCGACGGCTCGGCCGGCGCCGTGGCGCTGAAGCGCGGTGCCGGCGCGCTCTGCGGGACGCCGTTGACAGTGATGAAGGCGCGCCGGGCCACGTTGTGGGGGTGGCCGCCGGCCTCGGCGACCGTCAGCACGGGCGCGACGCAGGCGTCCGTGCCCTCCAGCAGGGCGCACCACTCGTCGCGGGTCCTGGTGCGGAAGACGGCGGCGAGCTCGGCCTTCAGGGCCGGCCACCCGGGATCCGCCGCGGGATGCGCGCCCAGGCCGTGCGCCCCGAAGCGGGCGGGGTCCAGGCCAGCCCGCCGGATTAGGTCCTGGTAGAACTTCGGCTCCAGCGCCGCCACGGCCAGGTACTTGCCATCCCGGGTCTCGTAGGTGGCGTAGAAGTGCGCGGCCCCGCTCAGGAAGTGGGTGCCGGTCTGGCCGTCGAAGAGTCCGGCGGCCCGGAAGCCGTGGAACATGGCCATCTGCGCGTTGACGCCGTCGAGCATGGCCGCGTCCACCACCTGCCCGCGGCCGGAGCGCGCGGTCTCGAGCAACGCGCACACCAGGCCGAAGGCCAGCAGCATGCCCCCGCCGCCGAAGTCCCCGAGCAGGTTCAGCGGTGGCACCGGCGGCTCGCCGGGGATGCCGAAGGCGTGCAGCGCGCCGGACAGGGCGATGTAGTTGAGGTCATGGCCGGCAGCGCCGGCCAGCGGACCGTCCTGGCCCCAGCCGGTCACCCGGCCGTACACCAGCCGGGGATTGCGCTGCCGGCAGGCCTCCGGACCGATACCCAGCCGCTCGGCGACGCCCGGCCGGAAGCCCTCGATCAGCGCATCGGCCTGCTCCGCCAGCCGCAGCAGGGTGCGCACGCCATCGGCGTGCTTCAGGTTCAGCGCGATGCTGCGCCGGTTGCGGCGCAACGGGTCAATGGTTGCGAGCGGATCCTGTCCGGGCCGGTCCACCCGGATCACGTCCGCGCCCATGTCCCCGAGGAGCATCCCGCAGAAGGGACCGGGGCCGATGCTGGCCACCTCGAGGACACGCAGTCCTGCCAGTGGGCCCATCAGTTCTTCGGCGCGGGCTTTCTGGGATCCAGCCCGATTGACCGGGCGATGATCTCCCGCATCACTTCCGACGACCCGGCATAGATGCGGGACACCCGCGCATCCCGGTACATGCGGGAGATCCGGTACTCGTCCATGTAGCCGGCCCCGCCGTGCAGCTGGACGCATTCGTCGGTGACGCGGCCCTCGAGCTCGCTGCAGAAGAGCTTGGCCCGGGCGATGTCGGCAGCGTCGAGCCGCCCGGCGTTGAACTCCATCACGCAGTGGTCGACGAACACCTGGGCGATGTCGATCTGGGTGCGCATGTCCGCCATCTTGAAGCGGTTGACCTGGAAGTCGCCGACGGCCTGGCCGAAGATGCGCCGCTCCCGGATGTAGTCGAGGGTCAGGTCGAAGGCCACCTGGCTGGCGGCAACGTACTGGGCGGCCGAGATGAGCCGTTCGTCCACCAGGTACTCCATCAGGTAGTAGAACCCCCGCGCCGGGTCGCCCAGCACGTTGGCCCTCGGCACCTGCACGTTCTCGAAGAACAGCTCCGCAGTGTCCTGGGAGTTGAGGCCCATCTTCTTCAGGTTGCGGCCCCGGGCGAAGCCCGCCATGCCCCGTTCCACCAGGAACAGGCCCAGCTGCCGGCCGGGCCCGGTGCGGGCGGCCACCACGAACAGGTCGCCATTGATGCCGTTGGAGATGTAGGTCTTCGCGCCGTTCAGCAGGAAGTGATCGCCCTTGTCCTCGGCCCGGGTCTTCATCCCGGCCAGGTCGCTGCCGGCGCCGGGCTCGGTCATCGCGATGCCGAGGATGGTCTCGCCGCTGACGCACCCGGGCAGGAAGCGGCGCTTCTGCTCCGCCGTGCCGAGCCCCTCGATGTAGGGCGCCACGAGGCGGGAATGCAGCGTGAAGTACAGGCCGCTGTCCCCGTAGCGGAGGTTTTCCTCCAGCAGGATCTGCTCGTAGCGGAAGTCCCGGATGCCGGCGCCGCCGTACTCCTCGCCGACCTGCATCAGCAGCAGGCCCTGCTCGCCGCCCTTCCGGTAGATGTCCCGGTCAATCTGGCCCTCCGCGTGCCAGCGGTCCCGGTGGGGCGCCACTTCGTTCTGGAAGAAGCGGCGCACCGAGTCGCGGAACATGTCGTGCTCGGGTTCGAAGAGGCGGCGCTCCATGGCTCAGGCCGCCGAACGGCTCGTGCCGTGGGCCGGGTAGAAGGGCTCTCCCCTCGCCGCCCGTTCCCGGAGCGACGCGGGCACCTCGAAGCGCGGCCCGTAGGCTGCCGCGAGCCGGTCGCACTCGGCCACGAACGCCTTCAGCCCCACGGTCTCGATGAACGAGAGCGTGCCGCCGGTCCAGGCGGGATAACCCCAGCCGAGGATCGACCCGATGTCGGCGTCGGCCGGCTCCGTGACCACGCCTTCCTCGAGACAGCGGGCGGTCTCCACCGCCTGCACGTAGAGCAGGCGCTTCTTCACCTCATCCACGCCGGGCTGGTGCGCAGCCGGGGGATAGACTGCCGCGATTCCCGGCCAGAGGAACTTCTTCCCCTCCTTCGGGTACTCGTAGAAGCCCTTGCCGTACTTCTTGCCCTTCCGGTCCAGCTCCTCGACAAACTTGAGCGCCACGGCGATGGCGGACGGGCCGGTGTAGCGGTCGCCGAGATCGGCCCTGGTCTGCTGGTAGATCTTCGCCGACAGCTCGATGCTGACCTCGTCATGCACGGCCAGTGGCCCCACGGGCATGCCGGCCTGCTTCCCGGCGTTCTCGATCAGCGCGGGCACCACGCCTTCCTGCAGCAGCGCCATGCCCTCGTTGGCGTAGGTCATGAAGACGCGGCTGGTATAGAAGCCCCGGCTGTCATTCACCACGATGGGCGTCTTGCGGATCTGCTGCACGTAGTCGAGGGCCCGGGCCAGGGCCTCGCCGGAGGTCTTCCTGCCCAGGATCACCTCGACGAGCGGCATCTTGTCCACCGGGGAAAAGAAGTGCAGGCCGATGAAGCTCCCGGGCCGCTTCGACGCCTCCGCCAGCCCCGTGATCGGCAGCGTGGACGTGTTGGAGGCGAAGATGGCGGTCTCCGGGATCACCGCCTCGGCCTTCCGCGTGACGTCGGCCTTGATGTCCCGGCTCTCGAACACGGCCTCGATCACCAGCTCGCAGCCGGCGAGGTCGGCGTAGTCCGTGGTCGGGTGGATGCGGGCGAGGATGGCGTCCATCTCGGCCGCCGGCGTGCGGCCCTGGTCCACGCGCTTCTGGAGCAGCGCGCGGGAGTAGTCCTTGCCCTTGTCCGCCGCTTCCTTCGTCGTGTCCAGCAGCACCACGTCCATGCCGGCGCGGGCCGAGACGTAGGCGATGCCCGCGCCCATCATGCCGGCGCCGAGCATGCCGAGGCGCGTGACCTTCGATTTCGCGACGCCCGCTGGCCGGCGCACCAGCTTGTCCGCCGCGCCCTTGTTGATGAACAGCGTGCGGGTCATGTTCCGGTACACGGGGTCGAGCAGGAGGCTGGTGAAATAGCGCGCCTCGATCTTCAGCCCGGTGTCGAACGGCACGATGCTGCCTTCGTAGACCGCCGAGAGGATCGCAATGGGCGCCGGGTAGTTGTGCTGGGTCCTGTCGGCGACCAGGGCGGAGCCGGCCATGAAGGTCTGCTGGGCACCGGGATGCAGGGCGCCCGCGCCGCCGGGCCACCGGAAACCCTTCTTGTCCCAGGGCTGCACCGGGTCCGCGGCCTCCTTCAGCCAGCGCCGGGCGACGCTCACCACGTCGCCAGCCGGCGCCAGGGCATGCACGATGCCGAGGGCCTTCGCCTTTTCCGGCTCCACGTGGGTGCCCTGGGTCATCAGTTCCAGCGCGGGCTGGATGCCGATCAGGCGCGGCAGCCGCTGGGTGCCGCCGGCGCCGGGCAGCAGGCCCACCTGGACCTCGGGCAGGCCCACGACGGCCTTCGGGTCGTTGCTGAGCACGCGGAAGTGGCAGGCCAGGCACAGCTCCAGCCCGCCGCCCAGGGCCGTGCCGTTGATGGCGGCAGCCACGGGCTTTCCGCAGCTCTCCAGCTTGCGCAGGACACCCGAGTACCGGCTGATCTCCCGCATGAGCTCCGGGCCGCTGGCCCCGCTGCCGTAGAAGTTGACGATGTCCATCAGGTCCGCGCCGGCGATGAAGGCCGGCTTGCCGGAGGTGATGATGGCTGCCTTGATCGACGCGTCGCCGGCGATCCGGTCCACCGCGGCCGCCAGCTCGGCGGTCAGCGCCGGGGTAATGACGTTCATTGACCGGCCGGGCAGGTCGATGGTGAGCGTGGCGATGCCGTCGGCGTCGACGACGATCTGGATGGCCTGTTCTGTGGCCCTGGTCATGCTCACACCCGCTCGATGATGGTGGCGGTGCCCATGCCGGCACCGATGCACAGGTTGACCAGCGCCGTGGCCTTCTGCCGGCGCTCCAGCTCGTCCAGCACGGTGCCGAGGATCATGGCGCCCGTCGCGCCCAGGGGATGCCCCATGGCGATGGCGCCGCCGTTGACGTTGATCCGGTCGTGGGAGATGTCGAGCTCCTGCATGAAGCGCAGCACGACCGAGGCGAAGGCCTCGTTCAGCTCGAAGAGGTCGATGTCCCGGGCCTGCATGCCACAGCGCTTCAGCGCCTTGCGGGCCGAAGGTCCGGGGCCGGTGAGCATGATGGTCGGCTCGGAGCCGATGGAGGCGAAGCCGACGATGCGCGCCCGGGGCTTCAGGCCCAGCGCCTTGCCCATCTCGCGGGTACCGACGAGCACCCCCGCCGCGCCGTCCACGATGCCGGACGAGTTGCCGCCCGTGTGCACGTGATTGATGCGCTCCACCTCCGGGTAGCGCTGCAGGGCCACCGAGTCGAAGCCGAACTGCTCGCCCATCGCGGTGAAGGCGGGCTTCAGCTCGGCGAGGCCCGCGGCGGTGGTGTCCGGCCGCATGTGCTCGTCGTGATCCAGCAGCGTGATGCCGAGCGAGTCCCTGATCGGCAGCACGGACTTCCGGAACCACCCGGAGGCCCAGGAGTGGGCGGCACGCCTCTGGCTCTCGGCGGCGTAGGCGTCGCAGTACTCGCGGCTGATGCCGTACCTGGTGGCGATGAGATCGGCACCGATGCCCTGGGGGGCGAAGTAGGTCTTGTAGGCCACCTGGGGATCGCTCGCCATGGCGCCGCCGTCGGAGCCCATGGGCACCCGGGACATGGATTCGACGCCGCCGCCGATGCACAGGTCCGACTGGCCCGACATCACCTGGGCCGCCGCGGTGTTCACCGCCTCCAGGCCCGAGGCGCAGAAGCGGTTCAGCTGCTTGCCGGGCACGGTCACGGCGTAGTCGGCGTTCAGCACGGCGACCCGCGCGATGTCGGCGCCCTGCTCGCCCACCGGCGCCACGCAGCCCATGATGACGTCGTCGAGGCGGCTCGTGTCCAGCTGGTTGCGGTCCCGCAGCGCCTTCAGCACCTGGGTCAGGAGCTCGATGGGCGTGACCTCGTGGAGCGAGCCGTTGGGCTTGCCCCGGCCACGGGGCGTGCGGACGTGATCGAAGATGAAGGCGTCAGCCACGGGAGTCCCCTGTCATTCTGGTTATCGGGGTCAGGCCCCTGTTTCGGGGCTTGGCCAAGCCTACGCCGCGAGACCGGGTCGGGGGAAGTCTGGAGTCAGGGTGCGCTCACAGGGCTCCCAGGTACCACTCGTAGTCCAGCCCCGGCACCTCCGCGTGGTACGCCTCCGCCTCGAAGCGCCGCGCGGCGCTGTACACCCGGCAAAATTCGGCGCCCAAATAGTCCGGCCAGAGGGTGCTGGCGTCGAAGGCCGCCAGGGCCGACTCCCACCGGGGCGACGGACCCGTCGGCAGGCCCACCGGCTCGCCCTCCCGGATCATGGGCGGCGGCTCGATGCGACCGGTGATGCCGGCATGGGCGGCGGCCAGGATCGCGGCCATGGCCAGGTACGGGTTGCAGTCGGCGCCGGCCACGCGATGCTCGAGGCGGACGTTGGCGTCGTCGGAGGTCGGGATCCGCAGCGCGACCTGCCGGTGATTGGGCCCCCAGTTCGGCGCGATGGGCACGAAGAAGCCGGGGCGGAAGCGCCGGTAGGAATTGGCGTTTGGCGCGAAGATCGCCAGCGACTCGGGAATCTTCGCCAGCATGCCGCCCACCGCGTGGCGCAAGGCGTCCGGGTAGGCGTCCGGCGTCGACGCCGCGGGCGCGGGCCCGAAGACGTTGCGGCCATCCCGGTCCAGCAGGCTGAAGTGCACGTGCATCCCGGAGCCGTCCAGGTCCCTGAAGGGCTTCGCCATGAAAGTCGCGGCCAGGCCCTGCTGGCGGGCGATGCCGCGCACGAGGCGCCGGAGCAGGATCGCGTGGTCGCAGGCGGCGAGCGCGTCCTTCTCGTGGTGCAGGTTCACCTCGAACTGGCCGGCGCCGTATTCCGAGACGATGGCGCCGGCAGGCACGCTCTGGGCCGCGGCCGCGGACTCGACCTGGGCGAAGAAGCTGTCCAGGTCGTGCAGGTCCTCCAGGCTGTAGGCGCGCGGGCCGACCGGGCGGCGCTCGCTGCCCGGGACGCGGCCGGTCCGCGGGCGCGGGATCTCGCTGCTGACGTCCTCCAGCAGGTAGAACTCGTACTCCACCGCGACCACCGGCGTGAGGCCGAGCTCCGCGAAGCGGGCGAGCACGCCGGCCAGCACGTGCCGGGCGTCTGCGAAGTACGGACGGCCATCGCGCTCGTACATGGAGATCAGGCACTGGCCGAGGGGCGTCTTCGACCAGGGCACCGGGGCCAGGGATCCGGCAACGGGCAGGCAGACGTAGTCCGGGTCGCCGTCGTCGCTGCCGTGGGGCAGGCCGTCGATGAGGGAGCCCCGGCTGTCCAGGAGGATGCCGGTGGCCGGGAAGGAGATGCCCTCCCGGAACAGGCCGGCCAGTTCCCGCCGGCTGAGGCGCTTGCCACGGAGGATCGCGTTGAGGTCGGGCAGCAGCAGCTCGACGGCCCGGATGTCGGGATTGGCCGCGAGAAAATCCGCTGCTTCCGGCGGCACGTCTGCCCGTTTCGTCGTCATGCTGTCCCCCGGTCGCGATTCTGACCAATCCCGGCCGCCGCGTCGATCCTGCTACCATGCGGCCCGCATGTCCGACTCCCATTCCTTCATCCTGACCGTCGTCTGCCCGGACGCCGTCGGCATCGTGGCGGCCGTGGCGGGCTACCTCACCGCCCAGGAGTACTTCATCGAGGAATCCACGCACTTCGGGGACCCGGACACGGGCACCTTCTTCATGCGCACCCGGTTCATTCCGCGCCAGCAGTCCTTCTCGCGGGGGACCTTCGCCGCAGGGTTCGACGCGATCGCCAGCCGCTTCGGCATGGACTGGCACGTCTACGACACGCGCATCCTGCCCCGCGTGCTCATCATGGTCTCGAAGTACGACCACTGCCTCAACGACCTGCTGTACCGGTACCGCACCGGCGCCCTCCGGATGACCATCCCGGCGATCGTCTCCAACCACATGGATCTCGCCGGCCTGGCCAGCTGGCACAAGGTGCCCTTCTTCCACGTGCCGGTGACGCCGGAGAACAAGGCGGCGGCCGAGGCCCGCCTGATGGAGATCGCGGAGGACAGCCGGGCCGATCTCATCGTGCTCGCCCGCTACATGCAGATCCTCTCCCCCGGCCTCTGCGGGAAGTACCCGGGGCGGATCATCAACATCCACCATTCGTTCCTGCCGGGCTTCAAGGGCGCCAAGCCCTACCACGAGGCGCACCGGCGGGGCGTGAAGCTGATCGGCGCAACGGCCCACTACGTCACGGCGGACCTCGACGAGGGCCCAATCATCGAGCAGACAGTCGAACGGGCGGACCACACCATGTCGCCCGACGACCTGGCGGCCATCGGCCGCGACGTGGAGTCACTGACCCTGGCCCGGGCGGTCAAGCTCCAGCTGGAGCATCGGGTGTTCGTGAACGGGATGAAGACGGTCGTGCTGCGCTGACGGAAGGCCCGAGCTTCGGGCCGGACAGCCAGTTCACTCAGGCCGACTTCCCCGCCTGCACCACCGGCTTCAGCAGCACGGCCAGCTCGCGCAGGGACCGCTCGGTGGTGGCCCAGTCGATGCAGCCATCGGTGACCGACACGCCGTAGCGGAGCTTCGACCGGTCGGCCGGGATCTCCTGGTTACCGGCCTCCAGGTTGCTCTCGAGCATCAACCCGATGATCGACCGGTTGCCGTTCACCACCTGCTCGATGCAATCCCGGGCGACCAGCGGCTGGAGCGATGGGTCCTTGTTGCTGTTTCCGTGGCTGCAGTCGACCACGATGCGTTCCGGCAGGCCAGCCTTGCGGAGCTGCTGCTCGCACAGTGCGATGCTCACCGAATCGTAGTTGGGACGCCCCGCGCCACCACGAAGCACCACGTGGCCGTAGGCGTTGCCGCGCGTCTGCATGACGGCCGTCCGGCCGTCCTCATTGATCCCCAGGAAATGATGGGGCTGGCGCGCGGACTTCAAGGCGTTGATCGCCACCGTCAGCGAGCCGTCGGTGCCGTTCTTGAAGCCCACGGGCGCGGAGAGGCCGCTGGCCATCTCGCGATGGGTCTGGGACTCCGTGGTGCGGGCGCCGATGGCGTACCAGGCGATGAGGTCGCCCAGGTACTGGGGCATGATCGGGTCCAGCGCCTCGGTGGCCGTCGGCAGGCCGAGCCGGGTGAGGTCGAGGAGCAGGCTGCGGGCCACGCCGATGCCCTTCTCGATGTGGAAGGAGTCGTCCATGTCCGGGTCGTTGATCAGGCCCTTCCAGCCGACGGTCGTTCGCGGCTTCTCGAAGTAGACGCGCATGACCAGGAATAGGGTGTCGCTGACGGCGTCGGCCAATGCCTTGAGGCGCTTCGCGTAGTCCATGGCCGCGACGGGGTCGTGGATCGAGCAGGGTCCGACGACCACGAACAGGCGGGGATCCCGGGCATCGATGATGTTCTGCAGGGTACGGCGGCTCTTCAGGACGAAGCCCTCCAGCGCCGGACTCAGGGGGCAATCGGCCTTGACCTGCCCGGGCGGCGGCAGGATGGTGCGGGCCGTGACATTGACGTTGTAGACCGGGCTTTCGGCGGGCTTTTCCATGGGTACAGGATAGTGGCCCGGCCACTGACCGGGCAACATGTCCGTGGCCGCCCTGTAGAATGGCGCCAGAAAAATCCAGGCCCGGAGGCCTTTCCATGACCAACGTATCGACCATGCAGCCCTTCGCCAGGGGCGACATCTTTGCCGGCGCCACGGTACTGAACCGGCCGGAGGACGACCATGCGGGCGACGGCCGGATCATCCAGTACGACAGCAACCTCAGGGAAAAGGGCGTCCTCTGGACCGAGGGCACCACCCACCTCATCGGCGGCCTCGCGTTCGCGCCAGATGGCACGCTATGGGCGTTCGACAGCAACAGCTTCCAGGTCCTCAGGGTCAGCCCCCAGGGCAAACAGCTGCCGAAGATCAAGTTCGCGGATCGCGCCTTCTCCAACATCAATTTCGCGAAGGACGGGACCATCTACCTGGGCGAGCACCTGGTCGGCAACACGGTGCGCACCCGGCCCGGCACCTCCCTGGGCACCACCCTGCCGAAGCTGCCGGGCACCGACCGCTTCGGCGATGGTCGCCTCTACCAGTTCACCCAGGACGGCAAGCTGCTGAAGGAATTCCCCACGCCCGTCCACGGAGGCATGCCGGGCTTCCTGGGCCTGACCGGCGCCGCGCTGCGTGCCGACGGCAAGTCGATCCTGTACCTCTCGGAGCTCAGCGACAGCATCCGCGTCTGGGACCTGGTGAACAACCAGGCCCTGCCGAACCTGGTCACCTACGCGCCGGACAGCGGCAACATGGCCATGACGGTCATGTACACCCGGGATGGCAAGCTGCTGCACATCCGCGCCAACTTCAAGGCGGGCTTCTTCCTGGAGCACCTGGACGAGAACGGCAAGGTGCTGCGCGAGTACCCCCTGCCGGGCCCGGGCTGGGCCGCCATGGGCCAGTCCATCGAGCCGGACACGATCCTGCTCGGCAACTTCTTCACGGGCACGGTCGCGAAGTTCAGCCTGGCCACCGGCGAGATCGTCGCGAAGGCGGAAACCGGCGTGCAGCGCTCACTCGCCGGCCTCGCGCAATACCCCGGCTAGGAGCGCCTGGCGGGAGCGGCTTCAGCCGCGACCGGAATACCCCGCCGGCGAGAATCGAGTCCCCGAGTCTCTCGCCGGCGGGGTATTCCGGTCGCGGCTGAAGCCGCTCCTACCAGGGCAGGACTGTGCCGTCGAAGGTCCAGTAGGTGCCCGTGTTCTCCATGGACAGCTGGTCCGTGATCCGGATCAGGTCGCTGCCGGCGGTGTTCACGGGCCGCAGCATCTTCTTCGGCAGCATCGCCATCATGTCCGTGTCCACGGGACCCGGATCGATCAGCGCCACGGCGATGCTCTTGCTCTTGAGCTGGTTCGCCAGGTTCTTCATCACCATGTTCAGCGCCGCCTTGCTGGAGCGGTAGATATAGAGCGTGCCGGTCTTCGTGGTGCCGATGGAGCCCTGGCTGCTGGAGACGTTGCTGATCTTCTTCTGGTAGCCGGCGACGAGGTTCGGCAGGAAGGCCTCGGCCATCTTGAGGGGCCCCACGACGTTCGTGCGGTAGACGTCGTCGAAGAGCTCCCACTTCATGTTCTTGGCGAACTGCTGGTTCTCGCCACCACCCGTGATGCCGGCGTTGTTGAAGAGGATATCGACCGGCTTGCCCTCGTACTTCTTCGCCAGCGCGTCGATGGCGTCCAGGTCCATGACATCGAGCGCCTCGACCACCACCCTGCCGCCGCTGGCAGCAGCCAGCGCGTTCAGCTCCTTCGCCTCGGCCGGCTTGCGGGCCGTGCCGATGACCTTCCAGCCCCGGGCCGCGTACTGGCGGGCGAGCTCGAGGCCGATGCCGCGGTTGGCACCGGTCACGAGCACGGTGGGTACGTAGCCCTCTGGCATCGGGGTGGCGGCCGGCGCGGGCGCCGGGGCGGGCGCCGCGGAATCGTGGCCGCCGGCCTGCGCCGTGCCGAGCCAGCCGGAAGCCAGGGTCAGTGCGGAGAGCAGCGCGATGGCGCGGCGGCGGGTGGTGGTCATGCCATGTTCCTCATTCACAGTTCGTGGAAATCGCAGCGAAAACAGTGCAGGAGCGCCGAGCGGCGGGGGGGGGGGGCCGGCGGCCCAGGGGGCCCCGCGCGGCCGC
>JAEUQA010000088.1 GCA_016789845.1 Chromatiales bacterium
CGGCGCGCTGCCGCTGCTGCTCAAGCGGATGAGGGTCGATCCGGCGCTGGCGGCCGGGCCAGTCCTTACGACGATCACGGATACGGGGGGCTTCTTCCTGGTGTTGAGCCTGGCGACGTTGGTGTTGCCGCGGTTGACGGCGTAAGCGCGAAAGGGGGGCTCGTGCTGCCGTAAGCTCCCCCGTCAAGCACGGTAGTCGCCCCAATACGCTCCCTGCCCCCCCCTTCGTGCAGCAGGGGTTCGCGGCTTGCCTGCAGTGGCGGCCGGCTCGAGCACGGCTTTCCCCGGTTCCGCTGCACCTGGGGTATCGGCTCCGGTGAACGGCGGAGTGGTACACTGCACGTCGTCTTAGGACGACAAAGGGAGCTGCACGAGTTGGCGGGTTGTGCCCACCTCGGATCCTTGGTCGTGCTGGCCTGCGCGTCGGCCGTGCTCGCGACGCCCGTCGCTGCGGAGGAGCGCCAAGCGCCTGACCTGCAGAGCGACGTCGAGGCCCTGCAGGTCGAGAACGCGGCGATGCGCGAACAGCTTCGCAGGCTCGAGGAGCAGCAGCAGGCGCTCCTCGAACTGGTTGAACGGCTGCAGCGCGGACCCGGCGCGGCTTCGGTCGCGGCCATGCCCGAGGCACCCATGCCCTCGGCGCCGACGGAACCTCCAGGCGCCGCCTCGGTGGCCGCCGACGTTCCGGTCACGGTGCCCGCCAGTTTCGCGGCGCAGTCGGCGCGCAACATCGTCGATCGTTACCAGGACGGAATAGTCGTCTGGCAGACGCCTGCCGACGCCGAGGTGCCGTTCCTGCTGAAATTCAACGTCAATACCCAGGTCCGATACCTCAATACGCTCGATTCGGAAGAGACGTTCACCGACCATCTCGGCGTCGTCCGCGAAGTCAATACGCGAAACGACATCACGGTGAACCGCACGATGTTCATCCTGGGCGGCTACATCTTCGATCCGAGGCTCCGCTACAGCAGCACCGTATGGACGTCGGCCGGCGCCGCTTCGATCGTCGTGGCCGGAACGATCGGCTGGCAGTTCAGCGAAGGGTTCACGCTGACGGGCGGGTACACGGGCGTTCCGGGCAGCCGATCGCTGGTCGATACGTTTCCGTTCTTCACGGCCAGTGACCGTAGCATGGCGGACAACTTCTTCCGCCCGGGCTTCACGCAGGGCATCTGGGCGAAAGGCGAGCCCATCGAGGGACTGAGCTATCTGGCGTTCGTCGGCAACGGCCTCAACACTTTGAATCTCGCGGCCAACAAGATCGACGAGAACATCATGTACTCCGGCAGCGTCTGGTGGGAACCGCTGGGGGACTACGGCGAGCCCGGGAAGTCGCGCAACATGTACGACGACTATTTCGCCGACGACCGTATCCGGATCCGGCTCGGCACTGCGTTCACGCGGTCGCGCGAAGACCGCTTCTCGAACCTCGACCAGTCGAGCCCCGAGAACACTTCGCTGTACAACTCCGACGGCGTGCTGACGTTCGCGACCGGCGCGTTCGCTCCGGGGGTGACCGTCGAGCAGGCCACGTACAGGATGTGGGCCATAGATGCCGGATTAAAGTGGCGGGGGCTCGCGGTCAACGGGCAGTACTTCTTCCGCTGGGTCGACGACTTCGAGGCCGACGGCCCGCTGCCGATCGACTCCATGTACGACCACGGCTTCGAACTGTCGGCGAGCTACTTCGTCCGTCCCCGGCAGCTGGCGGTGTACGGCCGCGGTTCGCGGATCGATGGCGAATTCGGCGACTCGTGGGAGTATGCCGCGGGTGTGAAGTGGTACTTCGTACCGACCGAGCGGGCGTGGGTCAACGGCGAGCTGATGCGCGTGCGCGACGCACCGTACAGCGGCACGTTCACGCCGTACACTTCCGGCCTCGACGGCTGGGTACCGATGCTCCAGGGAATCCTGGCGTTCTGAGCGCTGCGGCGCGCGCGAGCATCCGCGCGTTCATGTCCGGGTCGAAGAACGCCGAGCGGCCGCGGCCGGCCATCGCCACGGGCAGGCTGGCCCTCGCCAGGCAGGGCCACGTGCGCGACATTTTGAAGTCGCCTTGCCGGCACGGCACCCCTCACGTGGTGTTCGCGCCCCACAGCCGGTGGCGCGGGGCCGCTGGCGTTGCTGTACAGTGCCGGCTCCTAGATGTCCTTGAGGCGCAGGTTGGCCGGGGAGTTCTCGATGGCCTCGTGGAAGGCCTGCAGGCTCTGCAAGATCCGCTCCAGCTCCGCCGTCGGTGCCACGGGGATGAAGTCCGCGCCGTGGTGGTCCAGGGTTTCCATCACGAACGAGATAGTCAGTTGGTCCGTGTCGAGGGCCGGCACGTAGGCGGCCCCGTCCCGGCCGTGGGTCGCCGCCTCGAGAAGGATCCCGCCTGCCCGCAGCTCCTCGAGGATCTCCGCGGTGAGCCCCCGGGGCAGCTCAAGGTCTTCCGAGACCACCTTTGCGGTGAGGGGGACATCGCCGGCTGCGAAAGTGCGGCTCACGTAACTGACGATCTGCAGGGCCACGAGCCTGCGGAACCAGTGGCTTGCGCGCCTTGCGTCGGGGCCGTACTCCAGGGCATCCGCGTTCTGGTGGACGCACGAGATCTCGGCGCCGGCCAGCACGATGAGCCAGCTGAGCTGCAGCCAGGTCAGGAAGAGGGGCAGGGCGGCGAAGGTGCCGTAGATGGCGTTGTACCCGGCAACCCCCACCTGGAATTTCACGTAGACCAGCTGAACGATGACATACACGGTACCGGCGCATATCCCGGCCACTATGCCGGATGTCCGATCGACGCTGCGGTTGGGCATGAAGATGTAGAGGAACGCAAAGAGCACCCACATGGTCACGAAGGGCGTGATCTTCAGGAAGAGGACCACGACGGGGCCGAGCATCCCCAGCGCGTCCACTTTCACGGTGATGGCCGCAAGCTGGGTGGCGATGAATACGGTGGCGCTCCCCGATAGCACGAGCAGCACCGGGGCCGCGAGCATGATGGAGAGATAGTCGGTGATCTTTCGGCCCAGCGTCCGTTCCTGCTTCACCGACCAGATGTCGTTGAAAGATTCCTCGATGTTGCCGAGGACCTTGATGACCGTCCAGAACAGGAGGATGACGCCCACTCCCGCGATGAGACCCCCCCTGGTGTTCGCCAGCAGGTTGTTGGCGAAACGGAAGACCTCGAGCAGGACCGTCTCCTGCCCGGGGAAGCGCTCGAGGATCCTTTGCTGAAGGACCTTTTCGAATGCGAAGCCCTTGGCGATCCCGAAGGCCATGGCAACGATAGGCACGACGGAGAGAAGCGAGAAGAAGGTCAGCGCCGATGCCCTCAACTGGCAGCGGTGCTCCTGGAACGCGTTGAACGTGGCCAGGATTATCCGCAGGGACCGAAGGCCGAAGGCCCTGGGCCATCGCAGGTCCTTAGCGCGAATCCGCCAGATGTCCTCCCGGATAAACTTCCCCAGCTGGGCGATCATGTCGGCATCCCTTCTGTTGTAGCCCGGTCGTGCTTGAAAGGTCCTTTTGCCGATTCTATCCGGAAGCTCCGGCTGTACCCGGGGACGTGCGGAGGCTGCGGTTGGGTCGGATTACGTCCCGCTCCCCGGGACCTGCCCATCGGGCATCGCGGGCCCTGCCCGAGGGCTCACGGCCGCCGGCGCGGGGCACGCCCCAGGGAGAGCTCGGCCTCCAGTGAGGTGGCTGCCGCGCCGGATCGGCCGGATATCCCGGGCCCGGGGGCGAACGGCTGCGCGGCCTCGCTACGCGCCGCAAGAATTCCGGGAGTAGCCGCGCGTTTTGTCGGGTCTGGCGTCAGCGGCGCCGGGGGAATCTTGGCCGACACGCGTGGCGGGCGCGGTTCCGGGCTGGCACACACGGCTGGTGGGTGCTTTGAATTTCCTATTCCCTCGCGCACGACGCACGAGCGGGAGGGTATATGGTCACCTAGTGGGGCGCGCGGGCCGGGCATGTCGCCCGGCGCAACACGGAGGAGAGTAACCATGGACCTTATCATCTGGCTCGTCATCGGTGGTGTTATCGGCTGGCTCGCGAGCATCGTGATGAAGACCAATGCCCAGATGGGCATGATTGCCAACGTGATCGTCGGCATCGTCGGGGCGGCCCTCGGCGGCTGGTTGGCAGGAGTGCTTGGCATTGGCCAGGGCGGCGTCATGAGCTACGCCATTGCACTCGGTGGTGCCATCATCCTCATCCTGATCCTGCGCGCGCTGGGGGTCTTCAAGTAGCGGCCGGCCCTGCGCTGCCGGCCCTGTACCGCGCAGGCCTGGCCGTGCAGGGTGTCGGCCGGGCGGCCAAGGCTCGCCGTTGCCACCGCCGAAGCGTCGGCAACGGCGAGGGCGTGGTTCGCGCCTTCAGTCCTGCGCGACCTTCGCCGTGTCGACCCGGAAACGGATGGCCGGTAGGTTCTGCTGCGACACAGCGCCCACGCCTGCGTCGACCGCGGCGCGCTCGCCGGGCTTCAGCACCTGGCGGATCCCCACGGGATTTGCCTGCCGCACGATATTGCCCGAAGCGTCCACCATCACCGGTGTAACCTGGATGTCCGAGAGCGGCAGGGCCGCCCGATTCTCGATCACCAGCATGAGACGGCCGTTCTGGGCCAATTGCGGCGCGGTCGCGAGGTACTTCCCGGGATGCTGCGGCAGGTCGAGACGCACGAGCTCGGCCGCCGCGTTCTGGCCAATGTCGCTTCTCGAGGTGGCCGCGGCCTGGTACAGCTTCAGTGCTCCCTGCGTATCGCCCTTGTCGCGCGCCACGTTGCCCAGGAAGTACGCGGCCGGTGCGGTCGGCAGGAGTTTCGCGCTCTGCGTGAGCCACTGTTCGGCCTTGGCCTTGTCGCCGGCCCGGTATTGCGCGACGCCACCCCCAAGATAGGAACCAAAGTAACCGGGGTTGAGCTGGATCGCCTTCTGGTAGTAACTGATCGCCTCCTTCGGTTTTTTCTCGGCGAGGGCGATCTCGCCCAGCAGTTGCGGAAACCGGCCTTCCTGCGGCACCAGCTTCGCGGCTTCGCCGGCAAGCTTCCTTGCCTGGCCGAGATCACCTTTCCCCGCTGCCGCCATGGCCGCGTCGTACTTGTCGTACGCGGGCTTGATATCCAGCAGTGGCTTCAGGCGCGTGGCATACGCGTCGGCTCCGATCTCGCCGCCGGCGCCGAACTCGGCCACCGACTTCCTGTTCGCCTCGACGCGTTCCATCGACGGGGGATGTGAAGCGAACAGCCCGTCCAGCCAGCTCTTCTGTTTCGCCCCCTCGCCGGAAAGGCGCACGAAAGTTTCCTGCAGAGTCACGGCCCCGGTCGGGTCGTAACCGGCGGCCTTCATGTATTTCATGCCGTACCGGTCCGCCTCGAGCTCCTGGTCGCGCCCGTACTTCATCTGCACCATCTGGGCGCCCGCCCCGGCGCCCTGGAGCATGAGGTTCGTGAGGTTGGCGTCGACGCCTCCCACCACGGCACCGATCTGGGCCACCTGCATTCCGGCCTGCATGATCGTGGCGCGCTCCTGTGCCTTGGCGCCGTGGCGGGCGGCGGCATGCACGATCTCGTGCCCGAGTACCGCCGCTAGCTCCGCTTCAGTGTCGAGTTCGGTCAGCAATCCCCGGTTGATGGCAATCTTGCCACCTGGCAGTGCCCAGGCATTGGGCACAGAGCTGTTGAGGACCACGAACTCGTACGGAAGCTTCCGGTCCGCCACCGCTGCGAGCTTCTGGCCGACGCTGTTGACGTAGTTCGTGAGTTCGGGGAGGACGGTGAAGTCGCCGCCCTCACTCTGGCGCGTCGGCCCGTAGTTCTTCTCGCCGATCTGCACTTCCTCGGCTGCGGAGATGAACTGCACCTCGCGCTTGCCGGTGACCGGGTTGGTCCCGCAAGCTGCCAGGACAAGAGCTACAAGCGTCAGGAGAGACGACGGGATGCGCATTGTTGCGACCTCCTCGGCTCAGGGAACCGAATAATCCTGCTCCCGCTTCCCTGGTGTTGCAACGGGAGCCGGCGCAGCGCCAGGAGCGGTCCGGCCCGATCCGCGCCCGGCTGACTGCCGTTACCTGGCGCAAGGCAATCGGCCCTGCCGGGATATCCTGCTGTGCAGAATGTCCCTAGTGCGCCGGCGCGCGGTGTTCGACGCAATCTCCGAGCGGGCGGACGAGTCCTACCTGAAGAGCCAGGGCATCGTGGGTGGCGACGAGTTCCGTTCGATGCCGCTCCACGTCCGCTCGGGGCGACGACTCTTTTTCCTGATCGTG
>JAEUQA010000089.1 GCA_016789845.1 Chromatiales bacterium
CGGCGCGCTGCCGCTGCTGCTCAAGCGGATGAGGGTCGATCCGGCGCTGGCGGCCGGGCCAGTCCTTACGACGATCACGGATACGGGGGGCTTCTTCCTGGTGTTGAGCCTGGCGACGTTGGTGTTGCCGCGGTTGACGGCCTGAACGCGCAGGGGAAGGCTCAGGCCGTCGCGCTATCGCTCGTGCTGCCACCAAGGCGCCTCCTGGGTATTTAACATAACGACCGTGCGGGGCTTGTGGACTCCCCCAGGTGGGCATACATTCGACTTGCCGTTCCGCAGAAACTCTCGACGATCACAAGAGGAGTTCTCGCCATGACCGGTCCCCGCCCCATGACCATTGCCTGCGCCAGCCTCCTGCTCGGTTGCACGTTGTCGGCGAACGCCGCCCTCATCGATCGCGGCAGCGGCCTCATCTTCGATTCCGACCGCAACCTCACCTGGTTGCAGGACGCCAATGCGGGAGCCGGTTCGCAGTACGACGACGGCTTCAGCACGACAGATGGATTCATGACCTGGGCAAGCGCCGTCGCCTGGGCCGCCAACCTGAGTTACGGGGGCTACGACGACTGGCGACTCCCCGCCACCCTGGTTTCGGACAACACGTGTGCGATCGCTGGCCCCTCCTTCGGCACCAATTGCACTGGCAGCGAGCTCGGGCACATGTACTACACCGAGCTGGGGGGTACCGTGCACGATCCGCTCGGCCCCCACGCGGCCCCCGGACCCGGCCCGTTCGTGAACCTGCAGGGCGACGGCTACTGGTCCGGTACCGTGTTTGACTCCACCAACGCCTACGTCCTCAATTTCGGCTTTTCCGGTGCGCAGGCCGCTGATAACAAGACGCTCGGCTATTACGCCTGGGCCGTGCGTGACGGGGACGTGACCGTGGTGCCGGCGCCTTCCACCGCATGGCTCCTGGCAACGGCCCTGCTGGCCGGCGTGCGCCGGGCGCGGCGCCTCGCCAGAGTTCGCTGAAGACGCCATATCGGGACGGTACGACCCCCCAGCGTCTTCGAACCGCTGGCATCTATGGCCCGGCTGGCCGCTACCTACCCCATCAACTTCGAGTAGACCAACTTGTCATCCCCCGGCCCGTAGAACTCTGGCAACCGCGCAGCGACCGTGTATCCCCGGCGCAGGTAGAACGCGCGTGTCGGTTCATACAGGGCCCGGGATGACGTCTCCGCGTACAGCCGGCTACCTCCGGCCGCCTGCACGGTGCGCTCCGTGATCTCCAGCAGTTCCCGGCCCAGATGCTGGCCCTGTACATCCTGGCGCACGGCTATCCAGTAGAGATCCCACCCCGACCGGGTGCCGGGAACCGGGCCGAAGCAGGTGTAGCCGAGCAGCGCGCCGTCCCGATCGGCAATGACAAACCGGTAGTGGCTCGCCGGGCCGTTGGCCAGGCCATCGTCGGCCAGCTCCCGCGCAATGGCGATTTCCTCGGTGCTGAAGAACCCCGTATCCCGGACCAGCTGCTCGATGGCAGCCGGGTCGCCTGGCGAGAGCAGCGTCCGGAAGTCAGGCCGGTCGGCGGCCATTACCCGTAGCGGGCCGCGGCCACGATCCGCTCGATGCCATCGGCGTAGCTGATCCCGGCCTGCTCGAGGGCCGCCGCGAAGCCGGCGTCGGGGGAGATGCAGGGGTTGGCGTTGACCTCGAGGACCCAGGGCTTGCCGGCAGCGTCCACGCGGAAGTCCACGCGGGCGTAGCCGCGCAGCTGGAAGATCTCCCAGCAGCGCAGGGACATGCGGGCGAGCTCGGCGCAGAGGGCGGCCTCCCGAACCGAATCGACGAAGCGCCGCACGGTATGGCGGGCCTCGAAGGAATCGTCATGCCACTTGGCTGCGTAGCCCACGATCCGGGGCTTGTCGGCCGGGTAATTGACGAACTCGATCTCCGGGATCGGCAGCACTTGCGGTCCACCGGGGCCGTCGATGAGCGCCACGTTGATCTCCCGCCCCTCGATGAACTGCTCGGCGAACCAGCGGAACTTGCGCCGGGCCTCCTGGTCCGCGACCCGTGCCGGCACGTCGCGGAAATCGGCGACCACGGCGGTGTCGTCCATGCCTATCGAGGCGTCCTCGCTCACCGGCTTCGTGATCCAGCGGCCGGGGCCCGGGTGGGGTGGCGGCGGTGACGCCCCATCCCACCAGTCCGCCGTGGGGAGGTTGTGCGCCCGCAGCCACTGCTTCGCCAGGATCTTGTTGCCGGTGATCAGCAGGCCCTCGGTGCTGCAGCCCGTGTAGGGGATCTGCAGGTGGTCGAGGAGGGCGGTGGCAATGGCCACCAGCTGCCCGCAGTCGTCGATGGCCTCCACCAGGTTGAACACCGCGTGGGGCGGGTGGTCCCGGAGCCGGGCCTTGGCGGCATCCAGATTCAGGTTGATCGCCAGGGTTGGCGCGTCGTAGCCATGGCTGACCAGGGCGGACCGCACGCAGTCCATCTGCTCGAGGATGTCCAGGGCATCTGCCGAGGACTCGTGGGAAACCGAGTTGTGCAGGATCAGGACCGTCCTGCCGACGGTCACGCCGTGATCCTCGTGGCCAGCGCTCCGGTCACCGGCAAGCCGGCGCGCCGGATGGCCGAGACGACGATGCGCCGGATCAGTTCGTCGTAGGGGATGCCCTTGAAGCGGCAGATGAAGGGCAGGTCCGAGTGCCCCGGATGGAGGCCCGCGAGGGGGTTGGCCTCGAGGAAGCTGGGTTGGCCGGCCGCGTCGAGCCGGATGTCGAGCCGGCCGCCGTCCCGGCAGCCCAGAGCCCGCCAGGCGCCGACCGCCAGGGCCTCGACCGCCGTCAGCAGCGGCTCCTCGGTCAGCAACGAGTAGGTCACGCGGCCTTCCCAGTGTTCCTTGTTGTCGAAGGTATACACCCCCGGGTCCGCCTTGGGGCCCAGGTGGACCTCCATCGTGCCGATGGCCTCGGTTTCGGCACCGGTGCCGACCAGGCCCACGGTGAACTCCCGGCCGGGCAGGAACTCCTCGATGATGACCGGCTGCCGGTGACGGGCCAGCAGCGTGCCGCAGACCGCCACCAGTTCGTCCATCGAACCGGCCCGGGACGCCGTGGAGATGCCCTTGCCCGTGCCCTCGGCCACCGGCTTGGCGAAGAGCGGGAAGCGGAGCTTCAGCTGGCGAGCCTCCTCCGGTGACTCGACCACCGCGAAGTCCGGGGTGGCGAGACCATGCCCCCGGACCACGTGCTTGGCGACGCCCTTGTGCAGCGTCACGGCACAGGCCAGCGGGTCGGAGAACACGTAGGGCATCTGCCAGGCATCCAGGAGTGCCGGCACCAGGGACTCCCGGCCGAAGCCATGGAGGCCCTCGCAGAAGTTGAACACCAGGTCCCAGCGGTCCCCGGCGGCCAGGCGGGCTGCCAGCTGGCGGGCGTTGCCGATGCGCTCGACGGCGAGGCCCAGGCGGGCCAGAGCCCCGGCTATGGCGTCAATGGTCTCCGGCTGGTCGAACTCGGCCGTATCGACGTCGCTATAACCCGCGGCGAGATACTCGCTGCGGAGGTCATAGGTCAGGCCGACTCGCATCCGGCGGCATCAGGTTGGGGGTCCGGGTACCGGTACGACCCGTTGGCGTAGTTGGTAAGGAGCAGGTCGTCGCCGTCCCGGCCCGTGATGTAGTCCGGGTTTACCGGGATCTTGCCGCCGCCCTCCGGCGCATCGATGACGTAGGTGGGCACCGCGTAGCCGGTGGTGTGCCCGCGCAGGCCGCGGATGATCTCGATGCCCTTCTCCACCGGGGTGCGGAAGTGGGCGGAGCCCGAGATCGGGTCGCACTGGTACAGGTAATAGGGGCGGACGCGGATCCGGAGCAGTCCCTGGACCAGGGACTTCATGGTGGGGACGTCGTCGTTCACGCCCTTGAGGAGCACCGTCTGGCTGCCCAGCGGGATGCCGGCATCGGCGAGCCGCGCGCAGGCCTCGGCGACCTCGGGCGTGAGTTCGTCGGGATGGGTGAAGTGCAGGCTCATCCAGAGCGGGTGGTAGCGCTTCAGGATGCGGGTCAGGGCCGGCGTGATGCGCTGGGGCTGGACCACCGGCTGCTTGGAGCCGATCCGGATGAACTCCACGTGGGGGATGGCCCGGAGGCGGGCCAGGATCCACTCCAGGCGTTCATCGTCCAGGCTGAGCGGGTCGCCCCCGGACAGCAGGACGTCCCGGATGACCGGGTTGGCCGCGATGTAGTCGATGGCCTTTTCCAGGTCGTGCTTGCGGATGCTGCGCTCGCCGACGGAGCCCACCATGCGGGCCCGGGTGCAGTACCGGCAGTAAACCGAGCAGAAGTTGGTGACCAGCAGCAGGACCCGGTCGGGATAGCGGTGCACCAGGCCGGGTACCGGGCTGTGGGCGTCCTCGCCCAGGGGGTCATCCGCCTCGCCCCGGGACCGGAGGTACTCGCCCATCACGGGCAACACCGTCCGACGCAGGCCCTGGGCGGGATTCTCGGGATCCACGAGGCTGGCGTAGTAGGGGGTGATGCCGACGGGCAGCGCGCCCTTGTGCATCTCTATGGACTGCCGCTCGTCGTCGGTCAGCCGGAACATGCGGTCCAGGTCCGCTAGCACACGCACGCGCGTGCGGTTCTGCCAGCGCCAGTCGTTCCAGTCCCGCAGGCCTGCCTGGGGGTAGAAGCGGCGCCGGAAGGCGTCGCTGCGCTGGCTGACCGTCAGCCGCGGGATGGTGGGCCGGGTGGTGGGGACGGGCGTGAGGTTTACGGGACCATGCTGGACCGGGACGGGAGCGGCCGGCGCCTGGCCCGACGTGGCTGGTCCGGGAACGGCACCCACGGCAGAAGGGTCCACGACAGTCAGGACTCGCGGCATCGGGACTACCTCGTCGGTGTGCGGGATCGGCGGAAAGCGTGTCGAGACAGAATCAAGCCTGGTTGCCTTCTATGGCCCCGAACGCGGAAGACAGTCGCCAGGTCCTCAAGTGTGATTCCGGCGACTCCGCTTCCGGAAATCTGCCCGACTGGCTCGGGCGGCGACGTCTTGCTGTCTGCTGCTCTGATAAAAGAATGACGTTTACGTCTCGATCGCCGGTAAATATACCCACCGGTTTTCGAAAAGCAATACAACGACCTGCTCGTGAACTTTTCCATGCGCCAGTTCCTCTCGATGCCCGTCGGCACCGGCGCGCATTTCTTTAGCCGGGGGGCATGGGACCGCTGTGCTACGCTTTTTCCGGCAGGGGACCAAATGACACTCATCACCGGCACCATCATCACCTTCAATGAAGAGGACCACATCGAGGCCTGCATCGCCTCGTTGCTCCGGGTGTGCGCCGAGGTGGTGGTGGTCGATTCCCTCAGCACGGATCGCACCGCCGAGCTGGCGATTGCCGCTGGAGCCCGCGTCATTCCTCAGGCTTACCTCGGCGAGGGCCCCCAGAGGAACCTGACCGAGAAGCACGCCAGGCACGACTGGATCCTCGCCCTGGACGCCGACGAGCGGCTCGATGACGAGCTCGCAGTCGCCATCCAGGCGCTCCCGTTGCAGGACCCGGCCGAGGCCTACGCCTTCAACCGCAGGAGCTACGTGGGTCCCCGGTGGATCCGGGGTCCGGGGTTTTATCCCGACTTTGTGACGCGGCTCTACAACCGGACCCGGGCGGCCTACGAGCCGAAGCCGGGTCATGCGGGGGTGCTGGCACCGCGGGTGCGCCGCATCCCCGGCCATGTCCTCCACTACACCTACGACGGCCTGAGCGACTGGATAGACAAGATCAACTGGCTGACCTCCCGGGATGCCCGGGGCATGTTCGATGCGGGACGGCCGCCGTCCGCGGCGAAGCCGGTACTCGCGGCCCTGGGCGCTGCCTTTCGCCAGCTCATCCTGCGGGGCGGGCTATTCCGCGGCACGGATGCCTGGCTGATCACGATCACCAGCATGTTCCGGTCCTTCATGAAGTACCAGAAGCTGAACGAGCTCCACGAGCGCCAGCGGGCAGGCGGGGCAGCGCCGGGCGACGGCCTGCAGCTGGGGCAGATGCGGGACGCCAACCGGAACAGGTAGAAGCACATGGCCAGGTACAAGGACGAGTTCTTCCGGGACCGCCACGCGCGGACGTCCTACGCGGCCGAAACCATCCTCGGGATCCTGCAGCCGGCGCTGCCAGCACTGCAGTCCGCCGTCGACATCGGCTGCGGCGTCGGGACCTGGTTGTCGGTCCTGGAGCGCCGGGGCGTGGGGGAGATCCGGGGTGTCGACGGGCACTGGGTCGACATCAAGAACCTCGTGATCCCGTCCGCGTCCTTCTCCCACCACGACCTCCAGGCCGACCTGGACCTGGGCCGGCGCTTCGACCTGGCCATCTCGCTCGAGGTGGCCGAGCACCTGCCCCCGGCCCGGGCCCCCGGGTTCGTCGCCTGGCTGGCCGGGCTGTCCGACGTGGTGCTGTTCTCGGCGGCCACGCCCCGCCAGGGCGGCAGGAACCACTTCAACGAGCAGTGGCAGGACTACTGGGCGGGCCTGTTCGCCAACCGGGACTATGTCCCCCTGGACTTCATCCGGACGCGGATCTGGAACGACCAGAAGATCGCCACCTGGTACCGCCAGAACCTGCTGGTCTACGTCCGGCGGTCCCGGGTCGCCGACCTTCGCCTGCCGGACAGCCTGCCGGGGCCCCTGTCCATCGTCCATCCCGAGGTCTTCATGGCCAAGCTCGACCGGGCGGCGACCTTCGGCGGGATGCTGAAGGCCTTGCGCCGGCGCTGGCGGGGCCGGCCTTCCGGCTGAGAACCGGTGGTCAGGCCTTGCCAGTGAGGTCCTGGTAGAGGCGCAGGTGGGCCGTGACCGAGTCCTCCAGCCTGAAGTGCAGGCCGATGCGCTGCCGGGCTGCCTCCCCCATCCGGCGAGTCTCCTCCGGGTTCCGGTAGAGGCGCAGGATTGCCCCGGCCAGCGCCCCGGCATCTCCGGGCGGCACGACCAGCCCGCTGATCCCGTTCTCTACCAGCTCCGCGTTACCCCCGGTGGTTGTCACGACCGGCGTCACGCGGTGCACCATGGCCTCGATGACGGTCTTCGGCAGTCCTTCCCGTTTCACGGCCGGCAGCACGGCAACATTGCAGGCGGCCACGACCCCCAGGACGTTCTCGCGAAAGCCGATGAGGTGAATATTGTCCCGGTAGGGACTGGCCGCCGCGAGGCCGAGCATGGGCTCCTGGTCCATGTCCTGGCCGATCAGCAGGAAATGCACCGGCAGTCCCGGCGGTAGTTGCCCGGCAGCGGCGATCAGGACGTCTGCACCCTTGCGCGGACGGCTGTTGGCCACACAGCACACCGTGAACGCACCCTCGGGGACGCCAAGCTCCCGCAGGTCGGCCCGGACCGTGCCGTCGTACCAGGCCAGGTCGTGGCCCTTGTAGATCGTCACCAGTTTCGCCGGGTCGTACACCACGCCCAGCAGGCTCTGGCGGACGGCCTCGGCGACGCAGACGATCCGGCTGACGCGTGGGCTGAGATGCGTCAGGTAGCAGACCGGATCCCAGCGGGAAATGTTGCCCGTCTGTCCCCGGTAGGTCACGACCTTGACCGGCAGGCCCAGGCTGGCGACGATCCCGTTGACGATCGCCGGGTTGTTGAACAGGTGCACGACGTCGTGCCGGCCTTCCCGGAGCACCCGGCGAATCGTCCGCACGGCCTCCAGCGAGAACTTCCGGCGCGGCACGAAGTCATGGACGGGAATCCCGGCCTCGGCCAGGCGCTCGCCCCAGTAGCAGCGCCGGCGCGTCATCACCTCGACGTCCACGCCCCGCCGCTTGAGCCCGATCATCATCTCGGCCTCGGGCCGGATGTTGTGGATGCCCGGTTTGTCGTAGTTGGTGATGAACAGGATCTTGAGGGCCATGCCCGGCACTTGTCGTGGGGTTCAATGGGAGCACGTCATGGTGCGCCCCGGCCAAATGGGGCGCAACCGGCGCCTGGATGCCGGGCAATGGCGCGCCCCGCGCTGGACGCCGTCGTCGGCTACACTCGCACGGCATGAACCAGCTTGTGGCCAACGCACCGGTCGTCTATCACCTGCGGCCGCTGAGTGCCGGCGCGCACCTCCTTGAAGTGACCTGCAGGATCGAGCGGCCGTCGCCCGACGGGCAGCTGCTGTCCTTGCCCGCCTGGATTCCCGGCAGCTACCTGGTACGCGACTACGCCCGGCATATCGTGCAGTTCCAGGCCGAGAGCGGCGGTGAACCGGTTGCCGCGCACAAGCTGGACAAGCACACCTGGCGGGCCGCCCCTGTTCCGGGCGAGCTCCTGGTGCGCATGCGCGTCTACGCCGCCGATCCCTCCGTGCGGGGCGCATGGCTCGACCACCAGCAGGGTTTCGTCAATGGCGTCTGCGTGTTCCTGCGGGTCCACGGCCAGGAGCAGGCGCCGTCGGTCGTGCACATCGATCCGCCCGAGTTTCCGTCAGCCACCGCACCGGATGCCGGCACCGGGCCGCCGTGGCGGCTCTCGACGGGCCTCCAGCGCCTCACCGGCGGCCAGGGGGATTTCGGCGCGTTCCGGGCCGCCAGTTACGATGAACTCATCGACCACCCGATCCTGATGGGCCCGAACGCCACGGTGGAGTTCCTGGCGGCGGGGGTGCCCCACGCGCTCGTACTGGCGGGCCTGCCGAACCCGGACCGGGAGCGCCTGCAGGCCGACCTGACTCGGCTCTGCACCTGGCACATCGATTTCTTCGGCCGGCCGGCGCCCATGAGCCGCTATGTTTTTCTGGCCCGCGTCTCCAGCGACGGCTACGGTGGCCTGGAGCACCGGGCGTCGTCGGTACTGGCCTGCCGGCGGGATGACCTCCCGCAGGCAGGTGTGATGGTGAACGAGGCGGGCTACCGGCGCTTTCTCGGCCTGGTCAGCCACGAGTATTTCCACGCCTGGCACGTCAAGCGCATCCGCCCCGCGGAATTCGTCGATGCCGACCTGGGCACCGAGGTCTACACCCGCCAGCTGTGGATCTTCGAGGGCATCACGTCCTATTACGACGACCTGGCGTTGCGGCGGAGCGGACTGATCACCGTCGAGCAGTACCTCGAGATGCTGGGCAAGTCCCTGACCCAGCTCTACCGGACGGCGGGCCGCCGCCACCAGACGCTGGAGGAGGCGAGCTTCGACACCTGGATCAAGTTCTACCGGCCCGACGAGAACTCGCCGAACGCCACCATCAGCTACTACCTGAAGGGCGCCCTGGTGGCGCTGGCCCTGGACCTGGAGTTGCGATCCCGCACGGCCGGCACCTGCTCGCTGGATGCCGTCATGCGCACGCTGTGGCAGGAGTACGGGGCGGATGACAGTCCGGGCCTGCCCGAAGGCCAGTTTGAGCGCCTGGCCTCCGGCCTGAGCGGCCTGGACCTGGCGCCCTTCTTCCGCCAGGCGCTGCGCACGACCATCGATCCGCCGCTGGGCATCCTGCTCGCGCAGTTCGGGGTGCGCCTCCACATGCGGGGGGCGGAGAGCGACACCGATGCGGGCGGAACCCGAGGTCGTCGCGAGGAACGCCCGCGGCCCTGGCTGGGGCTCAAGGCGCAGTTGGCGGATGGCCGGGTGCGAATCAGTCACGTCGCCGCGGACGGCCCCGCCCAGCAGGCCGGGCTGGCGGCCGGCGACGAAATAGTTGCCATCGGCGGCCGGCGAGTGACGCCGGAGAACTGGGAGAACAGCGTCGACCGGCTCATCGCCGGCAATGAGGTGGCGTGTCATGTGTTCCGGGACCAGCGGCTCCTGCAGCTCGTCTGTACGCCGGTCCCGGCGCCCCGGGACACCTGCTACCTGACCCTGGACCCCGAGGCCGATGCCGACACGCTTGCCCGCCGCAACGCCTGGCTTGGAATGCCCTAGCCGCCGCTGCGCCGGTGCTAGACTTTTCCGATGCTCGAACTGGGTCTGAAGGTCCTGCTGAGCTACCTGGCTGGCGCCCTGAACGGCGCGCTCATCGTAGGCAAGCTGGCCGGTGGGATCGATATCCGGACCCTGGGCAGTGGCAATGCCGGTGGCACCAACGCCCTGCGCACCCAGGGCAAGTGGTTTGCGTTTCGCGTCATGGTGATCGACGTCGGGAAGGGATATCTCCCGCCCTGGCTCCTGCCCGCCCTGGCCCTGCCGGGCGTGCCGCTGGACCCTGAGGTTTCCCGAACCTGGCTGACCCTCGCCTGCGCGGGTGCCGCCGTGGTCGGGCACTGCTATCCCGTCTGGTTCGACTTCAAGGGCGGGAAGGGCGCAGCAACGGCCATCGGCGCCCTGCTGGCCATCGCCCCCGCACTGACCCTGCCGGCACTCGTCGTCTGGTGCCTGGTGCTCTCCACCACGGGCTTCGTGGGTCTGGCCACCATGCTGGCGGCGGCCGTCCTGCCCGTCTGGGTCGGGCTCACCGGGCTGCCCGGGCAGCAGGAGCTGTTCTGGTTCCTGGTCGCCCTTGCCCTCTTCATCATCTACACGCACCGGGGCAACATCCAGCGCCTGCGGGAGGGTCGGGAGAGCCGGCTGGAAAAGGCGATGCTGTGGCGCCGCCCGCGCTAGACCGGCCGGCCGTCCTGGAGTTGCTCGTGGATGGGGATTGGCACTCCGGCGTTGACCTGGGGCAGGCCCTCGGCCTGTCCCGTGCGGCCATCTGGAAGCAGGTCCGGGCGCTGCGCGCGCTCGGCCTGACCATCGCCGCGGACCGCGGCCGGGGCTACCGGCTTGCGGCGCCGCTGGACCTGCTCAGCGAGCCGGCGATCCGGGCGGCGCTGGAGCCAGCCACCCTCCAGGCGCTCGAGTCGCTCGACATCCTCGTGGTCACGACGTCGACCAACGACTGCCTCACGTCACGTCCGGCACCGCCACCGGCGCGGTTGCGGGCGGTAGCGGCCGAATACCAGACCGGTGGCCGCGGCCGGCGAGGGCGCCGCTGGTTATCTCCGCTGGGTCACGGCATCTGCCTCTCGGTTTCCTGGTGCTTCGAGATTGCGCCGCGGGACCTGCCCGCGCTGAGCCTGGTGGCGGGCGTGGCGGTTGCCGGCGCGCTGGACGGGCTGGGCATCGGTGGCGTGCAGCTCAAGTGGCCCAACGACATCGTGGCGGCCGGAGGCAAGCTGGGGGGCATTCTGGTGGAAGTCGCCGGCGAGCCCGGCGGCCCACTTCGGGCAGTGATCGGCATCGGGCTCAACGCGCGGCCGATGCCGGGGATCTCCGCGGCGCTGAAGGACGAGGGAGGCGCCATGCCGGCGCTGGCACTCGACGAATTGACTGCTGGCCGCCAGGTGCCGCGCAATGCGCTGGTTGCCGCCCTCCTGAACACGCTGCACGGGAGCCTGCGAACCTTCGGTGCGTCCGGTGCACGGACCTTCCTGGCCGAGTGGCGCCGCCGCGATTGCCTGGCGGGCCGGCCGGTAGTGGTTACGCGCGGCCAGGAGTCCTTTACGGGCGTGGCCTGCGGCCTTGCCGACGACGGCGCCCTGCTGGTCGACCGGAATGGCACTATCGTGCCGGTAGTCGCGGGCGACGTCACCCTAAGGGTGCCCGGGTGAAGGCAGACCACTGGGATGGCGGGCATGAAGCTGCTGGTTGACGTCGGCAACAGCCGGGTGAAGTGGGGCTTCAGCACCGCCGCCGGGTTGATTGAGCCGGGCGAGGCGCGGCACGACGAGGCTGAAGAACTCCGCGCGCTCCTCGATGCTCAACGCGCGCCCGACGAGATCCTCATGGCCAACGTCGCCGGTGCCGGAGCCGGCGCGCGCCTGGCGGCCAGGCTCGAGGAGCGCTTCGGTGTCTCCCCGGTTTTCGCCCGGTCGGCTGCGACTGGCGCCGGGGTGCGGAGTGGCTATGCAGATCCCTCCCAGCTCGGCGTGGACCGCTGGCTGGCCATCTGCGCGGCCTTTGCCCGGTATCGGGCCCCCGTGTGCGTGGTCGATACCGGGACCGCGACGACCATCGACGTCGTGAACGGCCGCGGTGAACATCAGGGAGGCCTCATCCTGCCTGGCATTGCACTCATGCAGTCGTCGCTCCTGGGAGGCACGGGCGACCTCGCCCGGCTGTCGGCCAGCAAGCGGGCGGCTGGCAAAGGCGCCGCTTCCCCCGACGCCGGGCCCGGTTCCGGTGGCCGCGCCCTGGCGCTCGGCCGGGATACCGCGGCGGCGATCCGCGATGGGGCCGTGCAGGCTACTGCCTGCCTGATCCGGAGCTGCCTGAGCGGCATGGGGGACACCTCATCCCCCGGCGAGGGCGCCGAGATCCTGGTCCTCACCGGCGGCGCGGCGCCCCTGCTGGAAGCTGCACTGCTCCGCATGGGCGGGATGGCCGGCAGCGGCAGGGTGCCGGGATTTCGCCTGGAGCACCGGCCCTGGCTGGTCCTCGAAGGGCTCGCCCTCGACCCGGCGTGTTTCGGGGTCGACCCATGACCTGTTCCACGCTGGAGTGGTGATGCGAACCCTGTTACTGAGCCTGGTCCTCGCCAATCTTCTGGTCCTTGCCTGGCAGTTCTGGGTCGACCCGTCGCCCCCCACCATTAGCCCGGCTGGGGATGGCCTCAGCCTGTTCGGTGCAGGGAAGGATCCGGGAACCGACAGAAACCCGGCGCGCCCGGCAACAGACGAGGCGCCCGACGTCGCGGCAGCACCACTCCCCACTGGCACATGTTTCCGGCTCGGACCCTTTCCGGATTCTAATGCGACGCAACAAGCGGCCCGCCGCCTGGCCGGCCGGGGGATCGATGCATCGCCAATAGCCCGGGATGCCCAACTCTGGCTGGGTCACTGGGTACAGATTTCGGGGTTCGGCTCGGTGGCCGCCGCCGAGAGTGCCCGGGAGCGGCTCCGAGCCGGCGGGATTGCCGATGCCCTGCTGATGCAGGACGGCCCCCAGCCGATGATCAGCCTTGGCGTGTTTCGGGACCGGAACCGGGCCGACCGGGTCGCCGCTACCGCGCGGAACCTCGGTTTCGAGGCGCGCATGACGGACAGGTACCGGCCCGGAGTGGAGTATTGGCTGTTCCTGCGGCCCAGGGCCGGGCAGGCCCCCGGACCCGGGGACCTGAGCCTCGCCGGGGACCGCATCATGCGGACGGAACCAGCCTCCTGTGAGGAGGCCGGGAGCACTGCGGCGCCAGCCGGATCGGGCTCCGGGGGGACGAGCCTTGACGCAGCCCGCCCAGGAAACGCCCAACAGACTTTATAATGGGCGACTGCTGACCGCCTGGATTCCCCTGCGGAAGGCTGATTATCGGGGCCGGAATAGCTCAATGGCAGAGCAACCGCTTTGTAAGCGGTAGGTTGGGGGTTCAAGTCCCTCTTCCGGCATGATCACCAGCGGTTGACAGCACCTACGCGCGCACTCGACAATACTCTGCTCGACTCAGCGGAGGGGTACCCAAGCGGCCAACGGGGGCAGACTGTAAATCTGCTGGCTTACGCCTTCGTAGGTTCGAATCCTACCCCCTCCACCATTTGAACGAGGCGGAGGCAGCGGGTAGCTCCAGAAGATCTACAAGCCGGCCTCGCGAGGAGTTTGCATCCGCGGGTGTAGTTCAATGGTAGAACCTCAGTTTTCCAAACTGATGACGTGGGTTCGATTCCCATCACCCGCTCCAGTTCGTGCACTTGAATGCATGAAGGGGCGGCAGTTGGAAAGCGGGGGTCTGCGGCAAAGGCTTCGCCCACATAGCTCAGTCGGTAGAGCACTTCCTTGGTAAGGAAGAGGTCACCGGTTCAACTCCGGTTGTGGGCTCCAGAGAGTGCGTAAAGACCAGTTACAGACGGGTTGAGAGTTTTCAAGGCAGTGAATCGCGGCAGGTGCCGCACCTACCCAACAGAGAGAGAAAGAAATGTCGAAGGCCAAATTTGAGCGCAAGAAGCCGCACGTGAACGTGGGGACGATCGGTCACGTGGATCATGGTAAGACGACGCTGACAGCGGCGCTGACCAAGGTGATGGCGGCGAAGTTTGGCGGCGAGGTGTCGGCCTAC
>JAEUQA010000041.1 GCA_016789845.1 Chromatiales bacterium
AGGAGCGCCTTCAGGCGGGAAAAATGGGGACAGATTTATTTTCCCGGGACTCCAGTCCCGGGAAAATAAATCTGTCCCCATTTTTCCCGCCTGAAGGCGCTCCTACACGACCCTACCGGAATCGGCTCTGGATCGACGCCAGCGTCTTGCTGCCAGGGCAGACCTTCGAGAACGGCAGGCTGGCCAGCGGCCCCGGCGGCGTGTTGGCCAGCTCGTGCATGTCCGGCTTGGTCTCGTCGATGTATAGCAGGCCCGTGACGATCTCGCCCGCCCGCTGGCGCTGCTGGATGTACTCGAACGCCGCCACCCGGTCGGTGGGATCGTAGTTGCCATCTGCCTTGCGCAGCACGATCTCCGTGCCGTCGTGCATCCGGATCGGCATGGCCTTGCCCGCCTCGTACTCGGCCCGGATCTCCTTCGCCGGCGGCACGAAGTCGGTGTAGATCGCGGTCATGGAGTGCTTGCGGGTGAACTCGTAGCTCTTGGTCGACCCCTCGTGGTCGTTGAACGTGACGCAGGGCGAGATGACGTCGATCACCGCGAAGCCCCGGTGCTTCATGCCCGCCTTGATGAGCGGGACCAGCTGGGCCCGGTCGCCGGAGAAGCTGCGGGCGATGAAGGTGGCGCCGGTCGCCAGGAGGGTGAGGGCAGGGTCGATGGGCGGCTGCTGGTTGGTCTCGCCCTTCTTGGCCTTCGAGCCCACGTCGGCGGAGGCCGAGAACTGGCCCTTCGTGAGGCCGTACACGCCGTTGTTCTCGATCAGGTAGAGCATGTTCAGGTTGCGCCGCACGGCGTGCAGGAACTGGCCGAGCCCGATGGACAGGGTGTCCCCGTCGCCCGACACGCCGATGTAGTGCAGGTCCTGGTTCGCCGCGTTGGCGCCCGTGGCCACGGACGGCATGCGGCCGTGCACGGTGTTGAACCCGTGGGAGGCGCTGGCGAAGTACGCCGGTGTCTTCGACGAGCAGCCGATGCCTGACAGCTTGGCGAGCCGGTGCGGCGGGATGGACAGCTCGAAGACCGCCTGCATGATGGCGCCCGTGATCGAGTCGTGGCCACAACCGGCGCAGAGGGTGGACATGGCCCCCTCGTAATCGCGGACCGTGAGATTCAGCTCGTTCCGGGGCAGCTGGGGATGGGCGACCTTGGGCTTGGCTATGAAGCTCATGCGGCCTTACCTCTCGCGAGATCCTGGTTCACGCCGTCCACCACGGTCTTGGCCAGGATCGGCAGGCCGTCGTAGTGCAGGACGGGCACCAGCTTGTTGGGGTCCACGCGGGTTTCCAGCATGAGCAGGCTGCGCAGTTGCGCGTCCCGGTTCTGCTCCACGACGTAGATGCGGTCATGGCTGTCCAGGTAGTCCTGGACCTCCTTGCCGAAGGGGAAGCCCTTCACGCGAAGATAGTTGGTGTTGACGCCCGACTCGGCCAGTAGTGCCCGCGCTTCCTTCACGGCGTTGTCGCAGGAGCCGATCGTCAGCAGGCCCGTGCGGCACTTGTCGGACGCGTGAATTTCCGCGGCGGGCACCAGCTCCTTCGCGGTGTCGAACTTCCGGCGCAGGCGGTCGACGACAGCCTGGTACTCGGCCGCGTCCTCGGTGTAGGCGCCGTACATGTTGTGGCCCGAGCCGCGCGTGAAGTAGGCGCCCTTCGGGTGGGTGCCGGGCAATGTCCGCGCGGCAATGCCGTCGCCGTCCACGTCCATGTACCGGTTGAACTTCGGCAGCGCCGCGATCTGCTCGGCGGTAAGCACCTTGCCCCGGTCCGGCTGGTAGCTGTCGTCCCACTTCAGGTCGCGGCACATCCAGTCGTTCATGCCGATGTCGAGGTCGGTCAGGACGATCACCGGGGTCTGCAGCCGCTCGGCCAGGTCGAAGGCCTCGACCGCGTGGTAGAAGGCCTCTTCCGGGTTGGCGGGAAACAGGAGGACGTGCCGCGTGTCGCCGTGGGAGGCATAGGCGCAGGCCATGAGGTCCGCCTGCTGGGTCCGCGTGGGCATGCCGGTGGACGGGCCGCAGCGCTGGACGTCGAAGAGGACGGCCGGAATCTCGGTGAAGTAGCCGTAGCCCAGGAACTCGTTCATCAGAGAGATGCCCGGGCCGCTGGTGGGTGTGAAAGACCGCGCGCCGTTCCAGCTGGCGCCGAGCACCATGCCGATGGCGCCCAGCTCGTCTTCCGCCTGGATGATGCAGTAGTTGGACTTGCCGGTCTCCGGATCCTTGCGGTACTTCTCGCAGAACTTCTTGAACGCGTCCATCAGCGACGTGGACGGCGTGATGGGATACCAGGCGCCGACCGTGGCACCGGCGAACAGGCAGCCGAGGCCGGCCGTGGTGTTGCCGTCGATCATGATGTGCTCGCGGGTCTTGTCCAGCGTGCGCGCCCGGAACGGCAGCGGGCAGGAGAAGTGCTCCTTCGCATAGGCGTAGCCGAGGTCGATGGCCTTCTGGTTCGCGTCGAGCAGGCTGGCCTTCGCGGCGAACTGCTCGTTCAGCAGCTGCTTGATGACGTTCATGTCGAGGTCGAGCAGAGCTGCCAGCACGCCCACGTACATGATGTTCTTCATCAGGATGCGGGAGCGGGCCTTGTCGAAGTTCTCGTTGCAGATGCGGGACAGCGGCACGCCGAGGATGTGGATGTCGGCACGGTTGAACAGCTGGCTGCGGGGCCAGGTGGAGTCGTAGATGAGGTAGCCGCCGGTTGCGACTTCCGCATGGTCCTTGCGGTAGGTCTCGGCGTTCATGGCGACCATCACGTCCACCCGTCCCGAGCGGGCCAGGTGGCCCTCGGCGCTCACCCGGATCTCGTACCAGGTGGGCAGGCCCTGGATGTTGGACGGGAAGTAGTTCTTGCCGCACACGGGGATCCCCATGCGGAACAGCGACTTCATCAGCATGGAGTTGGCGCTGGCCGAACCCGTGCCGTTGACGTTGCCGATCTTGATGGTGAAGTCGTTGTCCTGGGGACGCTTGGTGGCAGTGCTCATCGGTCTGGTGTTCTTGGGGTGCCGTTCTCTCAGGTGCCGTTCTCTCAAGTGCCGTACTGGCGCTTGCCGGGTGTCGGGCGGTTGGCCTCGTCGATGGCCTTGGGCCGCAGGAGGGTGAACTTCTGCATGTCCCAGGCCGCGGTCGGGCAGCGCTCGGCGCACAGCCCGCAGTGCACGCACAGGTCCTCGTCCTTCACCATGACGCGGCTGGTCTGGGGCAGCGGGCCGGAGACGAACAGCGCCTGGGTCACGTTGACCGCCGGCGCCGTCAGGCGACCGCGCAGTTCTTCCTCGGTGCCGGCAGGCGTGATCGTGAGGCAGTCAACCGGGCAGATGTCGATGCACGCGTCGCACTCGATGCACAGCTTGTCGGTAAAGACCGTCTGCACGTCGCAGTTCAGGCAGCGCTCGACCTCCTCCATGGCCTGCTCGGCCGTGAAGCCCAGCTCCACTTCGATGTCGAGCTTCTGGAAGCGCTCCTTGAGGCCCACATGGGGCATCAGCCGACGCTCGGCATTGCTGTAGTTGTTGCTGTAGGCCCACTCGTGCATGCCCATCTTGGACGTTTGCAGGTTCATGCCATCGGGCAGGCGGTCCGCCACGGGCTCGCCCTGGCAGTGCTTGTGGATGGAGATCGCGGCCTGGTGGCCGTGTTCCACGGCCCAGATGATGTTCTTCGGGCCGAAGGCGGAATCGCCCCCGAAGAACACGCCGCGCAAGGTGGACTCGAAGGTCTTCTCGTCCACCTTCGGCACGTCCCACTTGTCGAACTCGATCCCGAGGTCACGCTCGATCCAGGGAAAGGCGTTTTCCTGCCCAATGGCCAGCACGATGTCGTCGGCCGGCAGGATCTCCTCGCCCGTGATGCGCTCGGCCGTGATCCGGCCCTTCGCATCGAGGTCGTATTCCATGATGTCGAAGAGCATGCCCTTCAGCTTGCCGCCCTCGGTGACGAAGGCCTTCGGCGAGCGGTTGATCACGATCTCGACGTTCTCCTCCTCCGCGTCGTCCAGCTCCCAGGCGGAGGCCTTGAAGAACTGGCGGGGCTTGCGGGCCATCACCTTGACGCTCTTCGCGCCCAGGCGGAGCGACGTGCGGCAGCAGTCCATCGCCGTGTTGCCCACGCCGATGATCAGCACCTTCTCGCCGATGGACTTGATGTGCTCGAAGGCCACGGACTCCAGCCAGTCGATGCCGATGTGGACGCACGCCGCATCGTCATAGCGGCCGGGAAGCTTCAGTTCCTTGCCCTTGGGCGCGCCGGTGCCGACGAAGATCGCGTCGAAGCCGTCCGCCAGCAGCTTCTTCATGCTCTCGATGCGGTGCCCGAGCTTCAGCTGCGCACCCATGCCGATGATGTCGTTGATCTCCCGGTCGAGCACCTCGGCCGGCAGGCGGAAGGACGGGATGTTCGAGCGCATCAGCCCGCCCGGGACGGGAAGCCCCTCGAAGATGACCACGTCGTAGCCCAGCGGCAGCAGGTCGTTCGCCACGGTCAGCGACGCCGGACCGGCGCCCACCAGGGCCACCCGCTTGCCGTTCTTCCTCGCCGGCGGCTTCGGCAGCCGGTCGGTGTAGTCGTCGGCCAGGTCGGCCGCCACGCGCTTGAGCCGGCAGATCGCGACGGGCTTGTCTTCCACCCGGCCCCGGCGGCAGGCCGGCTCGCAGGGCCGGTCGCAGACCCGCCCGAGAATGCCCGGAAAGACGTTGGACTCGCGGTTGAGCAGGAAGGCTTCGGTGAACTGGCCCTGGGCGATGAGCCGGATGTAACCGGGCACGTCGGTGTGCGCCGGGCACGCCCACTGGCAATCGACCACCTTGTGAAAGTAGTCCGGATCCTTCGTGTTGGTGGGCTGCATGACGGCCTGGAGTTGCTACGGGAAGTTGTTGCGGGCAGGCGCCCGGTGCCGAAAGTGGCAGGGATTATACATAGCGATTCCCTGCGGCAAATCGCCAGTTGACGTGGTTGGGTGCTTAAGTGAAACAATGCGGCGAGATGAGCACCAGTAACACCGACAGCACCCCGCCCGAGCGCTACGCCGCCCTCGCCCTCCAGATCGCGACCGCCTGCGTCAACGACTGCCCTGACCGGGCGGCGGCCAGGGACCGGATGGCCGCCAGCCTGGCGCGGGTCGGCGCCTCGGTGGCCGCCAGCAAGGGCTTCATCCGGCAGTTCAGCGGCATCGAGGTGAAGCTGGTGGTGCTGCCCGAGTACTTCCTCACGGGCTTCCCCCTCGGCGAATCGATCCCGGTCTGGCGGGACAAGGCCGCGCTGGCGATCGACGGGCCCGAGTACCAGGCGCTGGCGGACATCGCCGCAAAGTCCCAGGTCTACCTGGCGGGGAACGCCTACGAAGTGGATCCGCACTTCCCGGAACTCTATTTCCAGACCTGCTTCATCATCGCCCCGACGCGGGAAACCGTGCTGCGCTACCGCCGGATGATCTCCCTGTCCGCCCCGACGCCCTACGACGTGTGGGACAGGTACCTGGAGATCTACGGGCTGGACGGGGTGTTCCCCGTGGCCGACACGCCCATCGGCCGCCTCGCCGCCATCGCCTCGGAAGAGATCCAGTACCCCGAGATCGCCCGGATGGCGGCCATGCGCGGCGCGGAGATCTTCATCCACCCCTCCAGCGAGGTCGGCAGCCCGTCGGTCGCGCCCAAGGAACTGGGGCGCCGGGCCCGGGCGGCGGAGAACATCGCCTACGTGGTTTCCGCCAATTCCGCCGCGTTGACCCACATCCCGATCCCCGCCGAGTCGACCACCGGCATGTCGAAGGTCGTGGACTACTACGGGCAGATCCTGGCCGAGGCGGCCCCGGGCGGCGAGTCCATGGTGGCCTACGCCACGATCGACCTGGCGGCGCTGCGGGCCTGCCGGCGCAAGACCGGCCTGTCCAACGTGCTGTCGCGCCAGCCCTACCAGGCCTACGCGGACAGCTACCGGGACACGGTGTTCCACCCGGCCAACCTGCTGCTCGCCGGCGGCAAGGCACGCGTGCCCGAGCGGCGGGAGTTCGGGGAGTGGCAGCGGGCCGACATCGAGCGACTGGCGAAGGCCGGCCGGATCTAGCAGGCCGGCCGTCAGCCACCGGCCGTCGCCAATACCCCCCGCTGCAGCAGCGCCCGCTGCTCCGGGTTCCGTAGCAGCCTGGGCACCTTAACCTGGTTGGCATTCACCCCTGCAACGTTGTCCCGCTGCAGGTTAACCAGCTGCTCGAACGTCCCCGGCCGGACGAGCCGGAGGTCGACGGGATCGAGCCGGCCATTCAAGCGACCGAGGGTGGCATAGGACGGGTTCTCCATCGCGAGCAGGACATCGAGGCGGGCGGCGAGCCGCGCTCCATCGGGGCGTGGCGCGGCGGGAGCCGCCTCCGCGTAGGCCACGTAGCGATAGGGCAGCGAGCCGATGTCCGGCCAGATCGTGAAATCGGCAAGCCCCGCCTCGCCGCCGAGTTCCTCCCGGGCGAGGCGTGCGAAGGCGCTGCGAAAATGCTGCTCCGTCGTCTTCTCGCCGACCAGGTCCACGACGCTTCCCCGGCGGTGGTCGAACTCGAAGACGGGCGTGCTGCCCGCGAAATCGACGATCCGCACCACGTCGCCGAGGCGGTAGCGATACAGGCCGGCGTGGCTGGTGATGACGATCTCGTAGCGCTCGCCCTTGTCCAGGGCGCCAATCCCCACCGTCCGGGGCCGTCCGGCGTCGAGCTCGCCCACCGGCAGGAACTCGAAGTGCACGGCGCCGAGCGCCAGCGCGTAGCGCTCCGGGGCGTCGCCCCACAGGTTGATGCCCACCATGCCCTCGGTGGCGCCGAAGCAGGTCGTGTACAGCGCCGGGCCCGGGCCCGCCAGCTCCCGGAGCCGCGGCACGCTGACGGCAAAGGCCCCGCTCACCACGGCGCTCAGGACCTTCAGCCGGGGCCAGAGGCGCGTCATGCGGCCGGCCGGGTCGCCGTCCAGTTCCCGGGCCACTTGCCGGGCGCGCTCCGGCGCGGGGGGCAGCAACGCGGAGAGCGTTGCACGCTCTTCACTGGTGAGGACGAGGTTGCCGGCCAGGCCGCCATTGGCGATGTCGCCGACCAGCTCCGCCCGCCGGCGCTCGATCAGGCCCATCCAGCTCACGATGTGGCTGCAGTAGATCGCCTCGATGCAGCCGAGATCCGCAGCCCGCAGCGCAAACAGCGCGTGCAGGTAGAGCGCCGTCGGGTGGTCCTGGACCGTGAGCACCTCGGCGGGAAAGACCCAGAACGGCGGCGCCAGCTTCAGGATCCGGCGGATGCCCGCCCCGCTGGGATTGCCGACCGGGATGCCCCCCACGGTCTGCCGCCCCGGCCGGCTCGCGACCATCAGCGTGGCAGTGGGCTGCCGGAAGCCCAGGCCGGGGTTGCAGGCCGCGCGCGCCGCCGGCGTGAGCAGGGCGATGAACGCGAGCGCTGCATTCTGCTGGCGGGCGGTGACCGGAAAAAGCTTGGGGTCGCCCGTCGTGCCGGAAGTGCTCACGAAGAGACGCGGCCGGCCGGGGAACATCACGTCGCGCGCGCCGGCCGCCATCCGCGCGAAAGGCTCCCGGAAATCCGCGTAGTCCGCCACCGGGAGGGCGCCGGCGTACGCCGCCTCCACATCAGCGGACCGGGCCAGGCCGGCGAAATCATGCCGCCTGCCAAACTCGCTGGCCGCATTCCGCCGGAGGATCCCGCGGAGGGTCGCGGCGTTGACTGCCGCACCATCCGCCAGCCGCCGGCGGTAGCGCGCGAGGGCCGCGCGGCAGGCCATCTCCCAGAGGGGTAGCAACAGCTGGTAGCCCGGCAGGGACCGGTTCGGGCGCACTTCGGCAGGGTTCCGCATGACGCGGGGATTCTAGCGGGCGGTCCTAGGGTGCGCCGCCAAGAAGGTACCGGACACCAAAGCGGGGCCGGACGCCCGCGGCGGGAAAACCGATGGCCTCCTGGTAGTCGGCGTCGAGCAGGTTATCGACCGCGATGGCCAGGCGCAGGCGCGGCGTCGCCATCCAGCTAAGGCGAAGGTCGACCCGGTTCCAGGCATCCAGCTCGAGGATGCCGGTGGGAATGGACGAGTCCAGCACGGTGCCCACGTAGAGCCAGTCGAGGTCGAGCAGCCAGTCCCGGGCCGGCGCCCAGCGCAGGGCGGCACCGCCGCGCCAGTCGGGTCGCTGCTGCAACTCCCGGTCGCTGTCCTTCACGTCGATGTGGGTGTAGGTCGCGTGCGCGCGCAGGCGGAGGTCGGGGGCTGCCGACCAGGTGCCGGCCAGCTCCACGCCCCGCGTCGTCACCTTGTCCCGGTTGACATTGCGGAACGTGTCCGGATCGAAGTCGATGAGGTCCCTGTACTCGTTGTCGAACAGCGTGACGCTGACCTCGGCCGCGCCCGACATCAGCAGCTGCGTGAGGCCCGCCTCCAGGCTGCTGCTGGTCTCCGGGCGCAGGTCCGGCTCCCCCACCAGAGGGCTGCCCAGGGCGAAGAAGCTCGGCAGCTTGAAGCCGGAGCCCCAGTTCGCCCGCAGGCGCGTGGTGCCATTGGCCAGCGCGTAGACGGCGCCCACCTTGCCCGTGGTCTCGCCGCTCACCTCATCGGGGTCGTCGTGGCGGATGCTCGCCTGGAGGATCCACTGCTCGTCCGGCAGGTACCGGCCCTCGGCGAACAGCCCGACGATGTCCCGGTCCAGGTCGAAGTTGTTCGGCACACGGAAATCCGGCGCGAAGTCCACATAGCCGACTGACTCGCCCGACTCGCGCTGGTAGTCCACGCCGAGCGTGGCGACGACCTTGCCCGACGGGCGCACCGTCGCGCGCAGCGATGCGTTCCGCCGCTCCAGGTCGTTGGCAGCGCCGTTCGGCGGCACCTGGTCTCCCGGCGCTATCCCCGGCGATGCGTACTCGTCGCTCCGGTCGTACAGTGACGCCAGAGCCTGCAGGGACCACATGCCGTTGATGGCCCAGTCGGCATCGGCGCCCAGGGTGAAGTCATCCGCATTGGCGCGCTGCAGGTCCCGCAGCACGGCCAGCCCGGGGCCGCCGCTCTGTTCGGGAAACGTCGTGCTGTCGCTGCTGGCGTAGCGGGCGTAGACGTTCGCCGTCACGGCCGATGCCGGCTCCAGGTGCAGCCGCCCGGACACGGTGTCGGCCTCGTAGGTGCTGCCGGGCACCGCCTCGCCGTCGTCGCGGCGCGTGGCCTGCAGGGAGAAGTCGCCCTTGCGGCCGGCCGGCCCGCCAACCTGGAGCGTACCCCGGAGGAAGTCGTCGCCCCCGGCCTCGACGTCGGCCGTCGCAGACAGGGCTTCGCTGCCGCGCCGGCTGATGAAGTTGACCACGCCGGCCAGCCCGTCGGAGCCGTAGATCGACGACTGGGGCCCGCGCACGATCTCGACGCGCTCGATGTCCGCCAGGTTCAGGGTCGCCAGGTCGAAGGAGCCGCCCCGGGTGTTGTTGGGGTCGTTGACCCTGATGCCGTCGAGCAGGAAGACCGTGAAGTTCGGCTCGCTGCCGCGGATGAAGACCTGCGTGACGCCGCCGGCGCCGGGCTGGTTGACGTGCAGGCCCGGCAGGTCCCGGAGGAGATCGACGACGACGGCGTCGTTACGGGCCTCGATCTCTTCCCGGTCGATGACGCTGGCCGAACCCGGGACGACCTGCAGGTCGGCGGCAAGCCGGGTGCCGGTGACGATGAGCTCCTCCGGCCCGGCGGCAGGCGCCGTGGCGGCGGATACCGCCAGGGCTGCAGCCAGGGCCGCGACGGGCAGGACCACCACGGCGCCCGGCGGCGCTCAGTTCGCCGGTATCGACCAGAACCGGGTGCGATCCGGGTCGAAGGCGTGGTAGACCTTGCCGATCGCGCGGGGATCGTCCAGGGCCTGCACCGTCAGGGCGGCCAGGTCCGAGCGCCGGATCCAGCTCATGGCGCGGGTATCCTCCGTGAGGTAGGCCCTGCCCTGGGGCTCCTTGTCCAGCAGCCCGCCAGGGCGAATGATGGTGTAGTCGAGGCCGCTCGTCTTCAGGTAGTCCTCGGCCTTGCTCTTCTCGGGAATCACGTTGCGCAGCACGTAGCGGGCTATGGCGGGCGCGGCATCCCGGGACTCGCCGGCCCCGATCACCGTGACCAGCACGAAGCGCCGCACGCCGGCAAGGCGGGCCGCGTCCACCGCATTGCGGTTGCCCTCGAAGTCGGGCCGCGGGCCATCGAGGCTCCGGCCGCCCAGGGTGGAGACGATCGCGCGGAACTGCCCGCCGGCCGGGTCGGCCTTCAGCGCGGCAGCCAGGTCCCCGGGGTTGAGCGCGTCGCCCCGCACGATCCGCGCGCCCAGGGCCTCCACCTCGCCCGCGTCCGAGGATGGCCGGACCAGCACCACGACGTCGTCGCCCCGGGCGCGCAGCAGCCGGACCACCTCGAGCCCCGTGGCCCGGGTGCCGCCAATCACCAGCACGGCACCGGCGGCGGGAGTGGCCGACACCGGGTTGAGTACCGCCCTCGGCCGGTCGCCCTCCATGCCCGAGATCAGCACCCAGGCGACGAGCAGGACGACAAGGCCCAGGAAGACGGTGAGCTTCGGATACTTCATTCGGTGCAAATCCGTTGCGGCGTGCGCCGCCGCAAGCATACCGTGAGCCAGGATGCGCGCGGACAGGACCACAGCAGGGCGATCATCGTCGTGCCCCCCCCAGGCGAGCATCGCCGGCCTGCTGTCGGCGCCGCACAACACCAGCCTGATCGTCAGTGATCTCCGCCGGATCGTCGCCGGAAGCCAGGGTGGCCTGCGGCGATGGCCACGGCGCTTGTTAATGCGCGGCATATTGGTTAACTTTCCCCCGCTGCATCGGCCACAAGTGGGGGGGCAGGAGCGCGGCGCGGATTGCCGGTCCCATTGGCGGCTCGGGGCGAGCGACAGCACTAACCATAAGAACGCTGCGCGGGGCATGGATCGATCCACACCATCATTCCCTCCATCCGCATGCCCACGGGATCTGGGCATGGCCGCAAGAACATCCCGGGCCACTGCCGACGGCAGCCCCGGGTCCAAAACTTTGAGGAGACTCGCGAAATGAAACGAATGGCAGTTGTTGGATTGCTCGCCATGGTGAGCTGGTCGGCCCAGGCGGACCAAAGCGTGCCGGGCTGGCGCGCCGGTGTGGCGGCCTCCTTCGGGACGTTCGCGGGAGACGACGTGTCCGCCGTGGAACTCGGCAAGGATTTCATCGACGACAACGCCATTGGCTACAAGGCCTATGGCCAGTACCGGTTCAACGACTGGTTCGGCCTGGAAGCCGCGTATCACCTGTCCGGCAACTTCGAGGACCGGTCCACGAACGAAGCGCTGCCCGGCAAGCTGGAGCTCACCTTCAGCGGGTTTTCCGCCCAGGGCCTGCTGTACATCCCCACGACCATCGAGGACTTCGACGCCTACGTCAAAGCCGGCCTGTACGACTTCGATGACGAACTCGCCATCGACGGCACCACCAACTCGAACTCCTCCGAGCGGGGCCTGGTGGCCGGCGCCGGCATCATCTTCCGCCTGAGCGAGACCATCGGCTTCCGGGCCGAGTACGAGTACTTCGACGCCGACGTCGGTGACCTGTCGGCCGTGAACCTCGGCATCGAGTTCTCCTTCGGCGGCAAGTAACCAAACGCCAGGTTGGATGATTCCAACATTCCTATTTCGTTGAGGATAAATTCGTGAGCAAAGCAACATACAGTTTCGTCACGCTGGCACTGCTGGTCCTGGCAGGCGCCGCGAACGCGGCCCCCGTGACCGTGGAGCTGCAAAAGCACAACCAGATCAGCAGCGGCGGCGCCCTGAGCACGCTGAAGTGGAAGACCTGCACGCCGACGGGCGCCCTCACTCCCTGCCTCAGCACCACCAACGCCTGGACGCTGGCGAACGCCACGGGCTCGACGGCCGTCTGGACCTGGGATGCCACCACCGGCGTCCTGGCCATGACCGGCCTCTTCCAGACCACCTCCTTCGTCAGCAGCAACGCCAACGGCTCGCCGGTGATCAGCGACAAGGTCACCGACCTGGTGATCGACACCACCAACAACACGACCACCGCCGCCACCTATAGCTGCGTCGAGGGCACCTTCCTCCAGTCCGTCGGCGCGGTGGGCTGCCTGAACCTGTCCCTCGGCGATGATTTCGTGAACAGCAGTTCCGCCCTGTACAACGTGGGCGGCAACGCCAACTGCGTCCAGCGGACGATCGGTGGCGATGACGTGAGCACGGGCAATACCCGGGGCCTCGCGGACGCAGCGGCCGCAGGCCCCTGCGACGCGGTGGATGGCGCGTTCAACTTCTGGTTCGTCGAGAAGGACGAGACCGCCACGGGTGGCGAGCTCATCGTGCGCACCGCCACGGCGATCAACGCCCCTGGCGCCAACTTCCTCACCTTCGCCGCAGTCCCGAGTGCGCTGGACGACGGCCCGTTCAACGCCCTGCAGAGCGTGCCGGTGGAGCTCGACGTCCTGGCCAATGACGTGAACTTCACCGACCCGGTGACCGTCACGGTGACGACGGCGCCGACCAAGGGCACCACCCAGGTGATCGGGTCGCCGGGCAACCGGGCCGACATCCGCATCGAGTACACCGCGAACGTGGCTGCCACGGGCGCGGACAGCTTCGTCTACACCGTGGTCAACGGCGTGGGCGGCGTCACCGACACCGCGACCGTCACCCTCAACATCCTGGCCGGCGGTGCCAACGACGACACGGCCTCGACCACCCGCAACAGCGCGGCCATCAACATCAACGTGGGCGCCAACGACGTGAACTTCACGGATCCCGTGACCATCGTCATCACCAGCGGCCCGAACCAGGGCGGCACGGCCACGCCCCCGGTAGGCCCGGTGAATGCCGCCAACGCCATCGTCAGCTACACGCCGGCGACCACGGCGCCCGGCACGCCGACCTACACGGAGACCTTCACCTACGAGCTCACCGATGCCAACGACCTCGTCGACACGGGCACGGTGACGGTGACGGTGAGCAACACCGTGCCGGTGGCCAACAATGGCGGCGTGGCCATCTCGACCCAGGGCTTCGACCCGGCGACCAGAAGCGGCACGTTCAACGCCGGGACCTTCGCCGGCAACAGCCTGGGCAACACGCCGAGCGTGGTGACGTTCACGCAGGGGACCAACGGCACCGTGACGGGCAGCGGCAGTGTGCTGACCTACACGCCCGCCGGCACGTTCTACAAGGGCACCGACACCTTCACCTACACGATCACCGATGCGGATCCGGGCACGCCGGAAACCGCCACGGGCACCGTGACGGTGACGATCGCTGATGTCTCGCCGACCCTGGGCGGTGGCACCATCACCACCACGGAAGGCACCGCGTCGGCGCCCAAGGCGCTCACGTTCACCGCGGGCAACGGCTCGGTGGCCCAGCACACCCTGGCCGTGACCACCCAGGCCACCAACGGCAGCTGCGCGCTCGCCGGGACGTCCGTGGTCTACACGCCCAATGCCGCCTACACCGGCCCCGACAGCTGCGTCGTGACGATCACCGACGAGAACGGCGCGGGCCAGAGCGCCACCGGCACCTTCACGATCACGGTCACGGCTGCCGGAGGCGGTGGCGGCGGTGCGCCTGGCGGGCTCCTGCCGGGTGGCGGGGCGTTCGACCCCTGGAGCCTGGCGCTGCTCGCCGGCCTGCCGCTGCTGGGACGCCTGCGGGCTTCCCGGCGCCGGCAGGCTGCCGGCAACCAGTAAGAACGATCACCGGGGGAATCAGGGGACATGAGCACAATCAGGAAGCGTCTCGGACGCACGGCCATTGCGTCCGCGGTGGCCCTCGCGGCCGGGGTGGGCATCCCGGCCCTGGGCCAGGCCCAGGAACTCAGCGAGATCGTCGTCACGGCCCGCCGGGTCGAGGAGAAGCTGAAGGATGTTCCGCTGTCCATCACGGCCTTCGACTCGAAGTCGATTGCCGAGATGGGCATCACGAACCTGGGCGACGTGGCGAACATGACCCCCGGCCTCAACTTCTTCAACGCATTCGGCGAGAACCTGCCGGTGCCCGTCATCCGCGGCATCGTTCCCCAGGACATCTTCGGCGAGAACTCCACCGCCATCTTCGTCGACGGCGTCTACGTCTCCGGCAAGGAGGGCCTCAACTTCAGCCAGCTGGACGTGGAGCGGATCGAGGTGCTGAAGGGCCCCCAGAGCGCCCAGTACGGCCGCAACGCGTTCAGCGGCGCCATCAACTACGTCACGAAGGCGCCGAGCGACGTGTTCGAGTCCCGGACCGAGGTGGAGTCGGGGAACGAGGGCAAGCGCCGGGTCCTCGGCATGGTCAGCGGCCCGCTCATGGGTGACGCCCTGACCGGCCGCATCTCGGCCATGTATGACGAGTGGGAGGGCTCCTACGACAACAGCCTGGCGCCGGACACCGAGATTGGCGGCTACCGCTACCGGAGCCTCCAGGGCAAGCTGCGCTGGCGGCCCCGGGACAGCCTCGACATCAACCTGGGGCTGTACGCCTCCAATGACGAGATCGACGAACCGGCCACTGCAGGCCTCCCCGCCAACTGCGAGGACCGGGTCGAGCAGACGACGGCCAATGTGGAAGGCCGGCCCTTCGTCCGGCTGCAGAACTGGTGCGGCAAGATCCCGGACCTGCAATACCTGCCGGACGCCCTCTCCCGCGCCGACTTCCCGAACGGCGTGCCCGTGCCGAACTCGGTCACCAAGAACGCCATGCCCAAGATTCCCGAGGCGACGGGCGAGGACCGGGACCTCCTCCGGGGCAACCTCAACATCGTCTGGGACCTGGACTTCGGCACCTTCAGCTTCCTCACGGGCTACTCGGATACCGAGCAGAACTCCATGTCGGACTTCGGTCGCAGCTCCGGCAACACGATCCCGCTGGTCTACTGCAACGACTTCGAATCCGCGGGCGTCGCCCAGTGCCAGAACCCCACGAACTGGTCCCGGGCGCCCATGGGCTTCGTGAACCTGGAGAACGGCGAGACCACCGAGGAGTGGAGCCAGGAGGTCCGGTTCACCAGCCCGCGGGATGAGCGCCTGCGTTACTCCGCCGGCGTCTACTACTACAACGTGGACAACAAGTCCTATCCGGGCGCGCCCATCGCGACGACCCAGCTGCCGGCGTCACAGTTCGACATCGGCATCGGACCCGTGGCCTATCCGACGTCGCTGGCGATAGGTTCCTACATTTTCGGCGGCTCATTGACGCCGGACGGCGCGGTCGATCCCCTGAACAGGGTCGTCCTGCGGGGCAAGTTTGATGGCTGGTCGGTCTTCAGCGCCGCGGACTACGACCTTACGGATGCCTGGCAGGCCAACGCCGAGATCCGCTATTCCAAGGACAACATCGACGGTTCCAGCTACGACTACACCCGGTGCCAGGGCTTTGATCCCGACACCGGCGACCCCACGGACCTGGATGTGTTTCCGTTCAACTTCCCGGACGTGGCCGCCTGCGGCGACGACTACTGGGACCTCCGGGTCACCGCGCCGGAGGTCGTCGACCAGGGTTCGGCGGATTTCGACTCCGTGACCGGCCGGGTGGGCCTCAAGTACAAGTTCGAGAGCGGCTGGATGGCCTACGGGTCCATAGCTCACGGCGAAAAGCCGGGGGGGCTGCAGCTCGTCCGCGCCGGCGTCATCACCCCCACGGGCGTCTCGGAAGAGCTGATCGTGAACCCCTTCGACCAGGAGAAGATCACCTCCTACGAGCTGGGCATCAAGGGCTACACCGCCGACCAGCGGATCGGCCTGGACTTCGCGGTGTTCTACAACGACTGGACCGACATCGTGCTCCGCCAGCTGCAGGAAACCTCGCCCAACACCGGCTTGCCCTTCGAGCAGGTCACGGCGCTGAACGTCAACGCCGGGGACGCGGAGGTCTGGGGCTGGGAAACCCAGGTGGACATCGCCTTTACCGAGACCCTGACCGGCCGGCTGACGGTGGGCTATACGGACTCCCAGCTGACCAATGCGCGGCAGGACACCCTGTCGCTGTTCCCCAGTTTCTACACTTCGGAACCCAGCTGCGCGCCTGCCGCCATCCAGGCCATCCAGGGGGCAAATGACGACGAAACCGAGGCCCTCCAGAACGACAAGGCGGGCGAGTGCCGCCAGCTGTCGGGCGACGTCTCGGGCAACACCCAGATGCGGCAGCCGGAGTGGACCTCCAGCGCGTCGCTCACCTACAAGCGCCCGCTCGAGGGCGACTGGGAATTCTTTACCCGGGCCGACGCCAACTACCTGGGCAAGATCTACGTGGGCAACGACAACCAGTCCTGGCTGCCGGCCCGCACCAACGTGAACCTCCGCCTGGGCTTCACCTCGGAGAAGTACGACGTGGAGTTCTGGGTGCGCAACCTCTTCGAGAACAACAACCCGATTGCGGCCTTCAGGGACATCTACTGGACGAACACGGACGACCTGCAGGCCCAGGAGAATCCCCCGGCGATCCAGCAGGCGTCGAACTTCGACGACTTCCCGCCGTTCCGCATGTCGATCACCTACCCCAGCCTGCGGACCTTCGGCATCATCGGCAAGATCCGCTTCGGCGGGGAAGCGAACTAGGCCCGGTTTCCCGGCCGGCGGAAGCGCGCTTCCGCCGGCCGGATCTCACCGACCGCCTAGCGCCCGCCGCAGTCCAGCCGCTGGCCGGCCACCGCTTCGGTGACCCGGCCGTTCTCGCAGGCCACCACGCCGTTCACGATCGTCATGGCGATCGAGGACCGGAAGGTGTCACCCTCGAAGGGCGACCAGCCACACTTGGACAGCACGTCCTCCCGGCGCACCGTCGTCGGCGTCCGGTGGTCGATCAGCACCAGGTCGGCAAAGTAGCCCTCCCGGATGTAGCCCCGGTCACGGATGGCGAAGAGGTCGGCCACCCGGTGGCTGGTCTTCTCCACGATCAGCTCCAGCGGCAGCGTGCCATCGTGCACGTGCTCCAGGAGCATCAGCAGCGCGTGCTGGACCAGGGGCAGGCCCGAGGGTGCCCTGAAGTACTTCTCGCCCTTCTCCGCCAGCGTGTGGGGCGCGTGGTCGGTGGCGACGACGGCCAGGCGGCCATCCCGGAGCCCTTCCAGCAACGCCAGGCGATCGGCCGCCGTCTTGATGGCGGGGTTGCACTTGATCAGCGCCCCCTTCGTCGCATAGGCCGTGTCGTCGTAGTGGAGCATGTGCACGCACACCTCCGCCGTGATCCGCTTGCCGTCCAGCGGGCCGGGCTCGAAGAGCTCCAGCTCCTTCGCGGTGGTGAGGTGCAGCACGTGCAGGCGCGTGCCGTGCCGCTTCGCGAGCGTCGTCGCCAGCACCGTGGACTTGTAGCAGGCCTCCGCGGAGCGGATGAGCGGATGGGCTGAAAAGGGCACGTCCTCGCCGTACTCCTGGCGGAACCGCTCCTCGTTGGCCTTTATCGTCGGCGTGTCCTCGCAGTGCGTCGCGATCAGCGTCGGGCACTCGGCGAAGATCAGCTCCAGGGTCCGCGGGTCGTCCACCAGCATGTTGCCGGTGGACGCGCCCATGAAGACCTTCACGCCGCAGCAGTCGCCGGGCTGCAGGGCGCGGATCTCGTCCAGGTTGTCGTTGGCGCCGCCGAAGTAGAAGGAGAAGTTGGCCCTGGACCGGCCCCGGGCCAGGCGGTACTTGTCCATCAGGACTGCCCGGCTTGTCACGTTGGGGATCGTGTTGGGCATGTCCATGAAGCTGGTGATGCCGCCGGCCACGGCGGCGGCGGATTCCGTGGCCATGTCTCCCTTGTGCGTCAGTCCCGGCTCCCGGAAGTGCACCTGGTCGTCGATGAAGCCCGGCAGCAGGTACTTGCCCCGCGCATCGATGATCCGTTCCACCCGGCCGGCCGGGATCTCCCGGGCCACCTTCTCGATGCGGCCCCGGCGCATCAGCACGTCCCCGGGGGTCACGCGCCCCTCGTTGCAGATGAGGGCATTGGTTATCAGCAGGCTCTGGTCGTTCATCTCTGTGCATTCATTGGGCGAACTGGTCCGTGGCAGTGATGAGTTCATGCACGATGCCCGGCTCGAAGGCCGAATGGCCCGCGTCCGGCACGACGTGCAGCGCGGCCTCGGGCCAGGCCCGGTGCAGGTCCCAGGCGCTGCGCATGGGGCACACCACATCATAGCGGCCCTGCACGATGACCGCGGGGATGTGCCGGATCCGGCCCACGTCCCTAAGTATCTGGTCCGGCGCCTCCATGAAGGCCTGGTTGACGAAGTAGTGGGCCTCGATGCGGGCGAAGGCCAGGGCGAAATGGTCCGCGCCGAAGCGCTCCACCGTGGACGCCGAGGCCAGCAGGTGGCTCGTGCTCCCCTCCCAGATGGACCAGCGCCGGGCGGCCTCCAGCGCCAGCTCCGGATCGGCGCCGGTCAGGCGCCGGTGATAGGCATGGAGCATGTCGTGGCGCTCCCCGGCCGGGATGAAGTCCCGGTAGGGCTCCCAGGCGTCCGGGTACAGCTCGCTGGCGCCCTGCTGGTAGAACCAGGCGATCTCCGCGGGTCGCAGCAGGAAGATGCCGCGGAGTACCAGTTCGGTCACCCGCTCCGGGTGGGCCTCGGCGTACAGCAGCGCCAGCGTGCTGCCCCAGGAGCCGCCGAACACGAGCCAGCGCTGGATACCCAGCTTCTCGCGGAGCGCCTCGATGTCGGCGATGAGGTCCCAGGTGGTGTTCTCCCGGAGCTCGGCGTGGGGCCGGCTGCGGCCGCAGCCCCGCTGGTCCAGGAGGATGATGCGATAGCGCGCGGGATCGAAGAAGCGTCGCGGCGTCGCATCGCCGCCGCCACCGGGCCCCCCGTGGAGGAACACCGCCGGCTTGCCCCGGGGATTGCCGCACTGCTCGTAGTAGATCTCGTGCACGGCCGAAACGGCGAGGTGGCCCGAATCGAAGGGCTCCAGTGCGGGGTACAGGGTCCGGCGCGGCATTGCCACATTCTGGCATTTTCGACCTGCGTTGTTCGATCCCCGGTCCTCGCCGGCTAGAATCCGCCACCACCTCCGGGAATCTGCCATGCCTCCGAAGCAACGTGTTGCCGCCCTGCTGGCCGTCGTCCTCCTCGCCCCCGCCCTCCTCGTGCCGCCAACGGCCGGCGCCTCGGCCGACGTGGACATCCCCTACACCCTGCGGAAGCTCGGCAACGGCCTGACCGTCGTCGTCCACGAGGACCGCAAGGCGCCCATCGTCGCGGTGAACGTGTGGTACCACGTGGGCTCGAAGAACGAGGTCCGGGGCCGCACCGGCTTCGCCCACCTCTTCGAGCACCTCATGTTCCAGGGCTCGGAGAACATGGCGGGCGAGTACCTGAACACGCTGCAGGAGCTGGGTGCCACCGACCTGAACGGCACCACGTTCTTCGACCGGACCAACTACTTCCAGACCGTGCCGAAGAATGCCCTCGATACGGTGCTCTGGCTGGAGTCCGACCGGATGGGCCACTTCAGGAATGCCATCACCCAGGCCATCCTGGACGAGCAGCGGGGCGTGGTGAAGAACGAGAAGCGGCAGGGCGACAACCAGCCCTACGGCAGGGTCTTCGAGGAGATCCTGGCGCAACTCTTCCCGCCCGATCACCCCTACTCCTGGGAGACCATCGGCTCCATGGAGGACCTGGACGCTGCCAGCCTCGAGGATGTGCGGAAGTGGTTCGACACCTACTACGGCCCGGGCAATGCCGTGGTCGTGATCGCCGGCGACGTCACGGCCGACGAGGCCTTCGCCAGGGCGGAGAAGTACTTCGGGGACATCCCGCCTGGCCCGCCCCTGACCCGCTTCGAGGAGTGGATCCCTTCCCACGACCGGCTGCGCCGCAAGACCATGCAGGACCGCGTGGCACAGCCTCGCCTGTACCTGTCCTGGACCGGGCCCCGCTGGGGCACCCGGGATGCGTACCACCTGGAGCTGGCATCGGACATCCTGGCGGGTGGCAAGAACTCGCGGCTGTACGAGCGCCTGGTCTACCGGGAGCAGCTCGCCTCCGACGTGGAGTTCGGCGCCCTCGCCCTGGAAATCGCCGGCCTCACCTACCTGGAGGTGTCCGCCAACCCGGGGGTCTCCCTGGAGCGGCTGGAGGCCGCCGTGAACGAGGAGTTCGAGCGCTTTCGCAGGAGCGGGCCCACGGCACGGGAGCTCGAGCGGGTGAAGACCCAGCGGCGCGCCTCGTTCCTCCGGGGGCTCGAGAAGGTCGGGGGCTTCACCGGCAAGTCCGGGGTCCTGGCCGAGAGCACCGTGTACGGCGGGTCGCCGGACGCCTGGAAACAGGGTTACGAAGCCTCCCAGGCGGCCACCCGGGCCGACCTGCAGGCCGTGGTCCAGAAGTGGGTGACCGATGCGCCCTTCGTGCTGGCGGTGGAGCCGGCCGACCAGCTGGTCGCCGCGACGACCGGCGCCGACCGCAGCCAGATGCCCCTGCCCGCCGGCGAGGTGCCCGTGGCGTTCCCCCCCTTCCAGCGCACGACTCTCGACAACGGCCTCCAGCTCATCGTGGTCGAGCGGCCGGAACTGCCGGTGGTGGGCCTCAGCCTGGTGCTGGATGCCGGCTACGCCGCGGACCAGTCCGCGCGGCCGGGCACGGCGAACCTGACCATGGCCATGCTGGACGAAGGGACGAAGACCAGGGATGCCCTGAAGATCAGCGAGGAACTGGCCCTGCTGGGCGCCAGTCTCGGCACCGGCTCGGGCCTCGACACCTCGTCTGTCAGCCTCTCCGCGCTGGCGGACAAGCTGGAGCCGTCCCTCGAGATCTTCGCCGACGTGCTGCTGAATCCCGTGTTCCCGCAGAAGGAGCTGGACCGCCTGCGCAAGGTCTACCTGGCCGCATTGAGCCAGGAGAAGACCCAGCCCAATGCCATGGCGCTGCGCGTGGTGCCGAAACTGCTCTACGGCGAGGGGCACGCGTATGCCCAGCCGCTCACCGGCACGGGCACCGAGGCGACTCTCGCCGCGCTGACCCGGGAGGATCTTGCCCGGTTCCACGACCAGTGGTTCCGCCCGAACCACGCCACGCTGATCGCCGTGGGCCCGGTCACCGTCGCGTCGCTGAAGCCCCGGGTCGAGCGCCTGCTGCGCGGCTGGCAGCCGGGGGAAATCCCGGCCAAGCAGGTGGCCACCGTCACGCCGCAGGCCAGCCGCACGCTCTACCTCCTGGACAAGCCCGGCGCCGACCAGTCGGTCATCTTCGCCGGCCAGCTGATCCCGCCCCGCGCCACGCCCGACGAGGCCGCCATCAAGCTCATGAACGACGTGCTCGGCGGCCAGTTCACGGCGCGGCTGAACATGAACCTGCGGGAGGACAAGCACTGGTCCTACGGGGCCCGTTCGTTTGCCTACGATGCCCGCGGGCAGCGGCCACTGCTGGCCTACGCGCCGGTGCAGACCGACAAGACCGCCGAGTCCATCACCGAGATCCGCAAGGAGTTTGCGGACATCGTCGGCAAGCGCCCCGCCACGCCGGAAGAGCTGGCGATGGTGAAGCGGTCGAACACCCTGTCCCTGCCGGGCCAGTGGGAGACCGGCGGCGCCGTCCTCGGCTCGATCAGCCAGATCGTGCAGTTCGGCCTGCCCGACGACTACTGGAACAATTACGCCGCGACGATCCGCGGGGTGACGACGGAGCAGGTCAACAAGGCGGCGCGGGACTACCTGCGCCCGGACGACCTGGTGGTGGTGGTGGTGGGTGACCGCAAGGTCATCGAGCCGGGGCTGAAAGGCCTCGGCTTCGACGCGATCCAGCTGATCAACGCCGACGGCGAACTGCTCTAGGTGGTGGCGGGCCGGGGCCAACCCGGGACAGGGCCCCGGACCCAGCTCTGGATCGCCGCCGTCTGCGTCCTGGTGTACTTCTTCACGAACGGCATGTCGCTGTTCGTGCCCCAGAACCTGTTCCCGCGGTTCATGGAGACCTTCGGCGCCACGCCGGCCGAGGTCAGCCGGACCACCGCGATCACCTTCGGCATCGCGGGACTCCTGGCCCCGTTCGTCGGCGCGGCCATCGACCGCTTCGGCGTGGTGCGGGTCATCCGCACCGGCCTGCTCGTCCTCGGCATCACCTTCATCGCCTACCCGGCGGCCCGCTCGCTGCAGGACCTGTATCTCCTGCACGCGGTCATCGCGGTCGGCCTGATCCTTTCCGGGCTGATGCCCAACGTGGTGCTGCTCTCCCGCTGGTTCAGCGCGCGGCGCGGGACGGCCGTGGGCGTGCTCGTGGCCGGCTCGAGCCTGGCAGGCGCCACGCTGCCGGTGGCCATCTCGCCGCTGGTCAATGACCCGGCCCTGGGCTGGCGGGTGGGCATGGGGGTGCTCGCCGCGGCGTTCTGGCTGCTCGCCGTGCTGCCTGCCTTCCTGGTGCTGCGGGATACGCCTGCCCCGGAGGGTGCCGGCACCGGCCCCGCTCCACCGGTGGACGGCGTGACCTTCGCCGTGGCGCTGCGCTCCCGGACCCTCTGGTGCCTGGCCATCGGCTCCGCGTGCCTGTGGTTCGCCATCCAGGCCATGACCAGCCAGATTACGATCTACTTCGAGCAGGAGGCGGGCCTGGCACCCCAGCGGGCGACGGCCCTCTACTCCACCATCCTGGCCTGCAGCGTGGCGGGCAAGTTCCTCTTCGGCGCCGTCAGCGACCGCTTCCGGAAGCAGCGGGTGATGGTCGTGACCAGCCTGACACTGCTGGCCGGTTGCCTGCTCCTCTTCACCGCCGGCGACGGCGGCCTGGCGCTGGCGGGCAATCCCGCGCAGCTGGCCGCCTTCGCGGTAATCTTCGGCCTGGGCTTCGGCGGCAGCTTCACGCTGATCCAGCTGGTGGCGGTGGAAAGCTTCGGGCAACTCGCCCTGGGCCGGATCCTGGGCGTGGTGACCTTCGTGGACACCATGGGCGGGGCTGCAGGCACGCTGCTGGCGGGGCAGATTCGCACGGCTACCGGCGATTACTTCGTGACCTTCACGGTGGTGGTGATCGTGGCGGTGATCGCCCTGGCCAACGTCCTCCTGATCCGCCCGCTCTCCCATGACCAGGGGCACGACCAGGCGCGGATTACGAACGCTTAATCAAGCTTGCGGGCCGGCGCGCGGCATGGACAATACCGGCGCGCAGGGGATTCCAGTGACTTCCAGCGACGTCCAGCCAGAGAATCGCCGATGATCACAGCAGACGGACTGGTGAAGACCTTCGGCAGCCGGACGGCTGTCGACGGGATCTCCTTCCGCGTCGAGCCCGGCGAGGTGCTGGGCTTCCTCGGCCCCAACGGCGCCGGAAAGACCACCACCATGCGCATGCTGGCGGGCTTCGTGCCGCCCACGGCGGGCCGCGCGGAAATCTGCGGCTTCGACATCGGCGAGCAGCCGGTCGCCGCCAAGCAGAAGCTCGGCTACCTGCCGGAAGGGGCGCCGAGCTATGGCGAGATGACGCCAGGCGACTTCCTGGCCTTCATCGGCCAGGTCCGCGGGCTGTCAGGGGACGACTTCAATCGGCGGCTTGGCGACGTGGTGGAGCGACTCCAGCTGGGCGGCGTCCTGCAGCAGCCCATCGAGACCCTGTCCAAGGGCTTCCGGCGGCGCGTCGGGCTGGCCCAGGCCATCCTCCACGACCCGCCGGTGCTGATCCTCGATGAGCCCACCGACGGGCTCGACCCGAACCAGAAGCACGAGGTCCGGGAGCTGATCCAGACCATGGCACCTGGCAAGGTGATTGTCATCTCGACCCACATCCTCGAGGAGGTGGACGCCGTCTGCACCCGGGCGATCATCATCGCCAACGGGCGGATCGTCGCCGACGAGGAGCCCGCGACCCTGATCCACCGCTCCCGCTACCACAACGCCGTCACGGTGCGGCTGGAACGCACGGCCGACCTGCCCGCGGTCGCCGCCGACCTGCGGGCCATCCCCGGCGTGCGGGAGGCGGAGGTGGACGAGCACGAGTTCTCGGTCACCGCGTTTCCCCGGGACGGCGCCAGCCTGCTGACGACCATCAGCAGCCTGGCCACCGAGCGGCGCTGGCCCCTGGAGCAGCTGCGCCTGGAAGCCGGGCGGCTGGACGAGGTGTTTCGCAACATCACGACTGGCGCGACGGGAGCGACCTGATGGCCGTCATCCGCAGCATCGCCCGCCGGGAACTGCGCAGCTACTTCGCGACGCCCCTCGCCTACGTGTTCATCGTCATCTTCCTGGCGCTCACCGGCCTGTTCACCTTCTATCTGGGGGGCTTCTACGAGCGGGGCCAGGCGGACCTGGCGCCATTCTTCAACTTCCACCCCTGGCTCTACCTGTTCCTGGTGCCGGCCATCGCCATGCGCCTCTGGGCGGAGGAACGGAAGAGCGGCAGCGTCGAGCTGCTGATGACGCTGCCCGTCACGCTCTGGCAGGCGGTGCTCGCCAAGTTCCTGGCAGCCTGGCTGTTCATCGCGGTGGCGCTGGCGCTGACCTTTCCCATCTGGCTCACCGTCAACTACCTCGGCGAGCCCGACAACGGCGTGATTGTCGCGGCCTATATCGGCAGCCTGCTGATGGCGGGCGGCTTCCTGGCCATCGGCTCCTGCATCTCCGCGGCCAACCGCAACCAGGTCGTGGCCTTCATCATCACGGTGGTCATCTGCTTCATCTTCATGCTCGCGGGCTTTCCGCTGGTCCTGGACTTCTTCTCCGGCTGGCTGCCCGGCCCCCTGCTGGACGCGGTCGCCAGCCTGTCCTTCCTCACGCACTTCACCGCGATCAGCAAGGGTGTGCTCGACGTCCGGGACGTGCTGTATTTCCTGCTCGTCATCGGCGTGTGGCTCGTGGCCACCACGATCGTGCTCGACCTCAGGAAGGCGGACTAGGATGAAGCACCAACATGAACCAGCATGATGAATAAGGGCGGCAGGATCCTCTTCGACCGCGTCGGGCTGCTGGTGCTCGCCGTAGTGTTCCTCGTGGGCGTCGCGCTCGTCACCCTGCTCCCGGCGGCGCGCGTGGACCTCACGCAGAACCAGCTTTACACCCTGTCCGATGGCACCCGGAAGATCGTCGGCACGATCCCCGAGCCCGTGAACGTCTACCTCTTCTTCTCGGACAAGTCGACCGCCGACCTGCCCCAGCTGCGCACCTACGCCGGCCGCGTGCGGGAAATGCTGGAGGAGTTCGCCAACCGCTCCGACGGCAAGCTCAAGCTGCGCGTCATCGACCCGCTGCCCTTCTCCGAGGAGGAAGACCGGGCCACCGCCTTCGGGCTGCGGCCCATCAACCTGGGCAACAACGCGGATCCCGTCTACTTCGGCATTGCCGCGACGAACAGCGTGGGCGACGACGAGATCATCCCCTTCCTCGACCCGGCCAAGGAGTCGTTCCTGGAGTACGACCTGGCCCGGCTCGTGTACGCGCTCGCCAACCCGAAGAAGCCCGTGGTGGGCCTGCTCTCCACCCTGCCCATGACCGCCGGCTTCGATCCCATGACCCAGCAGATCCGCCAGTCCTGGGTGGTGGCAGACCAGCTGCGGCAGCTTTTCGACCTGCGCATGCTGCAGCCGGGGCTGGACAGGATCGAGGACGACATCCAGGTGCTCATGCTGGTGCACCCGAAGAACCTGCCGGACTCCACCCTGTATGCCATCGACCAGTTCATCCTCAAGGGCGGTCACGCGGTGATCTTCGCCGACCCCTGGGCCGAGATGGACCAGGGCGATCCGGGTGACCCCATGGCCGGCATGGGCGGCACGGGCCGTGCCTCGGACCTGGACAAGCTGTTCACGGCCTGGGGCGTGGGCTTCGATGGCGGGAACGTGGTCGGCGACGACCGTTATGCGTTGACCGTGGGCCGCCCGGACGGCGGGCCGGTGCGCCACCTGGGCATCATCGGCGTGACGACGGACGGGATGTCCCAGGACGACGTGATCACCAGCGGCCTTAACGTCGTGAACATGGCGTTCGCGGGCCATATCACGCGCAGCGAGGGGGCCGCCGCCGAGGTGACGCCGGTCATCCGGTCCAGCGACCAGGCGGCACTGATCCCGGCCAGCCAGCTCGCCCTGGCCTCGGACCCGGACCTGCTCCGCAAGGACTTCGAGCCCACCGGCGACCGCTTCACGCTGGCGGCCCGCATCACCGGCAAGGTGCCCAGCGCCTTCCCGGCCGACGGCCGGCCGGGGCACCTGGCAGCGGCGGCGGAACCCATCAACGTGCTGCTGGTGGCGGATACCGACCTGCTGTCGGACCGGCTGTGGGCCCGGACCCAGGAATTCCTGGGCCAGCGTCTGACCACGGCGTTCGCGAACAATGGCGACCTGGCGGTGAACGCGCTGGACAACCTCCTGGGTAGCGGCGACCTCATCAGCATCCGCAGCCGGGCCACCTTCCAGCGGCCGTTCACCCGGGTCCAGGATCTCCGGCGGGAGGCGGAGCTGCGCTTCCGTTCCGCCGAGGAGCGGCTGCAGGCAGAGTTGCAGGAGACCGACGCCCGGCTGAACGAGCTGCAGGCGAGCCGGCCCGACCAGGGCACCGAGATCCTGTCGCCCCAGCAGGAGGCGGAGATCGAGCGCTTCCAGGCGCGCCGGCTCGAGCTGCGCAAGGAGCTTCGCCAGGTGCAGCGCGACCTGGACCGGGACATCGAGCGGCTGGGCACCCGGCTCAAGGTGCTCAACGTGGCGCTGGTGCCCCTGATCATCTCGGTGCTGAGCGTGGGTCTCGTGCTCGTCCGGCGGCGGGCCCGCCGGTCGGCGGTGGCCGCATGAACCGGCGCTCCCTGTCCTGGCTCGTCGGCATCCTGGTGGTCCTCGCCGTGCTGGCGGGAGTGGCCCTCAGGGGCCAGCGCAGCACCAGCCCCACCGAGGGCCCCTTCCTGCCAGGCCTCAGGGACGACCTGAACGGGATCAGCAGGATCGTGATCACCGGCCCAGGCAATGCGAACGTTGCCACCCTCGAGCGCGGCGCCGACCGGTGGACCGTCGCAGGGCGCGACAACTACCCGGCGGACGTCGGCCGGATCCGCAAGAACCTGCTGGCGCTGGCCGAGGCGCGGATCGTCGAGGAGAAGACCGCGAACCCCGGGTTCTACGACCGGCTGGGCGTGCAGGACGTGAGTTCGCCGTCGGCGGGTGGCCTGCAACTGACGATCACCGGGGGCAGGGAGCCCATCGACCTGATCGTCGGCCTCGCCCAGCCCGGCGCTGCGGATCTCACCTACGTGCGCCGCGTCGGCGAGCCTGGCAGCTGGCTCATCGCCGCCCGGTTCGATCTCGCGAAGACCGGCGGCGAGTGGCTCGACCGGGCGCTCACCGACATCCCGGCGGAGCGCATCCAGTCCGTCACCATCGACCACCCGGGAGCCGAGACGCTCCGCATCTCCCGGGCGCCGGCGGCGGAACAGCCGGCCGGGGACCAGGATGGGGCACCGGAAGGCATCGTGGAATTCCGCGTTGCCGGCATTCCCGCCGGCCGGGAGCTCAGCTACCCGGGCGTTGCCAATGGCGTGGCCAGCGCGCTCGCCGACCTGAAGCTGGAGGACGTCCAGCCCCGCGACTCGCTGGGTGCCGATCCCGGCAAGCCCGTCGTCGCGCGTTTCGTGACCACTGACGGGCTGGCTGTCGAGGCCAGTGCCTGGCGCCTCGGGGACGGCACCCGCATCACGTTCACTGCCTCCGGCGATGGCGCAGCGGCGAAGGAAGCCGCCGACCTGAATGCCCGCCTGGGTGGCTGGGCCTATACCCTGCCCAGCTACAAGACGGAACTCCTCACCCGTCGGCTCGCCGAGCTACTCGCACCGCGGTGACCCGCGGAGGCGGCCCCTGGTTGCGCTCCATCGCTGGGGCGTCGCTGGCCCCTAAACTGCCATTCCGTCCCTCAACTTTCGCGGAGTCCACATGCGCCTGAATCTGTTCGTTCTCATGGCTTCCTCAGTTGCGGTGGCAATCCCCGCCAACGCTGCCCAGCCCCAGCCCGGAACGGAGGATGAGAAGGCGCTGTACGCCCTGGGCGTCATCCTCAGCCGCAACCTCCAGCCGTTTGGCCTCTCGGCCACGGAGCTGGCGATGGTCCAGGCGGGCCTCGTCGACGGGGCCCAGGACAAGGTCACCCTCAAGGATCCCGATGCCTACATCCCGAAACTGCAGGCGCTGGAGAAGACCCGCTCGGCTGCCGGGGCGGAACGGGAGAAGGCGGCCGGCGCCGCCTACCTGGCCAGGGCGGCGGCGGAGAAAGGCGCAACGAAGACTGCCAGCGGCCTCGTCATCCGGACCCTGGTGCCCGGCACCGGCGCGATGCCGACGGCCAGGGACCAGGTCCGGGTGCACTACGAGGGCAAGCTGGTGGACGGCACGGTCTTCGACAGCTCCATCGAGCGCAAGGAACCGGCCACCTTCCCGCTGACCGGCGTGATCCCCTGCTGGACGGAGGCCGTGCAGCTGATGAAGGTGGGCGGCAAGAGCCAGGTGGTCTGCCCTTCCGCCCTGGCCTACGGCGATGCCGGCCGGCCGCCCCAGATCCCGGGTGGCGCGACCCTGGTCTTCCAGGTGGAGCTGCTGGGTATCGTGACGGCGGGCGACAGCCGGTAGGCGCCTGCGGCACCGGTCCTCACGCCATCGCGGTGCCAGCGGACTCCGTGTCGGCCCGGGCGGCGGCAGCCAGCACCTCGAAGGGCTGCCCGTTCAGCCGGACCTTCGCCAGGGCCGCCTCGGCGTCCGGTTCCGGCCGGGCATTCGGCTTGCGCAGGCGGTAATGGAGCTTGGCGGCGCAGAGAATGCGCGTGAGCGGGGTCAGCTCCCTGCTGTCCGCCTCGAAGATCGCGTTCTGGTTCTCGACGGCCTCGGCCACCCGCGCCGGGATGTTCCAGTGATCCAGGATGGTGCGGGCGATGGTCGCGTGCCACTCGTTCAGGGTCTTCTCCCAGTCGGCGATGCCGGCGGGGTCGATGGTCTCCTGCCTGGCCCTGGCGAACAGGTAGAGCTTGCCGAGCAGGTGAAAGAGGCCGCAGGCCATCGACTCGTCCGGCTGCACCCCGGGCACCTGCCTCGCCACCGCGAATGACAGGGCCGCGACGCCGTTGCTGGTCTTCCAGATATCGGCCAGCACGGGCCGGATCGGCCGGAGCCAGTCCTGCTGCTCCATCTGGCGCATGGCGAAAGCGGTCGCCTGGCTCCGAACGGTGTTGTAGCCCAGGTTGTTGATGGCCGTCTTCAGGTCGCTGACTTCCCGGCCGGACTTGTTGAAGGCGGCGGAGTTTGCGAGGTGCACGAAGCGCGCCGCGAGGGCCGGCTCGCTGGCCACCAGCCTCACCACGTCCTTCGCCGAGGCCTTCTCGTCCGATAACACCCGGTGGATTCGGGCGACGACGTCGGGGAACCCCGGCAGCTCGATCCTGTCGGCATTCAGGTCGCTGGCCAGGCCCATCACGACCTGGGCGGCGTTGACCGGTTTGCCGTCCGCGATTCGAGGCGCCGGGGCCGCTTGAAGATTGTGCGCGTTACTCATCGGAGTGTCCGTATCCAGGGCAACCGCCGCGGGCCCGCGCCCGGGCGCGACATACCGGACGGAATATAAGCCCCGGGTCCGGACGGAACCGTGACCGGATGCCGGTTTGCGCAGGCCGGTATGAATGCCGGTGCACCCTGGGCTACGCTGTCCGGGTGATCTCCGACTACCTGGAACGCATCCTCAAGGCCCGCGTCTACGACGTGGCGGCGGAAACGCCCCTCGAGCCGGCGCCCCGGCTCTCTGCCCGCCTGGGCAACCGCATCCTCATGAAGCGGGAGGACCTGCAGCCGGTCTTTTCGTTCAAGCTCCGGGGCGCCTACAACAAGCTGGCGCAGCTGACCGACCGGGAAAGGGCGGCGGGCGTCATCTGCAGCTCCGCCGGTAACCACGGCCAGGGCGTCGCGCTCGCGGCAAGGACGATGGGCGTGCGGGCCGTGGTGGTCATGCCGGTGACGACGCCGACCATCAAGGTCGATGCCGTTCGCGGGCTCGGCGCCGAGGTGGTCCTGCACGGCATCACCTACGACGATGCCTACGGCCGGGCCCAGGAACTCGTCGCCAGCCAGGGGCTGACCTTCATCCATCCCTTCAACGATCCGGCCGTCATCGCGGGCCAGGGCACGATCGGCATGGAGGTCCTCCGCCAGCACCGGGGCTCCATCGATGCCGTCTTCGTGCCGGTCGGCGGCGGGGGGCTGATCAGCGGCATCGGCCTGTACATCAAGGCCCTGTACCCGGAGATCCGCATCATCGGCGTGGAGCCGGAGGAGTCGCCGACCATGCACTCGGCGCTCGCGGCCGGGCACCCGGTGCGGCTGGACCGGGTCGGGATCTTCGTGGACGGCGTCGCCGTCCGGCAGGCCGGCGACGAGACCTTCAGGATCTGCCGGGAAGTGGTGGACGAGATCATCATCGTCACCAATGACGAGGTCTGCGCCGCCATCCAGGACGTGTTCGAGGACACCCGCGCCATCATGGAGCCGGCCGGCGCGCTGGCGGTGGCGGGCATCAAGCGCCACGTCCAGGCGACCCGCTGCCGGGACCAGACGCTGGTCGCCATCAACAGCGGCGCCAACATGAACTTCGACCGCCTGCGCTACATCGCCGAGCGGGCCGGCATCGGCGAGCACCGGGAGGCGCTGCTGGCCGTGCAGATCCCCGAGCAGCCGGGCAGCTTCCGGACCTTCTGCGAGACCATCGGCAACCGCTACATCACGGAGTTCAATTACCGCTACAGCGACCCGGCGCGCGCCCGGATCTTCGTCGGCGTGGGCCTCACGGGCGGCCTGGCCGAGCGGGCCCAGCTGATCGGCCGCCTCCGCGAACTGGGTTACCCGGTGTCGGACCTCAGCGACGACGAAGTGGCGAAGCTGCACGTGCGCCACATGGTGGGCGGCCTCGCGCCGGGACTGAAGGACGAGCGGCTCTACCGCTTCGAGTTTCCCGAGCGGCCGGGCGCCCTGCTGGAATTCCTCCGGGCTTTCGGCAGCCGCTGGAACATCAGCCTGTTCCACTACGCCAATCCGGGCGCCGATTTTGGCCGGGTGCTCGCAGGCATCCAGGTGCCGGACCGCGACATGGGCGAATTCCTCGCCCACCTGCAGTCCACGGGGTACGAGTTCTGGGACGAGAGCACCAACTCGACCTACCACCTGTTTCTCGCCGCCGGGCCGGATCCCCGTAGGCTCTGGCCATGACCGGCCATGGAACACCGGCAGTCCGGCGGGCGACGCCCGGCGACGCGGATGCGCTGGCCGGCCTGGCCCGGGACACCTTCGTCGAGACTTTCGGCCACCTGTACCGGCCCGCCGACCTGGCGGCCTTCCTGGCGAAATCCCAGTCCGTGGCGGCCTATGCGCCCCTGCTCGAGGATCCCCGGGTGGCGGTCTGGGTTGCCGAAGGCGCGAGCGGCGCCCTCGTGGGCTTCCTGAACGCCGGCCCCTGCAAGCTGCCGTTGCCGGAGCCGGAGCCGAACGCGGGCGAGATCCGGCAGCTCTACCTGCGGTCCTCCGTGCAGGGCGGCGGTCTCGGCACGCGAATGCTGGTGACGGGCCTGGAGTGGCTGGCGGCCCAGGGCCACTACCCGCTCTACGTCGGCGTGTGGTCGGGGAATTTCGGCGCCCAGCGCCTCTACGGCCGGTTCGGCTTCGAGAAGGTTGGCGAGTATGACTTCCCGGTGGGCGAGCACCTGGACCGGGAGTTCATCCTCAGGCGGCGGACGATTCCGCCACCGGTGCCAGGCGGTTCCTGAACGGAAACGGCTGGTCCGGCACCGGCACCCCGAGAAATGCGCAGAGCTTCTCCCAGCCCTCGCCCGCCGGGATGTTGATGACCAGGAAATCGCCAGGGCGCCCGGCGAAGTAGCGGTCCAGGCTCGCCAGATAGTCCTCGCGATTCTTCGTCCATCCCGGGCGATCCACGGTCCTGAACGAGTAGTGATAGTCGGGGCTGGCCAGGTTCTTCGCCACCTTGCGTTCCCGGCTGTCGAGCCAGGATTCCAGTTCCCGGGTGGTCAGGATGAACCTGCTGTAGGGATACTGGCGGTCCAGCACCCTGTAAAACTCGTGGCCCGCAAAGTCCGAGAATGCGTCGTACATGTCCAGGCCATGGAGCACCGGGCGCCGGGCCCGTCCATTGGCCCGCATGATGTCGTAGAGGCGCACGCGATTGTGCTTGTGGTGCACCGCCCGGAACCCAAGCAGGCAGAGGGCTTCGGTGAGTGACGTGGTGCCGGCCCGGTTCAGGCCGATGTTGAAGATCCGGTTGCAGCGGGCTGGCATGGCTGGGCCGGAGTATAGAAGGCGGATGGCGGCATAATCGAGCGGTGACCAGCTCCGGGTGCTCGCGGCTTACGGGCACTTTCGCGCCGGACCGGGCGTGGGATGATATCAGGCTGGTTACCTGCCTCCAGGAGTTGCACCCGATGACTGTCCTGCCGCTTGGCCTCCGCCAGCTGTTCCCGGCCCTCCTGGCGATCATGACCGTGCTGAACCCGGTATCCGGCCGGGCCGCGGAGCCGGCGGCGGAGCAGCCCACCGTGCTCATCACCGGCTCGAACCGGGGCATTGGGCTCGAATTCACCCGCCAGTACGCGGCGCGGGGCTGGACCGTGATCGCCACCACCCGCCGGCCCGAGGAAGCCAGGGAGCTCAGGGCGCTGGCCGCGAACAGGGACAACGTCGTCATCGAGCGGCTCGACATCACCAGCGACGCGGAAGTGGCCGCCCTGGCGGAGAAGTACCGGGGCCGCCCTATCGACCTGCTGATCAACAATGCGGCGCTGCTGGAAAAACTCGACCGCCAGCTGCTGGGCAAGCTCGACTACGAGCTCTTCGACCGCTCGTTCGCCATCAACGCCATCGGCCCCATGCGCGTGACGGAAGCCCTCCTGGAGAACGTGGCCGCCAGCGGGCAGAAGAAGATCGTCACGCTGGGCAGCGCCGCCGGCTCCCACGGCCTGCTGAATCCGCCCGCGAACCTCTACCCATACCGGGCGAGCAAGGCCGCCCTCAACCTGCTGATGCACAACCTGGCCCTGGACGTGGCGAAGCGCGGGATCCTGGTGGGCGTCATCAACCCCGGGCTGGTGGACACGCGGGGCGTGCTGCAGCTGAAGCCCGGCGAGGCGCCGCCGGAGGAGTTCGCGGCGCTGATGCCGCTGATCCGCGCGGGCAAGATCAGGCTGATCACCCCGGAGGAATCGGTAGCCGCGATGGTGAAGCTGATTGACGGCCTGACGCCGGCCCAGTCAGGCACCTTCCTCAACTACGACGGCCAGACGCTGCCCTGGTAGGATCGCCGACCGGCGCGGCCGGGCCCCGCGAGAATCGAGTCCGCGAGTCTCTCGCGGGACCCGGTCGCGCCTAAAGGCGCTCCTACCCAGGTCGCGATGGGAAGTCCTGCTTGCAGGACGGGCAGGCGGAGGCCTTGAACAGCGGGCCGTAGAGCGTGGCATCCAGCGCCGCGGACCAGAACCACCGGTTGCCGCAGCTGGGGCACGTGATGAACCAGACGCCGAAGGCGTAGCCCACCACGACCAGGATGGTGCCGAGCGTCCAGTCGATCCGGAAGCCCTCCCACAGCGGGGCGAAGCTGCCGATCACCATGAGCACGATCGCCAGCCAGAGCTTCCAGGACTGGCCGGTCCTGGCGATAACGGAATTCACGAACATTCAGCCTCCCGTCAGTGCCCGCTTGGCCGCGACGGGCAGGCGCTTGATGGCGGCTTCCCGCCTCAGCGCCGCGCCCCGGTCGGTGGCGGGTTCCTGGTGCACCAGGACTACCGGCCGGCGCGCCCGCGTGTAGGCAGCCCCGGTTCCCTCGTTGTGCCTGGCGATGCGCTCGCCAAGGTCGCGCGCGATGCCCGTGTAGAGCGTGGCATCCGCGCACCGGACAATGTAGACGTGCCAGGGACTGGCGGCTGCCGACTGGCTCACAGGGGCTTGCGGAACCGGAGCGTGAACCGGTCGCTCTCGCCAATGGCCGCGTACTTCGCCTTGTCCTTCTCGCCTTCCCGGTAGGTGGGCGGCAGGGTCCACACGCCCTTCTCGTAGTCCTTCGTGTCCCTGGGGTTGGCATTGATCTCCGAGCGCGCTTCGAGGACGAACCCGGCCTTCTCGGCCAGCGCGATGGCGTAGTCCTCGCGGACGTAGCCGGACGCTGCCTTGGGGTCCTGCGGAGCGTCGGTCTTCGCCCGGTGCTCGACCACGCCCAGAACGCCGCCGGGCTTGAGCGCGTCATACATGGCGGCAAAGGCCTTCTCGGCATTGCCGCCGCCCATCCAGTTATGGATGTTGCGGAAGGTGAGCACCATGTCGGCGCTGCCCGGCGGGGCGATGGCGGTCTTGTCCGGGAAGGACAGCACCGTCATTTCGGTGCCTCCATAGAGGTCGGGGCGCGCCGCGAGCTTGTCCCGGAAGGCCTTGATGCCCACCTGGATGAACTCGGCCTTGGCGTCCGGATCCCAGCCCGCGGCGTAGTACTTGCCGTCCTTGCGGAGGTACGGCCCCAGGATCTCCGTGTACCAGCCCCCGGCAGGCCAGACCTCGACGACCCGCATGTCAGGCTTCAGTCCGAAGAAGGACAGCGTCTCGGCCGGGTGGCGGTACTGGTCCCGCGCCTTGTTCGCCGCGGGCCGGTGGTCCCCGGCGATGACGGCCGCGAGGGCCGGATCGACGGGTTCCGCGGCGAGGCTCGCCACGGCCGCCAGGCTGGCGCCAAAGCCGAGCAGCAAGGCACTGAAGGGACCGATGGATCTGCGCATGGCTACCGCTCCGGCTGGCCGACGGGACAGCCCGGAGCTTAGCGGAACTCGCCGGTCAGGCGAAGCCGCGGGAACGAATGCGACCGATCTTGGCCGTCTGCGGCAGCCGGTAGAAGGTGCGCAGCTCGCGCAGCATCTCCGGCGTGAGGGCGGCGGCCGGATAGCGGCTCTCCAGGCCGGCGCAGTAACGCCCCGCCAGGGCACTGGCGGCCTGGTAGCGGTCGACTTCCTCGGGCGCGAGCGCGGGATCCAGGGCGGTATCGTCGAACAGTCGTTGCAGCAACGGGCCACCAAGCGTGGCATCAGGCTGTGACTGGAGCAGCATCCGGGTGCTGACGTACTTGTCCACCTCGGCCTGCATCTCCAGCTCGAGGAGGGTCACCGGCTTGTCGAAGGCCGCGTTCCACGCCAGGTAATGGAAATGGCTCACGCCCTCGAGCACGGTCCAGAAATCGGCCAGGTTGGCCCCCGAGATGCCGTGGCGGGGATCGGCAGCGGCCAGTCGCTCCAGGACCCCCTGGTCGAGGTAGAGCGCGACATCCAGGTTGCCCTCGCCTTCCACCACGATGAGCTTCTCCTCGGCGGAGCGGCCCGGATTGCCGGCCGTCAGGGCGGCCAGCAGGTTGCGGTCGGTGACGAGATAGTCCCTGACGTCGTGTTCCACTTCCACGTCGTACAGCCGCCCGAGCTGGCCCTGCATTGACCCGAGCAGATCCGGGAATGCGCTGGCCACGCTAGTGCTCGCGGACGCTGCCCGGCTGCTGGATGGGCTGGATGCCGATCTGGCGGAGCAGGCGCGCGGCGCGCCGGCTGCCCGTGGCAAGCCAGGCCTCGTAGAGGCGCAGGACATCCTGGTCACGGCCGGCAAGGCCCGCGCTCCGCACCTCGTTGAGCACGTCGACGACGTCGGCGAACTTGGCGGAGAGCTCGGCAAAGACGGGGGCGAAGGCGCGACCCCGCGGATTCGCCGGGAGGTTCATGGACAGCGTGCGGTAGGCCCCGCCGCCCATGCGGACGTAGTAGCCAATGCCAACGGCCTTGCGGTCGAGCCCCTCGGCCATGAAGCCGGCGATGAACAAGGCAACATCACCAAGGCGTTGCAGGGCCGAGTTTCGCCTGTCGCCAGGAGCGGCTTCCGCCGCGTCGGCGAGCATGAGCGCAAGTGGCCTGGTGCCGGGCCCGCGGTCCGCCTGGTCGTGGAGCGCTTCGGAACGCGCGAAGAGGGTGAGGAGACTGACGACGTAGTGGGCGGTGTGGTCGTCCACGGCCACCTTGTTCGAGGCCATGGCGGCGTCAACGGAGTCGCGAAAGAACTCCTGCAGGCTCGGCACCGGAATCACTCCGGATTCAGCATCGGAGGTCGTCATGGCTCAAGCTTATACGGGAGGAACCTTGCCCGGAGCGTGATACCGCTCACATCCCACGCGGCGCAGCATCCCAATCAGCAAGCCCCAGCCCCGGCTGCCAGGTGAGCTCGGCAACCCGGCACTCGCCGCCATCGTGGTCGAAGCGGAACGCCACGAACTCCCCGGGCCTCGTGAGCGCCAGGCCAACGACGAATGACAGACCGGCTCGACCGGCATTGGTGTCCTGGTCGCACTTCACATAAAACGCCCGCCGCGTGGCGTCGCCGGCGAGCAGGCCGGCCTCCGCGCAGGTGGCCAGATAGCGGCTGACCTGGACGGTCACCGCCCGGGAAGTCTCGGGACCCGGCTTCTGCGCCGCGACCCAGCGGGTGCTCCGCGAAATCGTGCCCGTGATCATCATCGCCCGCCGCCGGAGACTCAGTTGGTGCCACTCCCGGCGACCGCCGTGACTGCGGGCCAGCGTCACGTCGCCGGTGAACGAGATGAAGCCCGGCGCGGCGCCGCGCAGCACGTTCACGCCGCGCCTCGCCAGCAGGGCGGCTTCCCCGGCGTCGGGCTCCATGGCGACCCGCGCCCTGGAGCGGAGCAGCGCGGTGCCCGGCGCATCACCGGAGGCAAGCATCCCGGCAATGGCCCCCAGGGCGCTCAGGGAGCGGGTCCGCCGCCCGTCCGCGGACAGCCCGGTCAGCGGCGGAAAATAGGTGATGACGTTGGGGCTGGCGATCGCCGAGTCCCGCTGGCTGCGCGCGACGTCCTCGACCTGCGACCAGTGGGCGGGCGGATCGAGCAACAGGATGGCGTTGCGCCGCGCGCAGTAGCGCTCGGCAGCAAAGATGCCGACGGGGCCCACGTCGGCCTTCGGCGCGCCGGACAGGAGGCACACCAGGTCAATGCCGGGCACCTGGTCCAGGGCGTGAATGCCCGTGGCGTCTTCCGGTGAACCGATCAGGTCGTAGTCGCTCGGCGCGGCGGCGGAGCGCCAGTCGCCCCGGCCATGCACGTAGCCGACGGGGCCAATGCCGGCCGCCCCGGGGGTCACATAGGGCCGGGCGCGCGGCGGTTCGCCATGCAGCCGGACGAGCGTGGATCCGGCCAGCACATCGCCGATGAAGCCCTCGTCGTCGGGCACGACGGTGAGGCCGCGCCAGTTCTCCTGCTCTTCCACCAGCGGGTTAGACGGCGACCGGATGCGCTGCACGCTGAGATTGAAGCGCCAGAGGTCGGACTGCGGGATGCCGTCGTAGTCGACGGCAGCACGGAGGTACTCGAGCGGACCCGGATTGACCGCATGCAGGTCCAGGGTGCCGCCCGGCCCCGGCAACGTGATCCGGCTGGGGCCACCCCCACGGGGCACGCGGACGACGATGGCCTGGTGACCGCCGTTGTCGAAGAACTGGCCCAGTATCCACTCGAGCCGGCTGCGCTCCGCCGGGGAACCGAAGCGGCGGCGGAACGCCGCCACGCTGTCGATGACGACGGGGACATGGGCCGGGCCGCGAGGCGCCGGGCCGACGAAGGCAGTGACAATTTCGCGGCGGAGCGGGATCGGCTCCTCACCGGCAGGAGATTCAATTACTCGAATCCCGGCTCCTCCGAGTTCGGGCAACGGGGCGCGCATCCGCAGACAACAACGCGATGAAGTGTAGCACCGGCGCCAGCAGCAGGCCGCACGCAAAGCCGCCCACGTGGGCGCGAAACGCGACGGCGCCCGCCAGTGCGTCCGTCCAGTTTGAGTAGAGCAATTGCAGGCCGAACCAGGAGATCAGGACCACCCACGCGGGAAGCTGGATCCCCGGCCCGTGAAGCTCGTCGCGGGGATGCAGGAACAGGTAGGCGCCGAGCAACCCCGAGATGCCGCCGCTGGCGCCCACCATCGGCAGCGGCGACGACGGGTCGGGCCAGGCCTGGGCCAGCGCGGCAGCGACGCCGCAGGCGAGCAGGAGCACCGTCCACGGGCCGGGGCCCAGCGTCCCCTCGACCCGGGGACCGTAGATCCAGAGGAACACCAGGTTGCCCAGCAGGTGGAGCCAGCCGGCGTGGAGGAACTGGTAGGTGACCAGCGTGGCCGGCGGCGGAACGAGCAGCGCGCTTCCGGGCAACTCGGCGCCGCCGAACAGGTTGCCGGGAATGAACGCGAGGCCGGGCGGCATGGCAAGCCCGCCGGGCGCGGCGAGCAGCTGCCAGGCAAAGGCGAGCCCAAGCAGGCCGGCGAAGGTCAGGCTGGCGATCGGGAAGTCGCGTCCGGACAGGTTCACGCCGGGCGACGAGGCCCCCGGGTTATCAGCGGCGATCACCGGTTGGCGGCATCCAGCGCCGGAACCGGAGCAGGGTCGCCGGCCACGTCGCGTTCGACCGGGTAGGTCACGATGTTGACGGTTGGCCGCGCCCGGGCCACGACGGTGCGGGCATCGGCGGCGGACTCGAGCAGGCGCACGGGAAAGCCCCGGCCTTCCTTTACCGTGGCGGCCACGAGCGCGGTGTCCAGGTTGATCGGGGTCCCCGCCCCCTGGGCCGGCTTGCGCTTGCGGACCGCCTGCGCGAGCTGCTTGTCGAGCGCCACCTGGAGGTTCCGCCGGTCGTCCTCCAGCGCAGGGTGCGCCTCGAGGTAGAGGTTGCCGTCACGCCAGCCCAGCAGTTGCGGCTGGTTGACGATCCGCACCGGTGTCCCGACCGGTACCTGGCTGAACAGGGACTCGATGTCTTCCGGGAAGAGCTGGACGCAGCCGTGGCTCACCCGCATGCCGATGCCGGAGGGCTTGTTGGTGCCGTGGATCAGGTAGGAAGGGAAGCCGAGGCGCAGCGCGTAGGCCCCGAGGGGGTTGTCGGGCCCGGCGGGCACGCGGGCGGGCAGGGGGTTCCCCGCCTCGGCATGCTCCTTCCGGATCGAGGCCGGCACGGTCCAGACCGGGTCCTTCACCTTGCTGACGACCTTGGTCGTGCCGATGGGCGTGGCCCAGCCCTCGCGGCCGATGCCGACCGGGTGCGTAACCACGCGGGGCGCCTCCCCCGCCGCCGGCTTGGGAAAATAGAAGATCCGCTTGGTGCCGACGTTCAGGACGATGCCGTCGCGGGGCGCGTCCGGCAGGATGAACTGGGTCGGCAGGACGACCGGCGTGCCGGCGCCGGGCAGCCAGGGATCCACGTCGGGATTCGCCTGGACCAGCTCGTCGAAGCCCAGGTCATAGGCGCGCGCAATGTCGATGAACGTGTCTTCATAGCGGGCCCGGATCACCTGCAGCTCGCCGACCACGTCGCTGCCAGGGGCCAGCACGAACTCGTCGCTCACGATGGGTGGCAGCTCGACGGGAACCTTCGCCGTGGCCTGCTGGTGCTTCGCCCACTCCGGCGTTTCAAAGAGGGCGCAGCCCCCCGCATTCAGCGCGAGGGCGAGGACGATCAGGCGTGGCAGGTGGCGCATTGGACGGATCCCTCCGGACTGTGCTGCCAGCGCGGTGCACCGGCGGCGGCGCGCTTCACTTCTGGCAGGCCGGCCTCCTGCCGGCCGCCTGCGCGGCGTTGTAGATCTTCAGGGCCTCGGGCAGCTGCTGGATGAGCTCCTGGATGCGGTTGTCGCCCGAGGGATGGGTGGAAAGGAACTGGGGAGGCCCGAGCTTCGTCTTCCTGCCCATGTTCTTCCACAACTGGATGCTCTCGGCCGGGTTGAAGCCGGCCGCCGCCATGTAGTTGAGGCCGACGGTGTCCGCCTCCACCTCGTTGGCGCGGCTGAAGGGCAGGCTCAGGCCGATCTGGGCGCCCATGGACAGCACGTCACCGACCCCGTAGCCGCCGCCCAGCACGGCCGTGCCGGCGATGACGCCCGCCCGGGTGGTCATTTCCCGGTTCACGCGCTTCAGGGAATGCTGCTGCGTGACGTGGGCAACCTCGTGCCCGATGACGGCCGCAAGCTGCTCCTGGTTCTCGGCGACGGCGAGCAGGCCGGTAAACACGCCGATGCGCCCGCCAGGCATCGCAAACGCGTTGATGTCCTCGCTCTCGAACACCTCCACGTCCCAGTCCTCGTCCACGTAGGGCTTTTCCAGCTGCTGCACGATCGCGCTGGACACGCAGTTGATGTAGGCGCGGGTCCGGACGTCCGTGGACGCGGGCATCTGCGCCCGCATCTCCTGGAACTGCTTCCCGGACTCGGATTCCAGCTCCGACTCGGAGACGATGGGCACGGCGCACCCGGCCAGCAGCAGGGCGGCCAGCAGCAGGGCGGCCAGGGTTGCTGCCGGGGATACCGCTGTGGCGAGGGAGCGCATGGCCGGGATTATCCGGCCAGACCGCGCTCAGGGAAAGCGGCCATCCTGGTCGCGCTGCGACAACCAGGCGGCGGCCTCGTCGGCCCCCGCCCTGACGGCCGACAGGACGCGCTGCTGGAGAGTGGCCCGCGCCTTGTAGTGCACGCGATAGAGGTCGGCCGATTCGGCGGCCCGGTGCAGGTAGTCATCGCTGGTTTCCAGGGCGTCCACGAGCTTCAGGTCCAGCGCACGGGAGCCGTACCAGTGCTCGCCGGTGGCCACGGCCTCGATGTCGAGGGTCGGCCGGTGCGTCGTCACGACCTGCTTGAAGAGGCCATGGATGTCCTCGAGCTCCTCCCGGAGCTTCGCCCGGTCGTCATCGGTGTTCTTGCCGAACATGGTGACGGTCCGCTTGTAGCGGCCGGCGGTGATCTGCTCGAAGTCCACGCCCCGGGCCTCGAGCAGGCGATGGAAGTTCGGCACCTGCGCAATCACGCCAATGGAGCCGATCACGGCGAAGGGCGCCGCGATGATCCGGTTCGCGACACAGGCCATCAGGTAGCCGCCGCTCGCGGCGCCCTTGTCGACGATGGCGGTCAGTGGAATTCCCTTGTCCCGCACGCGCAGCAGCTGGGCTGCGGCCAGGCCGTGCTCATGCACGGCGCCGCCGAAGTTCTCGAGGCGGACGACCACTTCATCCGTCGGGGTGGCGACCCCCAGGATGGCGCTGATCTCCTCGCGAAGGGCCGACACGGCGGTGGCCCGGATGTCGCCCTTGAAGTCCAGGACGAAGACCCGGCGCCGGCCGCCGGCGCCCGAGTGGCGGGACTTTTCCTCCAGCTTCCGCTGCTGCCTCTCCTGTTTATGCTCCTTGCGGCGCTCCGCCCTGGACAGCAGGGCGTGACGGAGCTGGAGGCGCAGGTTCCGGTACTTGTCGTTGAGCTTCTCGACGGTGAGGCCGCCGGACGAGGACTCCTTCCGGGACAGCCCTACCGTGAGCGCCACGATGGCGGCCACCGCGGCCACGACCGTGACCGCCTTGGCCAGGAACAGGCCATAGTCGAGCAGGAACTGGACCACGAACGCCAGCTGCCCTACTTCGCCGGCCGGGCCGCCGGCGTGGACGCCGGGAGACCGGCGTTATTGCCCTCGAGGGCGCGCTCGGCCCGATAGCTGGAGCGGACCAGCGGCCCTGCGACGACCTCCGTGAACCCCTTGTCGAGGCCGAGCTGCCGGTAGGCCGCGAACTGGTCCGGGTGGACGAACTCGCGGACAGGCAGGTGATTGGCCGTGGGCCGCAGGTACTGGCCGAGGGTAAGGAGGTGGACGCCGGCCGTGCGCAGGTCGTCCATCGCCTCGGCGACTTCCTCGCGGGTTTCGCCGAGACCGAGCATCAGGCTGCTCTTCACGAGCACCTTGCGGCCGGCGCTCGCGCCGGCATGGGCCAGCACCCGGAGCGTCTGGTCGTAGCCGGCGCGGGGGTCCCGGACTTCGGCGGTCAGCCTGCGCACCGTTTCCAGGTTCTGGGCGAACACGTCCACGCCGGATTCAACCACCGTGGTGACAGCGGCGAGATCGCCGGCGAAGTCCGGCGTTAGCGCCTCCACGGCGGTACCCGGATTGCGGGCCTTGATGGCACGGACACAGGCCGCGTAGTGCCCGGCCCCGCCATCCGGGAGGTCGTCCCGGTCGACGGAAGTCAGGACGACATACTTGAGGCCCATCAAAGCCACGGAACGGGCGGCGTTCTCCGGCTCTTCCGGGTCCAGCCAGCCCCGGGGATTACCGGTATCCACGGCGCAGAAGCGGCACGCCCGGGTGCAGACATGCCCCATGAGCATGATCGTGGCGGTACCCGCGTTCCAGCACTCGCCGATGTTCGGGCACATGGACTCCTCGCAGACCGTCGCCAGCCGGTGCTCGTGCACGGTGCGCTGGACCTCCGCGTAGCGGCCGCCTGCAACGAGGCGAACCCGCAGCCAGTCCGGCTTGCGGCCGACATCGGCCGCCGCGCCGTCGGACCGCTGCTTGATGCCGTTGCGGATGGCCGTGAAGCCCGCGGCGGTCGTGTATTTCGCGCCGCTTTCGATGGGGATGCCCTTGAACGAGGTCATGGCTCCATTTTCGCACGGGGTGCCCATGCCGTCATGCAGCTGAAGGGGGCAAAAAAAAAGGCCCGGCGCAAGGCCGGGCCAATACAGGGGGAATCGAGAAATCAGACCACCACGTCAGCGTCAGACACCTAGTGAACCCGTGACCAGTTGAGGAGCTCCACCTCGTGCTCGTCGCGCTGGAAGTTCTGGGCGAGCAACGCCTCGATCTCCTTCGGTTCCAGCACCTGGTCCACGGCATGGTTCAACTCCACCACGCCGCTGTATTCGTCCGCGAATCCCGGTTCCTCCGAGCGCAGCAGGAAGCGGGTGTAGTACTTCGCGCGCATGGCCTGAACGTTAGGGGAAGCCCCCGGGGGGTTCTGTGAGCGACTGCACAGATTCGGGGTTCGACGCGCGCCACCAGCGGGCAATGGCCTCGCCCGCGGCGGCATTGACGAAATAGCCGTAGCACCGGTGGACGTTCAGGCCCTCCGCGCCCCGGAACGGGTTGATGAGGTCCGTGCGGTCGCTGATCTCGCCCACCAGCCCGAGCTCCCGCATCTCGGCAAAATCCTCCGCGAACCGGTGGCCGAGTGCCGTGAGGCCGCCGATGGCGCACAGGTTTCGCCAGCGCCGGATCCCGCGGGGATACCTGGCGGCGCCCACGGCCCCGGCCCCCATCAGCCGGCGCCGGATGTAGCGGGTGCCCAGCGGACTGCCCAGGGTCAGGAACAGGTCGACCGGACCTGCCTGGTCCCCCAGGGCCCACAGCGTGTCCCAGGCGATCACCGAGCCGAAGCTGTGGGCCATCAGCAGGATGCGCTCGCCGGCAGCCCAGGAACGCTGCAGCTCGGCCAGCAGGAGGCCCCGGATGCGGTCGGCGACCCCGTCGGCATTCCGGAAATAGCGTTCGGAGTCGGCGATGTTGGCGCGGGTGCCCTCGCCGGCCAGCCAGTCGATCAGCCCGGGGAAGCGGTCGGCGACGCGGTGCGCGGCATAGACGGCCCGGCGCCGCGGGCCATGGACCTCGCGGATGCTGTCCGGGCCCGGCTGCGTCCCGGCGAGGAGCGCCGCAATGCCGGGCTCGTCGGGCCGGACATCCCGGTACTGCTCGTAGAACTCGTGGCCCCACAGGACCAGCCGCAGGGAGTCGGGCGCTGCCGCCAGGCCGGCGGCAACTTCCGGGTCCGCCCGCCGGATGCCTTCCAGCAGGCACCGCCAGACGAGCGCGCGATGCATGTCCGGTGGCGGCTTGGCACGGATGCCGGGCACGTACAAGATACGGCGCTTGGCCTGGGGCTGGGCATCCTGGCTGGGCGACATCGGCAGCATTCTAATGAAGTACCTGCACACCATGGTTCGCGTCACCGACCTGGACGCGTCCCTCGACTTCTACTGCAACCAGCTCGGCCTGCAGGAACTGCGGCGGACGGAGAACGAGCGCGGCCGCTTCACGCTGATCTTCCTCGCCGCGCCCGGCGATGTCGCGACGGGCGGGCAGGCGCCCTGCGTGGAACTGACGTTCAACTGGGATCCCGAAACCTACGCGGGCGGACGGAACTTCGGGCACCTGGCCTACCAGGTCGACGACATCTACGCGCTCTGCAACCGCCTCAAGGACGCCGGGGTGACCATCAACCGCCCTCCCCGGGATGGCTACATGGCCTTCGTCCGTTCGCCGGACGGCATTTCGATAGAGCTGCTGCAGAAGGGTGGCCCCCTGCCGCCGGTAGAGCCCTGGAAATCGGCGCCGAACGTCGGCACCTGGTAGGAGCGGCTCCCTGATCGCGTACGTCAGCCGCTCGCCTGCATCCGGGCAGCGCGGAAGCGGCCGGTCTGGATGTGGGCGCTCTTCGACTCCTTGACGACCACGCGGTTGCGGCCCTCTTCCTTCGCCTGGTACAGGGCCTCGTCGGCGAGCTGGATGGCCCCCGCCAGGCTGCGCTCGTTGCCGGGACTGACGATCGCCACGCCGACGCTGACGGTGAGCCAGGCGCTCGTGGTCGACTCGGCATGGGGTATCCGGAGCTCCTCGACGCTCCGCCGGAGCATCTCCGGGATCTCCCTGCCGAAGTCCTGGGCAGGGCCGTAAAGCACCAGCGCGAACTCCTCGCCCCCGAACCGGGCCGCGAAGTCGAGGGGTCGCTGGGCGCACATGGCGATCACCTCGGCCACCCGCTTCAGGGCGTCGTCCCCGGCCTGGTGGCCATAGAGGTCGTTGAAACCCTTGAAGTGATCGATGTCCACGAGCAGTAGCGTGAGCTGGCTCTGGTCGCGGCGGGACTGGCGCCAGAGCTTCTCCACGTCCTTGTCGTAGCGGCGCCGGTTGTAGAGCCCGGTGAGGCCATCCCGCTCCGCCAGGTCGTTCAACATCCTCGACTCGAGGAACGACTGGCGCACGGCCGATTCGAGCTTGAAGCAGCAGTAGGCACCGATGACGTTCACCGCCAGCAGGGTCAGGCCGGAGAACACCACTTCCGGCAGGGGAAACTGCCAGTTCAGCATGCCCCAGGCATAGGTCGTGGAGATGGAGACGGCAATGAGCGCGGCGTTCCAGAAGTGCAGGCCGAGCACCAGCCAGACCACGAAGATCCATGCAACCTCGGCACCGAAATAGTAGGGCGCGCCGGTGAGGCTGGCCCGCACGGTGATCGAGGTGCAGACGAGCCCGATCCACAGGGCCGTCAGCGCCAGGAGCATCTGGTAGGCGCCGTGGGAGCCCTCCTTGTAGGACATCACGAGGGTTGCCATCAGCGTGGGGAGCAGCACGCCGAGCATGAAGGCGGTGGTCTGCCAGGAGAGGTTGTCCTCCATCACGGCAAAGATGAGCGCAATGAAGATGGCAGCGGCGCCACTCACCAGGATCGGGCGTGTCTTGGGGTAACTGGACTCGGCGTAGACGCGCCTGAACTCCCCCTCGACGAACTGGCCGAAGCGCAGCCGGAACATGCCGGGACGCCGCTCGGTCACCAGCGAGTTCAGATGCTGTGTCACGTCCAGACTCAAGGTCGATCGCGCCCCAAAACCAGCCCCAGCACGAGTTGCCGGAGTGCAATGGAAGCACCCGGCCCGCCAGCGAGATTGAACTTACTGGCTGCACCCGGGCCGGGCTGCGCGTTGAGTCACATTTCGCCCCGCCGCGGGCCCAAGCCGTTAGGATACGCGGCCATGTCCAACCCCCTGCCCGACGCGCTGCCCGGCCCGCTCCTCAACCGTGCCGCTGGCCTGATCGGCGCCGCCGGGGTCCTGCTCTCCGGGGCACTGGCCCTGTTCCAGGCGCCAGCGGGACTGCCACCGGGCCCGGCAATGCCGGTCAAGGGGGAGCAGGCCTGCCCCCGCGGCGCCGGCGGCGCCCTCCGGGGCCGGTTCTTCGGCGCCCTCGACCTGACAGCCGACTGGTCCGGGGCCGCGCTGGCCTGCGACGGCATGCAGAAGCCGGACGGCAAGGGCGTCCGGCTGTACTTCGCCGGCGACCGGCCGGACGGTGGCCGGGTGTCGCTGCTGATCACCCTGGACGGCGGCCTGGAGGAACTGGCCGGCGCGGAACGCCCGGCCAATGTGACCGTCATCGATGAACGGGACGCGCGTTTCTTCAGCTCGGGGGGAGCCGGTCGCTGCTGGGCCAGCATTCGTTCGGTCGCGCCCGTTGACCGGCGTCCCGGCGGCCCCGCCGGCCGTGGCATCGACGGGCTCGCCTACTGCGTGGGCGCCCTGCCCTCCGTCGGCGACCGCTCGTCCATCACCATGAGCGACCTCCAATTCTCGGGATGGGTCGCCGCCGGTGCGGACTGAACTCCGGCCGGCCGCCCTGGCCGGTCCGATCCTCCTCGGGCTCCTCGCGGGACCCGCGGCCGGCCTGGAACCGGCTCACCTGGTGGCGGATTTCCCCCGGGGCCAGGCCGTGCTGGAAACCGGCGGCCCGCGCTGCCTCGTAATCGACGTGTACTTTGCCAGCACCCCGGCGCAACGGGCCCAGGGGCTGATGTACGTGGATGCCCTCGACGAGTTCGAGGGCATGTACTTCGGCTACCGCACGCCCTCGGAACTCGTGATGTGGATGAAGAACACGGTGCTGTCCCTCGACATGCTGTTCATCCGGCCGGACGGCGCCGTGGGTTCCATCGCCCGGAACACGGAGCCCTTCTCGACGACGCGCATCAGCTCGGGCGGAGAAGTGATCGGTGTCCTGGAACTGAATGCAGGCTTTACCCGACGCTGGCGGGTGGAGCCCGGGACGCGGCTCTTCCTGCCCTGAAACGCCGGCCCGCTACCTGGCAGCGGGAACGACGCAGCGGATCTCCCAGCGCTGCTGATAGCCGGCCGGATTGTCCTCGAGGTAGTCGAACGGCCGCCGGGCCGCCACCTCGTGCCCCGACGTGCAGAGCCGGCGCTGCTCCAGCCAGGCCTGGAGCCAGGTCATCCGAGCCTCTTCCGCCGCGGGATCGCCCTCGGGGAAGTCGGGGCCGAAGCGGACGTCGAAATAGATCGTGTCCGGCTTGTCGAAGGGCTGGACGATGCGGCTGTTGCGGTGCCGGTCGAAATCCGCGCTCTTGTCGAGGACATCGGCCGCGCAGCCGGCCAGCAGGACCAGCGTCGCCGCGGCAAGCCCGATGAACTGTCGCAAGGAACCCTCCGTAGGGCAGGGCGCTGCCCCGCAAAGGTCCCATTGTTGCAGCGCTGCCGCGCCCGGACCACCCCGGCGGGCAGCCCATGGCCACGGCCCGATCCCGCCGCGGAAACCCGTCACGGCATGGCCGGGGCAAGCTGCATTGCCCGCATATCCGTGTGCAATCGCCAGAAAGATCGGGTAGATTTGTCGCCCTTGGGCCGAGGGGGGTTCCCGGTCCGGATGGAACTGGCCCCGCTGCCGTACGAAAACTGACCGGTCCCGCGGTACGAAGAAGCCAGCACTGCTACTGCTCAGTCAGGGTAGCGCCCGGAGGTTCCTGGCGGGAACTGGCGTGTCTTGTGGCAGGCGAGTAGAACTGGCCTTGGAAACAGAAGCCCCAAAGGCAGACCTGAAGAGCAGACATGGACAGCACCTTCGACACCGGCCTGGGCAGTAGCGGTCGCAAGGCGACGATCTTCGGGATCATCGTCGCCTTTCACGCGCTGCTGGTGTGGGGCCTCGTCACCAGCCTCGGCATCATCCAGGTCGACCGGCCGCCACCGCCGATCATCGCGGAGATCCTCGAGGAACTGCAGGAAGAGGACGAACCACCGCCGCCGCCACCGGCGATCGAGACGCCCCCGCCCTATGTGCCGCCACCGGATATCGTCGTTGATGTCCCGGTAGACGCGCCGGCGACCACCGCCCTGACCAACGTCACCAACGTGAAGCCGCCGCCGGCACCGCCCCCCGCCGCCAAGGCCGTGGTCAAGAAGGCTCCGGAGATCGATCCCAAGTTCAAGCGCCGTTTCCAGCCCGAGTACCCGCCCACCTCCCGCCGCCTTGGCGAGGAAGGCTCCGTGGTGCTGCAGGTGCTCGTGGGGCCCGACGGCACGGTAAAGGATGGCAAGATTCAGAAGAGCAGCGGCTTCCCGCGACTCGATGAAGCAGCACTCAAGCACGCCCTGCGGGCCTGGCGTTTCACGCCGGGTACGGAGGACGGGGCTCCAGTGACGATATGGCACTCGGTCAAGGTAACGTTCAAGATCGAGGGTTGATTTCAAAGCCGCGGGAAACCGGGGCAATATTCAAGGTAAGTGAGTCATGGCAGGCGAGAACATTCAGCTGGCACAGAACACCGACGCAGAGTTGGCGGCCCCCGCCGATCTGGCGATTCCGGGAGCCGACGGCACCCTTCCGGTGGACCCGGGCGCCGCACCGATGGAAGGCGGCACGATGGATATCGCGCCGATGGACGACCTCCCGGTGGATACCAGCTTGGCCGCCAACGAGGCCGAGAACCCCTACGGCCTGGCCGAGCTGTGGGGCCAGGGCGACTTCGTCGCCCGGGGCACGCTCATCATCCTGGTGCTGATGTCCCTGTATTCCTGGTTCATCATCCTGACCAAGCTGTGGGAGCAGCAGCGGCTCCTCAAGCAGGCCCGGGAAGCCAGCCGGGACTTCTGGACCGGCAACTCGCTGAATGAAGGCATGCAGAAGCTTTCCGGCAAGGGCAACGTGTTCCGGTCCATGGTCGAGAGCGGCATCAAGGCCAGCCAGCACAGCGAGGGCAAGCTTACCGAGCACGTGCCCGTCGCCGAATGGATCAGCGCCAAGCTCCAGCAGAACGTGGACCGCATGAACAACGACCTGCAGCGCGGCCTGTCCTTCCTGGCGTCGGTGGGCTCCACCGCCCCGTTCGTCGGCCTCTTCGGCACGGTGTGGGGCATCTATCACGCCCTCATCGCGATCGGCGTCGCCGGCCAGGCCAGCATCGACAAGGTGGCCGGCCCCGTGGGTGAGGCGCTGATCATGACTGCCATCGGCCTCGCGGTCGCAGTGCCGGCGGTGCTGGGCTACAACTGGCTGCTGCGCAGGAACAAGGCCATCCTGGACCAGCTGCGCTACTTCACCAACGACCTGTATGCGGCACTCATCGGCGGCAGCGCCGGCGCACGCAAGTAGCTGGTCAGGGCCAGAGGGAGCAGCATCATGGGCATGAACGTCCCGGCGGGCGATAACGACGGCGAAGGGGAGATCCTCTCGGCGATCAACACCACGCCGCTCGTGGACGTCATGCTCGTGCTGCTCATCATCTTCCTGATCACCATCCCGGTGATCACGAGGACGGTGCAGCTGGACCTGCCCAAGGCCACCAACATCGCGACCGTGACGAAGCCGGAGAACATCACCGTCGCGGTGGACCAGCGGGGCAACATCTACTGGAAGGAATCCCTGGTTCCCAACCAGCAGGCCCTCGCCGACCTCATCCGCGCCGCCGCGGTGACAGTTCCGCAGCCGGAGATCCACGTGCGGGGCGATCGCAACGTGCGCTTCGAGAACGTCGGACGCGTGATCCTGGCCCTGCAGAAGGGCGGCATCCAGAAGGTCGGCTTCATTTCCGAGCCAAATCGCGGCGGCCCCCGCTAGGGTCCAATCCAAAGGCCAGGCCAGAGGTCAGAACACCATGGGTATGTCAGTAGGTTCCGGCGGGGGCGAAGGCGCCCCCATGATGGAGATGAACACCACGCCACTGATCGACGTGATGCTCGTGCTCATCATCATGCTGATCGTCACGCTGCCGGTGATGACCCACGCGGTAAAGCTCGACATGCCGCAGACCAACAATCCGCCACCGCTGGTTCCTCCGGAGGTGATCAACATCATGGTTGACTACGACAACTCGATCTCCTGGAACGGCACGCCAGTGCCGAATCTCGCCACCCTCGAGCGTTACTTCAAGGTCGAGTCCCAGAAGGATCCGCAGCCCCAGGTTGCGATCGAGGCACACCCCCGGGCCAAGTACGACACGGTTGCCCAGGTGCTGGCGAGTGCGCAGCGCAACAGCATGGTGAAGATGGGTATCGTCGGAACTGAAAAGTTCCAGTAACGCCCCAGCCCAACGACCCGGCTCATCCCCGGCCAGGGTCGATTAAGGACTGATTCACAGGGTCGGCGGAACATCCCGCCCATGACCAGCGACGCGGCATAGACCCGTCAGCCAACGATTGATCGGAGTTTTGACCATGCGCAAGATCGTCCCCGCCCTGGCCACTGCCGGCCTGATGCTCCTAGGGTGCGCTTTCCTGAATGCGAGCCTGATGCCTGCCGCCCAGGCCCAGGCATCGAGGGCCAAGGCGCCCAAGATCAACCCCAAGGTCCTGAAGCCGCTGCAGGCGGCGCTGGAACTGACGAAGGTCGACAAGTACGCCGAGGCGGAAGTCCAGTTGCAGGCGGCCGACGCCGTCCCGGACAAGACGCCGTTCGAGCAGTTCCAGGTCGATGAGCTCATGGGCTTCGTCTCGATCAAGCAGCAGAAGTACAACGCCGCCGCTGCGGCCTACGACCGGGGGCTCGCGTCCGGTCTCCTGCCGCCGGAGCAGGTCAACGACCGCCTGCGCCTCCTTGCCCAGCTCTACCTGCAGACCGACCCCAGGGACCTGGCCAAATCCGGCGAGTTCGGCAAGCGCTGGCTGGAGGCCACGGGCACCCGTGACCCGGTCATGCTGGGGCTCGTGGGCCAGTCGGCCTACTTCAGCGACAACTTCAGCGAGGCCGCGAATTACATGAAGGAGGCGGCGGCGGTGGCCCGGGCGGCGGGCAACAAGCCCGAGGAGAACTGGCTGCTGGTCCTGCAGAGTGCCTATTCCAAGCTGAAGAACGCGCCGGGCATCACCGAGGCCACCACCGACCTCGTGCGCTACTACCCGCGCCCGGAGCACTGGAAGACGCTGACCAGTGGCCTGCTCGCCCAGGCGGCCAGCAAGGACCGGCAGATCCTCCAGGTTTTCCGGCTGATGTACCAGGTGGACGCCATGGACGACGCGGACGAGTTCACGGAGGCCGCCAACGCCGCCACCGTCCTCGGGTCTCCCGGCGAGGCGCTCAAGTTCATGGAGAAGGGCTACGCCACCGGCGTCCTGGAGAACAGTGGCGACAAGGCGAAGAGCCAGGCCCTGCTGGCGGAGTCCAGGCGCCTTGCTGCATCCGACCAGAAGACCCTGCCCCAGTTCGAGAAGGAGGCCCTGGCGGCCAAGGCGGGCGAGGCGGACGTCAGGCTCGGCGAGGCCTACCTGAGCTACGATCAGCCGGCCAAGGGCCTTGAGGCAATACAGCGCGGCATCGGCAAGGGTGGCGTCAAGAACGTCGACGAGGCCAACCTGTCCCTGGGACGGGCGTATATCCTTACCAGGAACGCCGCGGAGGCAGTGAAGGCGTTTGAATTGGTCAAGAGTCCGGAGTATGCCCAGCTGGCGCAGCTCTGGTCGATCTACGCGGGCCAGCAGTAGCAGTCTTTAGGACGGGTCGGACAAATGCGCAAGAAGTCTCTGCTGATCGTTTTCCTCGCCGTGGCGGCCAGCCTGGCCGTCGGCGGCCTGGTGGCCCCGGCGCCGGCATTTGCCCAGCAGGCAAAGGTGGGCAAGAAGGTGGGCGATCCGCTGGCCGAGGCCCTGGCGCTGGGCAAGAAGGGGCAGTACCCACAAGCGCTCGCCAGGCTCAAGGCCGCTGATGCGGTCGCCGGCAAGACGGCTTTCGAGCAGTTCAAGATCAACGAGACCTACGGCTTCATCTACTCCCAGCAACGCAACTACGCCGCCGCGGCAGCCGCGTTCGAGAAGAGCCTCAACTCCGGGCAGCTCCCGGCTGGCCAGGTGAATGACCGCCTCAAGCAGCTTGCCCAGCTCAACTTCCAGTCGCCCCGGAACCTGGACAAGGTGATCGATTACACCAACCGTTACCTCAAGGCCACCGGCGGCGGGGACCCCGCCATGCACGCCATGCTCGGCCAGGCCTACCAGCTGCAGGGCAACGACAAGGCCGCCATCGCCTCGGTACAGAACGCGGTGCGCCTCTCGGGCGGGCGACCCGCCGAGAACTGGCTGCGCATCCTGCTGCAGTCCTACAGCAGGCTGGGCGACACCAATGGGGTGGCCGCGACCACGGAGAGGCTGGTCAGCCAGTACCCGACGCCGGACAACTGGAAGCTGATGTCGAGCACGCTGCGCAAGCAGGCGTCCGGTGACGACCGGGTGGCCCTGAACGTCTACCGCCTCATGGGCGAGCTCGACCTCATGGACAAGCCGGACGATTGCATGGATGCCGCGATCGTCGGCATCCAGTCCGGCCTGCCGGCGGAAGCCGTGAAGGTCATGGACAAATGCACCGCCCGCAAGGTCTTCGGTCCGGAGGATGAGGCCCGCAGCCAGAGGATCCTGGCGGACGCCCGCAAGCGGGTAGCCGCCCAGCAACCAAACCTCGGGAAGATCGCCCAGCAGGCCTCGGCCTCCAAGTCAGGCCAGGACGAGATCGAGGTGGGCGAGGTCCTGCTCAGCTACGGGCAGGCCGACAAGGCCCTGGCGGCTGCCCAGCGCGCCGTACAGAAGGGCGGCGACCGGGACTCGGCGATGATGCTGATGGGCCGGAGCCAGATCCAGCTGAAGAACGGGGCTGAAGCCCGCAAGGCCTTCAGCCAGGTGAAGAGCCCCGAGGCTGCTTCTGTCGCCAAGCTCTGGGGCATCTACGCTTCCCGGATCTGACCCTTGCCGGCGGGGGGGCGCTGTGTCGCTCCCCCCTCAGTTTCCTCCGCCTTCTCAGTTCACCCGTGCTGGTATATAACTGGCCCAGAGCATCTTTCATGTTTCTGCGATCCCGGGAGAACAAGCATGACGAATCCGGCGCGCGACACTTCCCCTGGTCTCAATCCCCTTGCCCGGTCACTGCTCGCCGCGGCCAGAGTGGTGGCCGTCTCGGTGCTCCTCGCGGCGTGCGGGCAGAAACCCGCAGCTCCGCCGGCGGAGCCTGCGGCTGAACCGGGTGCTGCAGCGCCGGCGGCCGTGGACACGGATGCCGAAAAGGTCCTCAACGTCTACAACTGGTCGGACTACATCGATCCGACGGTCATCGAGGACTTCCAGAAGGAGACCGGCATCACGGTCAAGTACGACGTCTTCGACTCCAACGAGGTCCTGGAGACCAAGCTGCTCGCGGGCAGCACCGGCTACGATATCGTCGTGCCGTCCGCCTCGTTTCTCGAACGGCAGATCAAGGCCGGCGTCTTCCAGACGCTCGACAAGTCGAGGATCCCCAACCTCAAGAACCTCGACACCGAAATCACCTCCCGCGTAGCGCTGCATGACCCGGGCAACGAGCACTCCGTGAACTACCTGTGGGGTACGTCCGGGGTCGGCTACAACGAAGCGAAGATCAAGGCGGCAATGCCGGACGCGCCCCTGGACAGCTTTGCCATGTTCTACGACCCGAAGGTGGTGTCAAAATTCAAGGGCTGTGGCGTTTCCATACTTGATGCCCCGTCCGAGGTCGTCGGTACGGTCCTGATCTACCTTGGCAAGGATGCCAACAGCGAGAATCCGGATGACCTGGCGGCTGCCGAGAAGGTCCTGACGTCGATCCGGCCCTACGTCAAGTACATCAATTCGTCCAAGTACATCGAGGACCTGGCGAACGGCGAGATCTGCCTCGCACTTGGGTGGAGCGGCGACGTTCTGCAGGCCCGGGACCGGGCCGAGGAAGCCGGCAACAACGTGGTGGTCAAGTACCTGATCCCGAGGGAAGGCGCCATCATGTTCTTCGACATGCTCGCCATACCTGCGGACGCGAAGCACGTGAAGAACGCCCACTTGTTCATCAACTACCTGCTGCGCCCGGATGTGGCGGCGAAGAACACCAACTTCGTCAACTTCGCCAACAGCAACGCGGCGTCCTTCAGCCTGGTCAACGAGGACATCCGGAACGACCCGGGCATCTACCCGGTCGAGGCGATAAAGCCGAAGCTGGTGCCGGACCTGGCTGAGAGCCCGCAGTTCACCCGCCTGCTGACCCGCAGCTGGACACGGTTCAAGACCGGCAAGTAGGGCCGCGCCCGCCATGACCGAGAGGCAGGGCCACGTCTCCGGCGAGGGTGGGCCTCCCCGGCCGATCGACAAGTCCAACGAGTACGTTCGCATCGAGAACGTGACGAAGCGCTTCGGCGACTTCGTGGCCGTCGACAACGTATCGCTCTCGATCTTCAAGGGCGAGATCTTCTGCCTCCTCGGCGGCTCGGGCTGCGGCAAGACCACCCTGCTCCGCATGCTGGCCGGCTTCGAGGCGCCCACGTCGGGCCGGATCTTCATCGACGGGCAGGACATGGAGGACACCCTGCCCTACGAGCGCCCCGTGAACATGATGTTCCAGTCCTACGCCCTCTTCCCCCACATGACGGTCGAGAAGAACGTCTCCTTCGGCCTGGAGCAGGAGAAACTCCCCCGCAAGGAGATCGACCAGCGGGTGGCGGAGATGCTGGAAACGGTGAAGCTGAGCGAGCTGGCGCGGCGCAAGCCCCACCAGCTCTCCGGGGGCCAGCGCCAGCGGGTGGCCCTTGCCCGGGCGCTGGTCAAGAAGCCCAAGCTGCTGCTGCTGGACGAGCCACTCGGCGCCCTCGACAAGAAGCTGCGCGAGGCCACCCAGTTCGAGCTGATCAACCTGCAGGAGAAGCTCGGGGTCACGTTCGTCGTCGTCACCCACGACCAGGAGGAAGCCATGACCCTGGCCTCGCGCATCGGGGTCATGGACCGCGGCGAGATCGTCCAGGTCGGCACGCCGACGGAGATCTACGAGTACCCCACATCCAGGTTCGTTGCCGACTTCATCGGCTCCGTGAATATGTTCGAGGGGCGCCTGACGGAAGACGAGCCGAACTACGTGAGGATCCACGCACCTGAACTGAGTTGCGCCATCTACGTGGATCACGGCATCAGCTCTGCCCCCGGCGCTGCGGTCTGGGCGGCCATCCGGCCTGAGAAGATCGAGCTCACCCGGGAAGAGCCTGCGGGTCCGGACAACCGGGCGCGGGGAGTGGTGAAGGACATCGCCTACATGGGCGACATGTCCATCTATCTCGTGAAGATCGACAGCGGCAAGATGGTCCGGGTAACGCTGCCGAACTCGGTCCGTCAGCTCAGTGAACGCATCTCCTGGGACGAGACGGTCTGGCTCTCCTGGGATCCCTCGAGCCCGGTGATCCTTCCCCAGTAGGCCCTTCGCGGCCGCCGGAGTCCAATGCCACGCTCCCAGACCCGACAGCTGCAGAAACCGCCCATCGATGCCTGGGGCGCGGGCCGGCTGGGCCTGATCTTCTCCCTGCTCTACCGCTACGGCCCGCCGCGGTGGTCCCAATACGTGCGCAAGCACTGGGCAGGGCAGCGCCTGGTCATCGCCGTGCCCTACCTGTGGCTGGTCCTGTTCTTTGCCGTTCCCTTCATCATCGTCCTGAAGCTCTCATTTTCCGAGGTCCGGCTGGCGATGCCGCCTTTCGCCCCGCTGATCGAGAGGGTCAGCGACGTGGCGTATGCCGTGAACGTGAACCTGGGCAACTACGCCTTTCTGTTTTCCGACCCGCTCTACACCAGCTCCTACCTGTACTCCGTCAAGGTGGCGGCAATCTCGACCCTGCTCTGCCTGCTGATCGGCTACCCGATGTCCTACGCCATAGCGCGCTCGGCGCCGACGTTGCGCAACATCTGGCTGATGCTGATCATCCTGCCGTTCTGGACTTCGTTCCTGCTGCGCGTCTACGCCTGGGTCGGCCTGCTGAAGACCGACGGACTGATCAACCAGGCGCTGGGCATCTTCGGCCTGGGGCCCTTCACGATGATGTACACGGACTTCGCCGTGTACATCGGGATCGTCTACTCCTACCTGCCCTTCATGATCCTGCCGCTGTATTCGAACCTGGAGAAGCACGACCTGACGCTCCTGGAGGCCTCGGCCGACCTTGGCGCGGGGCCCATAAAGTCGTTCCTGCGCATCACCCTGCCGCTGTCCTTCCCGGGCATCGTCGCCGGCTCGTTGCTGGTATTCATCCCGGCGGTGGGCGAGTACGTCATCCCGTCGCTGCTTGGCCGGTCGGACCAGCTGATGATCGGGCGGGTCCTGTCCGATGAATTCTTCGCCAACCGGGACTGGCCGGTGGCCAGCGCCGTCTCCATTGCCATGCTGCTCCTGCTGGTGGTGCCGATCGTGCTGTTCCAGCGCTTCCAGAACCGGGAACTGGCGGGAGCGAAGAAATGAAGTCCAGGAGCTGGTTCCGGCGCTTCGCACTGTTCTTCGGCTTCGCGTTTCTCTACGTGCCGATCCTGTCGATGGTCTTCTTCTCCTTCAACAACTCCCGGCTCGTGACGGTCTGGGACGCCGCTGACTCGCCCACCCTCAAGTGGTACCGGGCACTGCTCAGCAACGACCAGATCCTCGGGGCGGCCTGGCTCTCGATCAAGGTTGCGGCGGTCACGGCGACGGGCGCGGTGATCCTCGGCACCCTGGCAGGACTCGTTCTGGCGCGCTTCGGGCCGTTCAAGGGGCGGACGCTCCTGTCCGGCATGACCACGGCCCCACTGGTGATGCCGGAAGTGATCACGGGACTCTCACTGCTGCTGCTCTTCGTCTTCCTCGAACAGCTGATCGGCTGGCCCCAGGGCCGGGGCTTCGCCACCATCGTGATCGCCCACATCACGTTCGCCATGGCCTACGTGACGGTCGTCGTCCAGTCCCGCCTGGCAACCTTCGACGACTCCCTGGAGGAGGCCGCACTGGACCTAGGAGCCCGGCCGGCCAAGGTGTTCTTCAGGATCACACTCCCCCTGATACTGCCCGCCATCCTGTCGGGCTGGCTGCTGGCCTTCACGCTGTCCTGGGACGACCTGGTGATCTCCCAGTTCGTGGCAGGCCCGGGCTCCACGACGCTGCCGATGGTGGTCTTCTCCAAGGTCCGGCTCGGCGTCAGCCCGGATATCAACGCGCTGGCGACCATCATGGTAACGATCGTGGGGCTGGGCGTGGTGCTGTCGGCGCTCTACATGCGCCGCCAGGAGCGTCGCGTGGCGCTGGAAATGCAGATGGCCAAGTCGGAGAAATGAAAAACCCCGCGCAGCCTCGCCGGCTGCGCGGGGTCATTGGTCAGGCCGATTCGTCGGACCGGGAGCCTACTCTTGCTTGGCCCAGGGGAAGGTCGTGGAGACGCTGATGAACGCCTTGGCCTCTGAAGACAACACCTTGTCGTCGCCCGGACACAGGACCGAAGACTTCGAACAGTCGGCCTCCTTGAGGTCGCTGCCGTCGATGTACTTCACCGCGAAGTCGAATCGGCCAAAGGTCCGGGTCAGTCCCACGGAGTAGTCATAGAATTCGTCGAGTCCGATCTCGTCGCTGCTCCAGTAGTCGCCGGCGTTGTAACCCGCGTGGAGTGCCAGTCCGATCCCCCAGGCGAGGGGAATGTCGCCATTGACCTCCAGGTACCAGGCGCTCTCGCCCGAATTACTGAAGTCGGGGGAGTACCAGAGCTTGGTCGAGGCGTACTGGGTGATGCCGAGGCCCGCGTAGAACTCCAGGTAGTCGAAGTCCGCGCTGCCCTTGTCGCCGTCGTTGCCCAGGTACTTGTAGTACGTGGCGCCGACGTCGTAGCCGAAGCCCTCGGTGAAATCGGCCGCGTAACCAAGGATGAAATCGACCTCGACATTGAGGTCCACGGTTTCGAAGTCCTCGCCATCGAAGTCTTCGCCGGGGTCCTGGCCGAAGTCGATGTTGCTACCCCATATCCCCGCATAGAGGCCGCTTTCGCCCTCCCAGTCGAGGCTGCCCTGAAGCGCCGGACTGAGTGCGGACTGGGTAATGCCCCGGAAGTCGTAATCGGAGGCGACGGTGATGGTCGAGCTGACCTCGGCCCGGGCAGTTCCAGAAGCCAGGACGAGCGGCGCGGCAAGCGCGAGGGCGCCAACACCAGCCAGCTGCGAGTGCAGGATGCGATTCATGCGAAGAGTCCCCCTGGGCAAAGACGACGTGCAATTTGTGAGTATAAACGCCAAATCGTCGTCCGCGCCTCCTACAGGCGGTCGCGCAAGGCGAACCAGAGCATGCCCAGTACCTGTCCGGGCCAGCGCAGCAGCGTGCCGCCAGGAAACGGCGAGGGTGGCAGGCGGGCGAAGACATCGAAGCGCTCGGCCGTGCCGGCGATGGCCTCTGCCATCAGCTGGCCGGCCAGCGTGGCCGTCGAGATCCCGTGGCCCGAATAGCCCTGGGCGAAGTACACATTTGGTGCTAGCCGTCCAAGGTGGGGCAGGCGGTTCATCGTGATGGCCAGGGTGCCGCCCCAGGCGTAGTCGATGGGGGCCGGGGCCAGCTGGGGGAAGATCCGCAGCATCTGCCGGCGGACGAAACCCTTCAGGTCGGCCGGAAACCGGCGGGTGTAGTTCTCGCCGCCACCGAAGATCAGGCGGCCGTCCGGCGACAGGCGAAAGTAATTCACGACGAACAGGGTGTCGTGGACGCAGGCCGGATCCGCGATGAGTCGCTGGCCAGGCGTGCCCAACGGTGCGGTCGCCAGGAGGAAATTGTTGATCGGCATGATCCGGTCCGCGATGCGGGGCTCGAGGGACTCCAGATAGCCATTGCAACCCAGCACCAGATGCCCGGCGCGGACCTCGCCCTGTTCCGTCCTGACGACGGTGGGACTGGTCCCCGAATAGCCCGTCACCCGGGACTGCTCGTGGATGCGCACACCCGCCCCGACACAGGCACGCGCCAGGCCGAGCGCGTAATTGAGCGGGTGGAGGTGCGCCGCGCCCGAATCGAGCACGCCTCCGTGGTAGGCCGGGCTGTCGACGATTTCCCGCAGCTCCAGCCGGGAGAGGACGCGCTGATGAGGATAGCCATAGTCCCGGGCCAGCTTCGCCCCACGATGCTCCAGGTCCGGCATGTCGCCCGGCTTCGCCGCGCAGAGGATCTGGCCGGGGGTCAGATCACAGTCGATGGCATGCCGGCGGACCAGTTCCTTCACGAGGTCGCGCCCGGCGATCCCCAGCTGGAACAGCTGGCGGGCGCTGTCCTGGCCGAAGCGGGCCTCGAGCTCGCCCTCCTCCCGGCGCTGTCCGGTGCCGAGCTGGCCGCCATTGCGGCCTGAGGCCCCCCAGCCCACGCGCCGGCCCTCGAGCACGACCACCGAGTAGCCCCGCCCGGCCAGGTGCAGCGCCGCGGAAAGTCCGGTGTAGCCGGCGCCGACGATGCACACGTCGGCGGTCGTGGCTCCAGCCAGTGGCGGGTGTGCCGTCAGGCCCCGGGCGGTGGCCAGGTACCAGGACGGCGGGTGCTCGTCGTTGGTGGCAGGCATGGCACGGGCGCGCGGCGCCCTGGACCGGGCGGCCTAACCGCTGGCCTGGCTGCGGGCCTTGCCGCGGGCCTGGCCCAGCGACTGCCGCGTCAGGTCGAGGGCCTTCCACGCCTTGTCCACGAGCTCGTCGAGCTGTTCATTGCTGATGATGAACGGCGGCGCGACGATCATGGTGTCGCCGACCGCCCGCATGACCAGCCCCTGCTCGATGCAGAAGTCCCGGCAACGCTCGCCCACCTTGAGTTCCTTGGGAAAACGGTTCCGGCTGTCCTTGCGGGGCACGAGCTCGAGCCCGCCGATGAGCCCGGCGGAACGCGCCTCGCCCACCAGGGGATGCTCCGCGAGCTTCTGCCAGCGGCTGCTGAAGGCAGGGATCACTGCGTCCCTGACCCGTTCCACGAGCTTTTCGTCGCGCATGACCTTGAGCGTTGCGCGGGCCACCGCGCAGGCGACCGGATGCCCCGAGTAGGTGAAGCCGTGGTAGAACTCACCACCCTTCTCCACGAGGACGTCGCCCACGCGGTCGCTCACCATGACCCCGCCGAGCGCCTGGTAGCCGGACGTGATGCCCTTGGCGAAAGGCATGAGGTCGGGACGTATGCCGTAATGCTGGGAGCCGAACCAGTGGCCCAGCCGGCCGATGCCGCAGATGACCTCATCCGCGATCAGGAGGATGCCGTAGTGATCGCAGATCTTCTGGATCTCGGGCCAGTAGGTGGCCGGCGGGATGATGGCGCCGCCCGCGCCCTGCACCGGCTCGGCGATGAACGCCGCCACCTTGTCTACACCGGCTTCCTCGATCGTCGTGGCGAGCTGCCGCGCGATGCGGCGGCCGAACTCCGCCGGGTCCAGGTCGCCGCCCAGGCCGAACCAGTAGGGCTGCTCGATGTGCAGGATGTTGGGAATGGGCAGGCCCGCCTGGGCATGCATCCAGGGCATGCCACAGAGGCTGGCGGCGCCCACCGTGCTGCCGTGATAGCCGTTGCGGCGCGCGATGATGATCTGCTTTTCCGGCTTGCCGAGCAGGCTCCAGTAATAGCGCACGAGGCGGATGATGGTGTCGTTCGCCTCGGAGCCCGAATTCGTGAAGAACACCCGGTTGAAGCCGGGCGGGGCCAGTTCGCACAGCTCCCGGGCCAGCTCGATGGCCGGCGGGTGGGTGCACTGGAAGAAGCTGTTGTAGTAGGGCAGCTCCCGCAGCTGGCGACACCCGGCCTCCGCCAGCTCGGCGCGGCTGTAGCCCAGGTTCACGCACCAGAGCCCCGACATACCGTCGAGGATCTTCTGGCCGCCCGCCTCCCAGATGTACACGCCCTCGGCACGGGTGATGACCCGGGTGCCGCGTTCGCCCAGCTGGCGGTGGTCGGTGAACGGGTGCAGGAAGTGCTGCCGGTCCGCCTGCTGCCAGCCGGCGAGATTCTCAGTCATGGCCACTACCCTTCAGGAAAACTGGTGCTCACACATTCAATAGCAGGAATTCGCGCTCCCAGGGAGATATGACCTCGAAATAGGCCTGGTATTCCTGGCGCTTCATGGCGCTGTAGATCTTCACGAACCGGTCGCCCATCAGGGCGCGCAACCGGTCGCTCCGCTCCAGCCGGTCGAGGGCGTCGGACAGGCTGCCGGGCAGCGCGAAGGGCCTCTTGTAGGCGTTTCCCTGCTCCGGAATGCCCGGCTGGAGGTTTTCCTCGATGCCCAGCAGGCCGCAGGTCAGCGACGCCGCAATGGCCAGGTAGGGGTTCACGTCGGCGCCGGCAATCCGGTTCTCGATTCGGCGGTTGTCCGGGTCCGACTGCGGCACGCGCAGGCCCACCGTGCGGTTGTCATAGCCCCATTCGAGGTTGATTGGCGCCGACATGTACCGGGTGAAACGCCGGTAGGAGTTCACGTAGGGCGCCAGGAAGATCGTGGTCTCTGGCCCGTACTTCTGCAGCCCGCCGATGAAGTTGCGGAACATGTCGCTTTCGGAGCCATCGGGGTTCGAAAAGGCATTGGTCCCGTCGCTGCGCCGGAGGCTGATGTGCCAGTGCATGGAGCTGCCCGGCTCGTTCTGCATCGGCTTTGCCATGAAGGTCGCATAGATCTCGTGGCGCATGGCCGCCTCGCGGATCGTGCGCTTGAACAGGAACATCTGGTCGGACAGTTCCACGGCGTCGCCGTGCTGGAAATTGATCTCCAGCTGGGCGGTGCCGCTCTCGTGGGCCAGGTTGTCCACGTGCAGGCGCTGGATCTCGCAATAGTCGTAGATGTCCTCGATGAAGGGCTCGAACTCGTCGACGGCATCCATGCTGTAGGGCTGGCGAACGGTCTCCTTGCGTCCCGAGCGGCCAATCGGCGGCTCCAGCTGGTAGTCCGGGTCGGTGTTGCGCTTGACGAGGTAGAACTCGATCTCCGGCGCCACCACGGGGACCAGGCCGAGCTTGCGGAACATGCCCATGATCCGGCGCAGGACCTGCCGGGGCGCAATGTCCACGGGACTGCCCTCCTGGGTATAGCAGTCGTGGATGACGCAGCAGGTGGGCTCCTCGCCCCAGGGCACCAGTCGCAGGGTGTCGAGGTCCGGCTTCGCCACCATGTCCCGGTCCGCGGGATTCATGACCCCTTCCTCGAGGTAGTCGTCGATGTACTCACCCGTCACCGACTGGATGAACACGGACTCGGGCAGGCGCATGCCACCCTGCTCGGTGAACTTGTGCGCCGGCATGTACTTGCCCCGGGCGACGCCCGCCATGTCGGCCACGACTGCCTCGACCTCGTCGATCTTGTTGTCGACGAGCCATTCGCGCAGCTGCTCTTCATTCATGGAACTCATGCCCGGTAGCTCCGACAGGCGTCGCCAAACGCCCGAAAAATCGCCATGGAAACCTCGCTCTCGCGCACCCGCCATTCGGGGTGCCATTGCACGCCAAGGACAAAACCGGGCGCACTGGCGACCGTCACCGCCTCGATCAGCCCGTCGGGGGCCGTCCCCTCGACGACCAGCCCCGCGCCCAGCCGGTCCACGCCCTGGGAGTGCACGGAGTTCACCATGGCCGCGTCCCGCCCGGTAATTCGCGCCAGCATGCCACCGGGGGTGAAGCGCACCTCGTGCACGGGGGCGTACTGGGCCTCGAGCGGCGCGCTCTTGTCTTCCCGGTGACTCAGCTTGCCGGGAACGTTGTGGACCTCCTGGTGCAGGGTGCCTCCGTAGGCCACGTTGAGCTCCTGGAAGCCCCGGCAGACCGCAAATAACGGTATGCCCTGCCGGACCACGGCCGGAATCAGCTCGAAGGCGGAGTGGTCGCGCTCGGGATCGTGAAGCGTGCCCGGTCGGCTCGCGGAGCCCTGGTAGCGGTGCGGCTCCACGTTGGACGGTGAACCGGTCAGCAGGAGGCCGTCGAGGGATTCCAGGACTTCCAGCAGGTCGAAACCGTCGTCGAGGGCCGGCCCGAGCACCGGCAGGCCCACGGGGTAACCGCCCGCCCCGGCCACGATGGCCGTGAGGTATTTCTCGCCCTGCACCTGAAAGGGGTGATGCCCCAGGGTGCGCCGGTCCGAGATGACGCCGATGATGGGCCGGACTCTGCGCATGGTGCAGCTACGGTGCCAGAGCCGTCGCCGGGCCGCCAGACCTGCGTGAGGAAACTGCCGCGAACCCGCATCCGGCGCGGGTTGCAGGGCGAAAGCCCCGTGTGGCCGCAACATAAGCGCTGGCAACCGGCGGTCGTTTCCCGGGTTGACTTGCCCGTCAAAGCCCGTTCAGAGTGCGCGACTCCTAACGACACTGGCGCAGAACCAGGGACCGCCGGAATCAGCAGATGGAAGGACCGCCGTTGAACCAGGGACGCAATACCCGCATTGGACCGATCGAGTTCGCCAATGGCATCTCCGGCGTCAATGCCTGGACCTTCCTCTACACCAACTTCATGATCATGCCGATCGTGGCGTTCCTCAGCATCTCCCAGCCGTATGTCCTGAGCGAGATCGTCGGCATCCCCGAATCGGAGCAGGGGCGGATCACCGGCTTCCTCGTGACGATGCAGGAGGTCGTGGCACTCGCACTTATCGGCATCGTGGGCGCGCTCTCCGACCGCTTCGGCCGGCGGCCACTGTTTGCCTCGGGCGTGCTGATTGCGGCGCTCGGCTTCGCCCTCTACTCCACGGCAGAGACCGAATTCGACCTGTACCTCTACCGCTTCATCTACGCCATCGGCGTCTCCATCGCGGGAGTCATGATCGCGGTCACCGCTGCGGACTATCCGGCGGAGAGCTCGCGCGGCAAGCTGTCGGGCGCCACGGGCTTCCTCAACGGCATGGGGGTTGGTGTCGCTGCCGGACTGATCCTGCCAGGCCTGCCTGCGATATTTCAGGCCCAGGGCGCGAGCGCCGCGGATGCAGGGCGCTACATGCTGCTCGCCATGGCGGGCCTGGCCGTCGTGACGGCCATCATCATGCAGTCAGGGCTCAAGGGCGGAACGCCAACCGGCCATTCGCGGAAGGTCAGCCTGCGCAAGGCCCTGTCCGTCGGGCTGTCCCAGGGCCGGGCAAATCCCCGCCTCGTGGTCTGCTACGCGGGCTCATTCGTCGCCCGGGCGGACCTTACGCTGGTCGCCGTGTTCGTGTCCCTGTGGCTGCAGCAGGTCGGCAGGAACGAAGGCCTCGACTCCGCTGCCGCCCTGAAGCAGGCGGGGATCATGTTCGCCCTCATCACCGGAGCATCGCTGCTCTGGGCACCAGTTGCCGGGACGTTCATCGACCGGTTCCACCGCCTGGCCTGCGTCTGCGGCGCGCTGCTGATCGCGGGCATCGGCTATACGCTGCTGGGGCTGCAGGTGAACCCATTCGGCCCGGTCGGATACCTCGGAGCAGTACTCGTCGGCGTCGGCCAGATGAGCGTGATCCTGAGCGTGACCGGGCTCATGGGCCAGGAGACGCCTATCGACGTGCGCGGCTCCGTGATCGGCTTTGCGAGCCTCTGCGGCGCCCTGGGCATCCTCGCCACCAGCTTCGCCGGCGGCTACATCTACGATCACTGGATGATCTCGGGACCAGTCATCCTGACCGGCGTGGCCAACCTCGCCGTCTTCGGCTTCGCCCTCGCCGTGTGGCTGAAGGACGGGCGCCCGGTGCGCTTTGATCCGGGCGAGGCCCGCTCCTCTGAGGTCCTGGACTTCGGCCACTAGCGGGAAGCCCGTGACCGGCTACCCAGGGCGACACTGGCGGGGAGAACTCAGTCCCGCCGTCACCTGGTGGGTTAACTGCGTCGCCGTCTCGGCCCTTCTCTGGTGGGCCGTGCCCCGGCTGGCAGTCGCGGGTGGCTTTGCCCGGGCCGACACGCTCGCGAACTTCTGTGCGGCGTCAGCGCTGCAGTTCCTGCAGATCGGCCTCGTCCCGCTGTGGCAGATGGTGGGTCTCTGGCGCTGCGGGGACCGGCGGGGGCTGGTCCCGGATCGCTGGCGGATCGGTCGCGTGGTCCAGGTCACCGCCTTCCTGTTCACCGTGCTGATCACGATGCGGGGGCTGGTGTTCGGCGCCGAGCAGGTGATCGGCGCGCGCGTGGCCCTTGCCCTGGGCCCCTACAGCTACACCGTCAGCGTGCTCCATGGCGGCCGGGAGATCGCGGTCAGCGGCGGCCTCGGCTATGGCGTTGCCGATGCCGTGAGGGCACTGCTCGTGGCGCATCCCGGCGTCCGTCGCATCCGGCTGGATAGCGGTGGCGGTGCCCTGTCGGAGGGCACGAGGCTCAGGGACGTCATCCTGGAGGGTGGCCTGGATACCTACACTGCCCGCGAGTGCTCGAGCGCCTGCGTGTCGGCCTTTGCCGGGGGACGCTTCCGCTACCTGCAGCGGGGCGCCCGCATGGGGGTCCACCTGCCCCGTAACTGGGAGGCCATGTCGTCGAACCCCGTGGCCTCCGGCTACCGGGCCGAGCTCCTGTACCTGCACGAACGCGGGCTGCCGGACTGGTTCCTGGAGAACTGGATCCGCACGGGACAGAAGTTCTGGTACCCGACCGAGTTCCAGCTGGTCAGTTCGGGGCTCGTGACGGGCCTGCGCGGCAGGCCGCCATCACCGGCCAGCCGGTAACCGCGGCCCCGGGGCGCCAGCAGGGCCGGTGCTATATTCGCCCGGCATGACCCCCGGCGCATTTCCCAATCAGGTTGTCTGGATCACCGGTGCTTCATCCGGTGTCGGCGAGGGTCTTGCGGTGGCATTCGCCGAGGCGGGCGCGCGGGTGGTGCTCTCCGCGCGGCGGGCCGACGAACTCGAACGGGTCCGGGGCCGGATGACCGCCGGTGAGCATCTCGTGCTGCCGATGGACGTCACCGACTACGCTGCCATACCCGGCAAGGTTGCGCAGGTGAACGCGCACATGGGCCGGATCGACGTGCTGGTCTGCAACGCGGGGGTCTCCCAGCGCAGCCGCTTCGCCGAAACCACGCTCGACGTGTTCCGCACGATCATCGACGTCAATGTCATGGGCCCGGCGGCCCACATCCATGCGGTCCTGCCGGCGATGCGGGGCCAGGGGAGCGGGCACATCGTCGTGACCTCCAGCGTGGCGGGCAAGTTCGGCATCCCGAACCGCAGTGCCTACTGCGCCTCCAAGCATGCCGTGCACGGGCTGTGCGACGCCCTGCGGGCCGAGCATGCGCCGGAGAACATCCACTTCTCGACCCTGATCATCGCCGCGGTGAAGTCCAGCGTGAACGCCAACGCCTTCAGGGCCGATGGCAGCAAGGTGGGCAAGGACAGCAAGTGGGGCCGCGGATCCGGAATGGACGCGGTGGCCGCGGGCCGGCTGATGGTGAAGAAGCTCGCGAAGCGTGAGGAAGAGATCGTGGTGGTCGCCGACTGGCGGGCCGGCATCCCGCTCTACCAGCAGCGACTGAGCCCCCGGATCGTCTACCGGAGAATGGCCCGGCTGGCCCAGAGCAAGTGGTGGTCCTGACCGGCCTCTAGTGCACGTGCCCGTGCTCGCCGTGCTGGTGGTCATGACCCTCACCATGGTCATGCCGGGACTCGCCATGTTCATGAGCCGGCGCCGGATTCTGCCGGGCCCGGACGGCTTCCTCGGGATCGATGCCGGTCGCGAGGGCAAGCCGGAGCGAGGCCAGGGCCGGCAGGTGCTTTTCCGCCTGGGCCTGCAGCTTCTCGGTGATGATCGCCGCCTCTCGTACGAGCAGGGAATCGTCCACCACCACGTCCGCCTCGGCGTACATGCGATGCCCGATCCAGCGCGTGCGGACGTTCTGGATGCTCCGGACACCCGGCACGTGCTCGCCGGTGTGCCGCAGCAGCGCCGTGAATTCCGGCTCGACGCCATCCAGGGCCCGCGTGAACACCGCGCGGGCCGACTGCCAGACGATACCGAAGATCAGGATGGTGATGAGCCCGCCCACGAGCGGGTCCGCCAGGGGGAAGCCCAGCCAGACACCGATGGCGCCACCGACCACCGCCAGGCTCGTCAGCCCGTCCACCCGCGCGTGATAGCCGTCTGCGATGAGGGCGGCGCTGTTGATCTCGCGACCGACCCGGATGCGGAACACGGCCACTGCCTCGTTGCCGATGAAGCCGATGACGCCGGCCGCCGCCACCGCGCCGAGGAATTTGATTTCCTGGGGATTGATCAGCCGGTCGATGGTCTGGTAGCCGGCGACGAGTGCGCTGAACAGGATCAGGCCCACGATGGTCATGCCTGCCAGGTCCTCCACCCGCCCCAGGCCGTAGGTGAACTGGTCGCTGGGCTTGCGGCGGGCGAAGGCGAAGGCGATCCAGAGCGGGATCGCGGTGGCCGCGTCGCCCACGTTGTGAATGGTATCCGCGAGGAGCGCGACGCTGCCCGACAACAGCACGATGAAGATCTGGAAGACGGCCGTGATGGCCAGTATCACGAAGGACCATTTGATCGCCCAGATGCCCCGCTCGGTCGTGGCAATCGTAGGGTCGATTACCCCGTGCGTGTGGGCGTGGCCGCCGTCGTGGCTGTGGCCATGCCCGTGCCCGTGATTGGCATGCCCCGCCGCATGCCCCTTCTCGCCGAAGCCCAGCCAGTCAAGTGCGTTGCGCAACATTGGCATTCTCCATGGACCAGCCGCTACAGGTAGCGGCTGATCTTCTTGAAACCCTCGATGGTGGCCCGCTGGTCGCGGCTGGTCGGCCCGATGGCATCCTCGAGGCAATGCTCGATGTGGTCGTGGATCAGCGTGGACTTGGCCTCCTCCAGCGCGCGGATCACCGCGTGCAGCTGCTGGGCGATGTCCGCGCAATCCCGGCCAGACTCGATCATCCCGCCAATCGTCTGCAGGTGGCCGGTAGCGCGCCGCAGCCGGTTCACCACGTCCCTGTGGGTGCGGTGGGTGGCGGCATCGTGAGCCGGGGCGTGGTCCCTGCCGTGGGGCTGGGACGCGGTCTTCGCTGCAGACATGGACGGGGCTCCCGGGAAGGTGCAAGCGGGTATTCTTATCCCCTCCTGGGGGATAGGTCAAGGCCCATGACCCGGACTGCCTGATCGCGGCGCCGGTGCTGCTACCATGCGTCGCGCATGCTCCGCTTCACCCGCTACCAGTGGACCGTCCTCGCTGCCGCCTGGCTCGGGTGGGGCTTCGACGTTTTCGACGGCCTGCTCTTCAATTACGTGGCACCCAACGCGGTGCCCACCCTGCTCGGGCTGCCCCTGGGTTCGCCGGAGGCCCGGTCGGCCACGCTGTACTGGACCGGCCTGCTCACCTCGCTCTTTCTCATTGGCTGGGCGGTGGGCGGCGTGATCTTCGGCCCCATCAGCGACCGCTTCGGACGCCGCCGGACGCTCATGATCACGATGGTGCTGTACGCCTTCGGCACGGCTGCCTGCGCCTTCGTGACCGACATCTGGCAGCTGACGGCGTGCCGGCTGATCGCGAGCCTCGGAATCGGCGGTGAGTGGGCCGCAGGCGCTGCCATGGTGGCGGAAGTCGTGGATGAGGAGCATCGGGTGGAGGCCGGGGCCCTGCTGTACACGGCGGCACCGTTCGGCCTGTTCCTGGCCACGGCCGTGAATGCCCTCGTGGCCGGCAACCTCATGACGGAAAGCCCCGAAACCAGCTGGCGATTCGTTCTCCTGTTTGGCCTGCTGCCCGCCGCCGCCGCCCTGCTGGTTCGCCTGTACATCAAGGAGCCGGACCGCTGGGTCACCACGGCGAAAGCACAGGCCCCGCCGCGAATCCGGGAGCTGTTCAATCCCGTCTTCTGGCCCCGGACCCGGAGCGCACTGCTGATGACGTTCGTGGCCCTGCTGACATGGTGGAGCTGCAACGCCTTCATTCCGGTCGTCAGCGCCACCCTCGGCCAGGTGGAGGCGGCAGCGGCGGGCCTGGACAAGGCGGCAACCAGCGCCCTCGTGGAAAGCTGGAAGACGATCGCCACCACGGCTTTCAATCTCGGTGGGCTCATCGGCACCCTGCTGACCGTGCCCTTCGCGAAGCGCCTTGGCCGCCGGCCCATGTTTGCGGTGTACTTCGGCGTGGCGGCCGTGTCCCTGATGGCCACGTTCGGACTGGACATCCCGAACGAGGCACGCCTGTACATGTACTTCTTCATCGGCCTCAGCGTCTTCGGTGTCTTTGGCAGCTTCACCTACTACCTTCCCGAGCTGTTCCCCACCCGGCTGCGGGCCACCGGATCCGGGTTCTGCTACAACATCGGCCGGGTGGTGGCTGCGGCCGGCCCGTTTGTCGTCGGCGCCGTGGCCGCCGCGGGCGCCGGGGAGCCCTCGGTCATTCTCAATGCCCTCTTCGCCGTGGCCCTGGTGCCCCTAGTCGGCCTGTTGTTCATTCCCTGGGTGATCGAGACCCGGGGCCAGACGCTGCCCCCGTAGGAGCGGCGGAGGAGAAATGGGGACAGATTTATTTTCCTGGTTTTCCCGGGACCCGGTCCCGGGAAAACCAGGAAAATAAATCTGTCCCCATTTTCCCACTCCTGCGGCGGGAACCGGTTTGTAACCGGTCTATAACTGACGGTAAGACCACCAGGCCGGTATTCTCCCCGGCCCATGTCCATCACCCTCGACCAGGTCACCAAGCAGTACCAGGGCAACCCGGTCGTCAACGACGTGTCTCTGGCCGTGGCGGAGGGCGAGTTCTTCGTCCTGCTGGGACCCAGCGGCAGCGGCAAGAGCACCCTCCTCCGGGCCATCGCGGGCCTCACCGAGGTCGACCACGGTCGCATCACCCTCTTTGGCCGGGACGTCACGCAGGTTTCAGCCCGCGAGCGGGAAGTCGGCTTCGTCTTCCAGAACTACGCGCTCTTCCGGCACATGACCGTCGGCGAGAACATCGAGTTCGCCCTGCGGGTCCGCCGGGAAAAGGCGGCGGAGCGCGTCCGGCGTCGCAAGGAATTGCTCGAACTCATCGGCCTCGCGGACATGGACGACCGCCTGCCGATCCAGCTCTCCGGCGGACAGCAGCAGCGCGTAGCCGTGGCCCGGGCGCTGGCGCACAAGCCCAAGGTCCTGCTGCTCGACGAGCCCTTCGGCGCGCTGGACGCGAAGATCAGGGAGGAATTGCGCCGGACCATCCGCTCCGTCCAGCGGGAACTCGGCATCACCACCATTCTCGTCACCCATGACCAGGAAGAGGCCTTTGCCCTCGGCGACAGGCTTGGCGTAATGAACCTGGGCCGGCTGCTGGAAGCGGGCCGGCCGACCGACCTCTACAGTCGCCCGGCAACCCGGTTCGTAGCCACGTTCCTCGGGGCCGCGAACCTGCTCCTGCGGCGGGAGGCGAGGCTGGGCCCGGAGGCTGCCGGGCAATCCAGGCGCGAACAGGAAGTGGTGGCCATGCTGAGGCCCGAAGAGGCCGAACTCGCCCCCGACAGGGATGCGCTGACGACGGGCTTTCTGGGCTATGGCCACGTCGAGGAAATGCAGTTCACGGGAGCGCTCGAGCGGCTGCGCGTGCGGATGGGGACCGAGGCGGCAGAACGGCATGCCGACGCGTCGGCCACCGCCATGTCGCCCGTCTGGATCGACGTCACCCGCACCCAGCCGGAGCAGCGGGCGTTTCCGCTGGCGCCTGGCCAGCTGGTGGCAGTGGGCACCCGACGCATTCACGTGCTCCCCACGCCGCTCTCCAGCTTCACCGTGTGCGCCGAATCCCGGGAGGCGGCAGAGCGGCTGATGAGTAATCATTGGCTCACCGACCTGGCTGCGCGCATGCAAACGCGGTTGTCGGCGCAAGTCGAGCCCCAACTGGCTTCCGAAATACCCGCGCCAGGGCCCGCTCCGGCCGGCGTGGCCGTCGTGGCAGCGGGCCCGGACTGCCCGGCCAAGGTCCGCCGGTTACTCGGCCGGGGGGTAACGCCCATCCTGTGCCTGCCGGAAGATGCGGAGCCACCCGGCCGCGTGGTCGTGCACTTCGCCGGGCAGGTCGCACGGCGCGCCACGCTCGCGATGACCGCCAGCCTCCTGCGCCACGTGCCCGCCGAGGCAGTGTTCCTCGGCATCCTGCCCAGCGGCAGCCCCGAGCGGACCCGCACGGCAGGCGTCCGGCAACTGCTCGATGTCCGCTCAGAGGCACAGGCGGGCCACGGCCTGGACGTCCGCACGGAGCTGCGGCTCGGTGACCGCATCGAGGAACTGCTGCGTGAACTGGGGAGCCAGCCCGGGCAGATGCTGGTGCTCGGGCTGCCCGAGGCGGGTTCGCTTCCCGAGAACTTCGAGGCGCTCCTCACCCAATCGCCGGGCTGGCCCGTCCTGCTGGCCTGAGCCGGCGGGGTGCAACGTCCGTGAGCGCCTTTCGCCAACCCAGCGTGCTTCCCGGCTTTGGCCTTACCCTGGGCTTTGCCACGTTCTTCCTGAGCGCCATCGTCCTGCTCCCGCTGGCAGCGCTCGTCCTCAAGACGGCGAGCATGAGCTGGGCGGACTTCGTGGCCGTCGTCTCGAGCCCGCGTGCCCTGGCCTCCTATCGGCTGTCCTTCGGTGCATCGCTGGTCGCCGCCCTCATCAACACCGTCTTCGGCTTCATCGTGGCATGGACCCTCGTGCGCTACGAGTTCCCCGGCCGCAAGGTGCTGGATGCGATGATCGACATGCCCTTCGCCCTGCCCACGGCGGTCTCGGGCATAGCGCTGACCGCGGTCTTCGCCCAGAACGGCTGGATCGGCCAGTACCTGGAGCCCTGGGGCATCAAGGTGGCCTACACCTGGCTGGGCGTCACGCTCGCCCTGACCCTGATCGGCCTCCCTTTCGTCGTGCGCTCCGTCCAGCCCTCGCTGCTGGAGGTCCAGCGTGACCTGGAGGATGCGGCGGAAACCCTCGGTGCGACACCCATCTACATCTTCCGCCGGATCATCTTCCCCACGGTGCTCCCCGCCCTCGCCTCCGGTTTCACGCTGGCCTTTGCCCGTGCGGTCGGCGAATACGGTTCGGTGATCTTCATCGCCGGCAACCTGCCGATGAAGACCGAGATCACGCCGCTCCTGATCGTGATCAAGCTCGAGGAGTTCGACTACAACGGCGCGGCAGCCCTCGGCTTCGTCATGCTTGCCATGTCATTCCTGATGCTGTTATCGATCAACCTGGTGCAGGCCTGGGGCCGGCGCCACATCGTGGCGGCACGCCGCTGATGGTCGGCATCGCAGCAACCGGCGCGGCGGAGATCGCCCGCCGCCCTGGACGCGGAACCTTGCGCTCGGCCCTTGTGCGCTGGGTCTTCATCGCACTGTCCCTCGGCTTCCTTGCAGCGGTGCTGCTCGCGCCGCTGGCGGCCGTGTTTGCCACGGCCCTCGGCCAGGGGATCGGCGCCTACCTGGACAGCTTCAAGGACCCGGACACGGGCTCGGCCATCCGCCTGACGCTCCTCACAGCCGTGATCGTGGTACCCCTGAACACCATCTTTGGCATCTCGGCAGCCTGGGCCATCGCCAAATTCGAGTTTCGCGGCAAGACCTTCCTGATCACCCTGATCGACCTGCCGTTCGCCGTATCGCCCATCATCTCCGGCCTGGTCTACGTGCTGCTCTTCGGTGCCCAGGGATGGTTTGGCATCTGGCTCCAGGAGCACAATATCGACGTGATCTTCGCGCTGCCGGGCATCGTGCTTGCGACCCTCTTCGTGACCTTCCCCTATGTGGCCCGGGAGCTCATCCCGCTCATGGAGCAGCTGGGTAACGACGAGGAGGAGGCCGCGATCACCCTGGGCGCCAGCGGGCTGATGACCTTCGTGCGGGTTACCCTGCCGAAGATCCGCTGGGGCCTGATCTACGGCGTAATACTCTGCAATGCGAGGGCCATGGGCGAATTCGGCGCCGTATCCGTGGTCTCGGGGCATATACGGGGCCTGACGACTACCATGCCCTTGCATATCGAGATTCTCTACAACGAGTATGCGTTCGTCGGCGCGTTCGCGGTGGCCTCCCTGCTTACGCTCCTCGCGGTCGTTACGCTCATCGTCAAGAGCGTGATCGAGTGGCAGGCCAGCAGGACTACCGGACACTGAAACCATGCCGAACTGGCGGGAACTGTTGACCATAGCGCCGGGGCCGGGCCGGCTGGACCCGGGCCGGATGAGCCTGGGCGCACTGCTGGGCGGCATCAATGTCCTGCTGGTGGTCCTCGTGATCGGGGGCATCAGCTGGGTGGCCGTCGACCTGCTCGGTGACCTCGCCGACGACCAGGGCATGGCGCGGGTGCAGGTGGCCGGTTCGTCGGTCCGGGAGGACATCAGGGAGATCGCCGATGCGACCCTGCTCGCGACTCGCGCCATGGCCGAGCGCCCGACGCTCCAGCGGCTGTGGCGCGAGCAACGGGTCCGTTCGCTGCAGACCTACCTCAAGCGGATCTGCCAGGCAGACACCATCACCGGCTGCGCGCTGGCGGTGCCAGGCAGCCCCCCGATCCTGGCTGGCCGGGAACTCCCCTGGGACGACATCCTCGATGCCAGCGCCGAACAGGGCGAGCGGCTGCTCGTGGCGCCGACTGCCAGCGGCGACCCGCTGGTCGGTGCTGCCGCGACGGTGCCCGCGGGGTCCTCCGAATCGCCGGCGGCGAGGCTGATCCTCATTCGCGCGCTGGATGCGGAAACAGCCGCCAGGCTGTCCAAGCGGGCCGGCATGGCCGTGCGCCTGCTCAACTACAACACCTTTGCCGACGAGGAGGCCGACAACTTCACGCCGCTGCACACGGTAGCCCTTGGCAACGGCAGGCTGACGGCCGCGCGGCTCGACGAGCCGGGCGTCTACGCCTCGAGCTATCCGCTGTTCGCCTCCACCGGCGAGCCCGTGGGCCTCATCGAGACGCGCCTTCCCGTGGCGACGGTGGAATCGTCCGTCGATGCCCTGATCCGGCAGCTGGCCCTTGTCGCGGCTCTCCTCGGCCTGCTCGCGGGCGTCGCGGGCATCGCGCTTGGACGGTGGGTGGCACGACCCGTGCGGCAACTGACTCTTGCGGCAAGCCGGCTTGGCCAGGGCGACTTCTCCACCTCGATTCCAGCCGGCGGAGCCGCGGAAGTCGGCACCCTCGCCCGCACCATGGAAGACATGCGGCGCAGCCTGGTGGACCTCACAGGGACCCTCCGCAGCCGTGACGCCGAGGCCCAGGCGGTCCTGGATGGCATCGTGGAAGGCGTCTACGCCGTCGACCGGGACCGCCGGATCCGCTACCTGAATCCGCGGGCGGCCGAGCTGCTGGGCATTTCTGCGGTCGCTGCCGTCGGCAAGTTCTGCGGCGACGTGCTGCAGCCCCGCGGGGACGGCGGGGTCCGTCCCTGCGAAACCGACTGCCCGATCCTGAAGGCCCGCAGCACGGGATCCGCCCGCGCGACCGAGCGACTCGCGCCGGGCTCGGGCCCGTCCCGCACGACCGTGATCACGAGTTCGGGGATGGTGGAGGACCTGCAGGTGCAGGTCATCCGCGACGAGACGGAGCTCGAGGGCGTCCGCCGTGCCCGCGATTCGATCCTGGCGAACATCTCCCACGAGTTCCGCACCCCGCTGGCAGCCCAGCTGGCATCCATCGAGCTGCTGCGTGACGGGCTGGACAACCTGGATCCCCAGGCACGCCGGGATCTCGTGCTGTCGCTGGAGCGGGGCACGGTGCGGCTGACGCGCCTGATAGACAACCTCCTCGAGAGCGTGCGCATCGAATCCGGGCAGCTCGGGCTCCGTCGCCAGTCGGTAGCCCTGGTCGACGTGGTCGACCAGGCCCGGGGCCTGATCGAGGCCCTGCTGATCCAGCGCCGCCAGACGCTCGTCGTGGACCTCGGGGAGTCGCTGCCCGCGATCGACGGCGACAGCCCGCGGCTTACCCAGGTTTTCGTGAACCTGCTAGCCAACGCGAGCAAGTTTGCCCCGGAGGGCTCCACCATCCGCGTCGGGGCACGGGTGCTGGCCGGCCAGGTCGAGGCGTGGGTCGAGGATGAGGGCTCCGGCGCGCCGGACCTGGCCGACAGCTCGATCTTCGACCGCTTCTACCGGGGCAAGGACGAGGAACCCGAACCGACGGGCCTCGGCCTCGGCCTCTGGATCGTGAAGTCCATCGTGGAGCGTCACGGCGGCCAGGTCAGCGCGGGTCGCACCAGTGACGGCCGCACCCGCTTCAGCGTGGTCCTGCCGGCGGCCCGGCCGGAATGAAGATCCTCGTCGCGGACGACGACCGGGACCTGCTCGAGCTCGTTGCCTTCACCCTCGCGCAGTCCGGCTTCCTCACGCTGAAGGCCCCGGACGGCCACGCAGCCCTGCGGATCTTCGCGGCCGAATCGCCCGACCTGCTCATCCTCGACATCAACATGCCAGGCCTGAGCGGCTTCCAGGTCTGCGAGGAGGTGCGCCGCAAGTCCCGCGTGCCTGTGATGATGCTGACGGTCCGTGGCGCGGAGGAAGACCTCGTGCGCGCCCTGGAACTCGGCGCCGATGACTACCTGAACAAGCCATTCAGTCCGCGCACCCTGCTGGCCCGCGTGAAGGCCCTGTTGCGCCGCGCGGGCATGGAAGCCAGCTCGCCGGTCAGTGCCGGAAGGCTCCGGCTCGACGTGGAGGAGCACACGCTGCAGATCGGTACTGGTCCCGCCGTCCGCCTAACGAAGCTCGAGCTGCGCCTGCTACAGCTGCTGCTGGCGAATACGGGCCACGCCGTGAGCTCGGACCGGCTGCTGCTCCAGGTCTGGGGCCACCGCGGCGCGGGCGACCGCCAGCTGCTGAAGCAGTTAGTGCACCGGGTGCGGCAGAAGATCGAGCGGGATCCCGCCAATCCGGAGATCCTGCTGACGGTACCGGGCGCCGGCTACCGCCTCGTCATCGACTGAGCCCCCCGGTAGGGGACGAAATGGGGACAGATTTATTTAGCCGGCCGCCGGCCAAATAAATCTGTCCCCATTTCGTCCCCTACCGGGGGGCGTAGATCTGGTCGAAGATGCCTTTTTCCGCAAAGTGCACCCGGTGGACTTTGTCCCAGCCACCCAGGTCGGCGATGGTCACCATGGTGACTTCAGGGAAGCGGGCCGCATACTTCGCAGCGACAGCAGGGTCCCGCGGCCGGAAGTAATGCCTGGCGATGATCTCCTGGGCCACCGGCGTGTACAGGTATTTGAGATAGGCATCTGCCACGTCCCGCGTGCCCTTGCGCAGCGCCACCTTGTCCACCACGGTCACCGGCGGCTCGGCCAGGATGCTGATCGATGGCACGACGATGTCCACCTTGCCCGCGCCCAGCGCCGCCTGGGCGAGAAATGCCTCGTTCTCCCAGCTCAGCAGGACGTCCCCCAGCCCGCGCTGGACGAAAGTCGTGGTCGCCGCCCGGGCGCCCGAATCCAGCACCGGGACATTCCTGAACACCTTGGCCAGGTACTCCTTTGCCGTGGCCTCCGTCGCACCCGGCTGGCGCATGGCCCAGGCCCAGGCAGCCAGGTAATTCCACCGCGCGCCGCCCGACGTCTTCGGATTGGGCGTGATCACCTGGATGCCCGGCCGCGCCAGGTCACTCCATTGCCGGATGCCCTTGGGGTTGCCCTTGCGCACGAGGAACACGATGGTCGAGGTGTAGGGCGAGCTGTTGTCGGCCAGCCGGCTCTGCCAGTTCGCGGGCAGGGACCTGCCCTGGGCGGCGATGGCATCGATGTCGTGGGCGAGCGCCAGCGTGACCACGTCGGCCGGCAGTCCATCGATGACCGACCGGGCCTGCTTGCCGGAGCCGCCGTGGGACTGGCGGACCATCACCGTGTCGCCCGTCTTCGCCTTCCAGTACGCGGCGAAGGCCGCGTTGTACTCCTGGTAGAGCTCGCGCGTCGGATCGTAGGACGCGTTCAACAGCGTCACCTTGGCGGCGTGGGCGGCAACTGGCGACCCGCCCAGCCAGACCGCGAGGATCAGCCCTGGCAGGGAGCGTAGCTGGAACATGGGTTCGCGCCGGGCCGGGCGCTACTCGGCGTTGCTGCGCGCGCGTGGCTTCAGCTTTTCGAAATCGGGCCGCAGTCCCGCGAGATCGATGGCCGTCAGCGACGACGCCGCGAGATCGACCCGGCCGCCCTGGGCCACCCTGGCCTTCTGCCCGGACAGCGTCGGGGCCGTCTGCTTTGCCGCCGCGGCCGGGCCCGCCAGCAGGACTCCCGCGAGGCTGGCGGCGACGAACAGCGCCAGGGCCGATGACCTGGATAACCCGGGAAGAACGAATGACATAAGCGGCGCCTCAGCTGTACCGGCGACCATTCTGCCATGGCAAGCTAGCGCGCGCGAAAAGCCACCCCATCCAGTCACAGCGAGCGGAGTCATCCATGACCATCCCCGCCGGGCACGTCAGCAATGTCCGGGAAATCATCACGCTGCAGGGTCACATCCTGCAGCAGCAGGCCCATCACCCCGAAGCCACCGGCACCCTCTCCTGGATCCTGTCGGCCCTGTCCATCTCAGCCAAGATGATCGCCTCCCAGGTCCGGCGCGCGCGGCTCGAGGACGTCCTGGGCCAGGTTGGTGGCGAGAACGTGCAGGGCGAGCAGCAGCAGAAGCTGGACGTCATCGCCAACGAGATCCTGCTGCGCACCCTCGGCGGCCGTCAGGGCGTGGCGATCGTCGCGTCGGAGGAGAACGAGGAGCCGGTCATTCTCCGGAACGAGCGTGAGGGTGAACGCCGCTACTGCGTGCTCTTCGACCCTCTCGACGGCTCGTCAAACCTGGATGTCTGCGGCGCGGTGGGCACGATATTCAGCATCCTGCGGCAGGACCGTCGCGCCGCCCGCGCGGAGGACTCACTCCTCCAGCCGGGCCGCGAGCAGGTCGCGGCGGGCTACATCCTTTACGGGCCATCGACCGTCTTCGCGCTGACGATCGGCGCGGGCGTGGACCTCTTCGTCCTCGACCCGGCGATCGGCGCCTTCGTGCGCGTCCAGCAGGGCGTGCGGATTCCGGCGGCCGCGAAGAGCTACTCGGTGAACGAGGGCAACCGCCTCACCTTTCCCGACGGCTACCAGCGGTACCTGGCCTGGGCCCAGGAGCAGACCTACTCGAGTCGCTATGCGGGTGCGATGGTCGCTGACGTGCACCGCATCCTGCTCAAGGGCGGCGTGTTCCTGTACCCCCCGACCCGGAAGGCGCCGCAGGGCAAGCTGCGCCTGATGTACGAGGCGAATCCCATGGGCTGGCTCGTTGAGCAGGCGGGCGGCAAGGCGCTGGCGGCTCCCGGCGAGCGCATCCTGGACGTGCAACCGACGGGCATTCACCAGCGCACGCCCGTCATCCTCGGCAGTCCGGCGGAGGTGGACCGGGTAATCCACCACCTCGCCCCGTAGCGACGGCTGCTGCCCTACCCCGCGCTCCAGCCCCGGTTGGGATGCCGGCGCACGAGCTCAGGATCACGGAACAGCAGGATCAGAGCCGCCCCGGCCACGAAGCCACCGACGTGCGCCCAGAAGGCCACGCCGCCGCCCTGGGCGCCGATCGAGCCGACACCGCCAATCAACTGCGCCGCGAACCAGTAACCCAGCATCCAGAATGCCGGGACGGTGAAGGTCGTCACGTAGAAGCCGAGGATGATGAGCATCTTCACGCGCACCTTCGGATACAGGAGCACGTAGGCGCCCATGACGCCCCCGATGGCACCGGACGCGCCGACCATGGGAATTCCGGACGCGGGATCCGACAGGACCTGGGCGGCCGCGGCCGCCAGGCCGCACAGCACGTAGAAGACCGCAAACCGCGCGTGGCCCATGGAATCCTCGACGTTGTTGCCGAAGATCCAGAGGAACCAGAGGTTGCCAATGATGTGCAGCCAGCCGCCGTGCAGGAACATGTGGCTGACGGCGGTCAGCCAGTTGGGCGTGTCCGTGAGCGTGCAGAAGGCATTCGGCCCGACCTGGAAGGTGGTGCCGGCCGCCAGGGTCTGCAGCAGTTCGCCCGGGATCATGCCCAGCGTACACACCGACGTGCCCAGGCTCGGCTCCGTGCCCAGCCCCTGCACGAAGATCCACGCCGCGATGTTCAGCGCGATCAGCGCGTAAGTGGTGTACGGGGTGAGGAAGTGCGGGTTTTCGTCGCTGAGGGGAAACATCGGGTCGCGCGATGGTAGCAGTACCCTGGTCGCACCCTGGGGTCCGCTGACCGGCCCGGAAGTCATCAGGGACCCGCGACATGGCCATACATAGGCTCCCTTTCGGCACTTTTAGCGACATTTAAGGCACTTTTCGCGCCGATCCTGACTTGGCCAAGCACCGCTTCCCCGGGCTCGGCGTAAACTTGCCACTAGTTGACACTGTCTATACGCAATAATAGTCTGCGGGCATGCCAAGTGCCCGCAGCTATTCACTTTCCGAGCTCGTCGAGGCCACCGGGTTCGACCGGCGAACCATCGTCTACTACATCCAGTCGGGGCTCCTGCCCAAGGTCGGCCGCCGGGGCCCCCACACCCGCTACCCCGACGAGTGCCTCACCCGCCTGCTTTTCATCAGGGGTGTCAGGAGCCTGCAGGCGGAGGGCCAGCTGCTCACGGCAACGCTGGCCGAGATGCGCCGGGCCCTGGCCGCCCGGGACACCGCCGGGATCCGGGACCTGCTGGACCGGGGCCTGCCGGTCGAGGAGTTGACGTCCCTGTTCGCGGAGGAGGCGCCGGCCCAGCCCCAGCCCCCGGCACTTCCGCCGCCGGCGCCGCCGGCGCCACCGGTCGCCGGGCCAACGCCGGTCAGCGGACCTTCCGGCGAGCGGCGCAGCTACGGCCTGGCGGACGCGGGCATCCGGAAGCGCTTCGCCGCGGAAACGCCCGCCCCGGCGCCCGCACCCGAGCTTCACCACGGGGAAGCCCACCCCGGTCTGCCCGCGCTGGACCCGGCAGCGTTCCAGCCACCGGGCAGCGCAGCCCCACCGGCAGCACAAGGTGCCGCCGAAAGCCCCTCCACCGATGTCGAACTCGGTGAACTGCTGCGCGAGCTCGAGGTGCGCCCCACCCTGAATGCCCGGCGCAACCCGCCAGGCTCTCCGGAGCAGTGGACGGAAATCCCGATCACCAGCCGCGTCTACCTGTCGGTGCGCGGGCTCGCGGCCGAAGACGCGCCCCTCGCCGAGGCCGTTGCCCGACTGCTGAAGCGCGCGCTGCGCGCCCGGCCCGCGCCGGCCGTTTCCTGATCGCCCGCAGCGTCCGCATGGCCATGGGAGGCTGGCGATTGCGCTCATCCTGCTCCAGCCTGGCCCTGATGCTGGCCGGCCTGGCAATCGCATGCGAGGCAGGGCCCGCCCATTCCGCCGAAATCCTGGTCCCGTACCGGGACCAGATCGAACAGGGCTACAACGCCAGGGATCTCCGGGCAATCGAAACCACCGTGGCGGCGCTGAGGAAGGCCGGCTCGGCGTCAGGGCAGGAGGACGTCGCGACCTATTACGCGGCGTTCGCAAGATTGCGGCAGTCCGCCGTGCCCGGCATTGCGAAGAACCGGGCGCGGGACTACCTGGAGCAGTGCATCGATGAACTGGAGGTGCTGGTCGGGCGCCGGCACGACTATGCCGAGGCCCGGGCCCTGCTCGCGTCATGCCTCGGGGCCAGCGCCAACCACTACATGCTGCGCGCGGCAACACGGGGCATGGCCTCCAGCCGGGAGATGTCGGCGGCGCTCAGGATGGCGCCCGACAACCCCTGGGTCGTATTCCAGCACGCCGTGAGTGATTTCCTCACGCCCGCGATGTTCGGGGGCAACAAGGCCCGCGCGCTCGGCAACCTCCAGCGCGCGGAGCAGCTGTTCGTTGCCTCCCGGCCGGCCGGCTCAGCCTCGCCCGTCTTCGGCGAGAGCGAGACCTGGCTCTACATCGGGCGTGTCCTGCTCGCCCTCGGGCAGGCCGACAAGGCCCGGCAGGCCCTGGAAAGGGCGCGTGAGCTGGCGCCGGCCAGCGCGGATGTCAGGGACGAGATCGCGAGGCTCTGACCCGGACTTACCGCAGGGGCGCACGCCAGCCAGCGCGTTCCGCGTCGCTGGTGCTGCAGAACCACCGCTCGCCACGGCTCTCATCGATCCGGGTATCGGCATAGGACGGCATGCCCGGCATGTGGTAGATCCGGTCGCCGCGCGCATTGATGTTGCCCTTGATGCGGCACCCTGCAGCGGCAGCGGGCCCATCAACGCGCTGGCCCGCGGTCGCCGCCGAGGTCCGCCGGCCAAGCGCAGCGATGCACCGCTCCGGCGTTTCCGCCGCGTAGCTCACGGCTGCCACCGCGTCGCCGCGCTCCCGCGCGCGGACCTCCCACGGTGGCTGCCATTCCTCCGGTGGTACTGACCAGATACCGCGGCGCGCGCCCCGGGCCTCCGCTTCCAGCCGGCAGTAGCGCTCGTCGACGGTCTGCCGACGCAGGTACCGGCGATAGGCCCAGGCGTAGCCGCTCCGGACCATTCCAGCGTTGATGTCGTCGCCGCGGACGTGGACCTTCGCCACCATCCGCCCGTAGCCGTCGTTCTGCTCGATGGGCTCGATCTCGAGTGGCTCTCCCTCCACCCGGCTGCGCAGCGCCTTCGTGGCGGCGCTGCCGAGGGGCTGGCTGGCCTCGGGGGTATCGATGCCATGCAGGCGAATGGTGATCGGGCCGCTGTCGAGGCGCACCTGGATGGTGTCACCGTCCACCACCCTGAGCAGGGTGGCGGCGAGGTAGAGGTCGTTCCCGGGCAGGTCGTCGGCGCGCACGGCCAGGGACAGCGCCCAGGCCGCGACGAGCAATAGTCCGGGTACGGATCTAGTAGCCAGGGCTGCGCCGCAACGTCCTGCGGCTCTCTTTCACCACGGTCGTCCATATGTTCTCACGGAACTCGTCGAGGTGCCGCTGCCAGACGCCCGCGTCGGTGATGCCCATGTGCCCGGATCCCACGTGCCCGAAGCCCAGCTGCCAGGGCGACTCCGCATCGGTGCACTGGATGAAGAAGCTCGCGAGCTGCTCCGGCTCGTTGTCCTGCCGGTCGTAGAGCAGCGCGAGCACCCGGCGGCGGGGCTCGCCCGCCAGCACCATGGAGGCGCGGGCCTCCAGCTCCCGCAGCACCGCGAGCAGGTGGGACTCCAGGTCCCGGCAGAGGTAGTCCAGGTAGAGCCGCGAATGGCGGCCAAGCGCCTCGCAATCATTGAAATGCAGCCCGTGGCGCAGGCGGATGTCGTCGCCGTGCCGGTCGTGGCCGAAAGCGGGTCGGTTCGCCTTGCTCATGACGGCCTGATCGTCGCGCCGGAGGCCAGCCCGGTGGCGTGAAGGCCGTCACGAATATGGAAGTGCCGCTCAGGCAAACGGTGCCGGCTTCACCTCCACGTCGGGCGTGAAGAGCTTGTACATCACCGGCGTCACGAGGCGCGCCAGGAACGTGCTGGTGAGGAGGCCGCCGATGATCACCCAGGCCATCGGGCTGTACAGGCCCACGTTCTGCAGCGCCAGCGGCAGCAGGCCGCCAATCGCCGTGGCGGAAGTCAGGAGGATCGGCACGAAGCGGGTCTCGCCCGCCCGCTCGATGGCCTCGTCGAGGGCAACCCCGTGGGCCCGCAACTGGTTCGTGAAGTCCACCAGCAGGATGGAGTTCTTGATCTCGATGCCGATCAGCGCAATGAGCCCGATGCTGGCCGTGAACGAGAGGCTGTTGCCCGTGACGAGCAGCGCCAGGAACCCGCCGACAAGACCGATGGGCACCACCGTCAGCACGATGAGAGTGGATTTGAAGCTGCCGAACTCGAGCACCAGCACCGCGAAGATGCCGAAGATGGCCACGATCGCGGCGGTGCCCACGCCGCTGAAGGATTCCGAGCCCGACTGGGCTTCGCCGCCGAGGACGTAGCGGTAGCCTCTGGGAAACTCAAAGCTCTCCAGCTGCCGCACGACCTCCGCCGTGACCTTCGCCGTGTTCAGGTTCCGCGCGACATCGGCGTTGACGGTCACCGAGCGCTCGCGGCCATAGCGCTGGATCTGCGTGGGCGCCTTCTCGAACTCGAGCGTGGCCAGCTGCGACAGGGGCAGCGAGCTTCCGCCCGTGCTTGGCACGCGGATCTCGGCGAGGGCGGACAGGTCCGCGCGCGTCCCGATGGGCGAGCGCACGACGATGGCGTACTGCTCGCCGTCGCTCTCCTTGTACCTGCCCACCTCGATACCGGCGACGGACAGGCGCACGGCCTGGTCGAAGGCCACGGTCGGCACCCCCAGCTGGCTGGCCTTCTGCGGATCCACGACGAGGCGGAGATTGGTCCGCGGCACCCGCAGGGGATTCTCCACGTCCTGGGTGCCGGGAACCCCCCGGATCAGGTTCTCGACCTGGCGTGACAGTCTTTCAAGCACATTGAGGTCGGGACCAACGATGCGCACGGCGATGGGCGCGGTGATCGGCGGGCCGTTGACGAACTCCTCGACGAAGATCCTGGCGTTGGGGTAGGCGGACAGCTCCCGGCGCAGGGCATCGAGCTTCCGCGGCGTGCCGCGGGTGCTGTACTCCCGGAGCTGGACGAAGAGTTCCGCGTAGTTTGGCGCATCCTCGCGGGGCAGCTGGTTGTAGTAGATCTGGGGATTGCCGTGCCCGAGGTTGGCAAAGTAGCTCTGCACTTCGGGCATCGCCGCCACCCGGTCCTCGGCGAAGCGCAGCACGGCGTCGGTTGCCGCCAGGCTCGAGCCATTCGGCGTCTCGATCTTCACGAGGAACGCCGGTGTGTTCGCCTTGGGAAACAGGCTCGAGCCCACCACGGGCACGAGCGCCGCAGTCAGGAGCAGTGACCCGCCGATGGCCGCAACCCCCGTGCTCCGCGGACGGGCCAGGCAGTACTCCAGCGCAGGACGGTACCAGCGCTCGATGAGGGTCATCAGCCGCTGCAGCACCCGGTTGCCGCCCGCCTCCGTCGTCGGCTGCAGCACGCGACTGGCGATGAACGGGATGATGAACAGGGCGATCAGCAATGAACCGCCAATCGTTGCCACCACGGTGAGTGGCAGGACGCGGATGAACTTGCCGGCCGTCTCGGGCAATACCATCAGCGGCAGGAACGCGAAGACGAGTGCGGCCGTGCAGCCCAGGATCGCCGTGAAAATCTGCTGGGTACCCTTCAGGGCCGCCTCGGCGCGGCTGTATCCCAGCCGCAGGTGCCTGCTGATGTTCTCGACGACCACGATCGAGTCGTCCACCAGGAGCCCGAGGGCCAGCACGAAGCCGGCGATCGACAGCTGGTTGAGCGAGAAGCCCAGGAAGTAGATGCAGGCCAGGCCGAATGACAGCGACAGCGGGATGGAGATCATCACTATTCCGGCTGCCCGAAGGCCAAGGGGGAGCAGCGTGATACTGACCAACCCGATGGCGATGAGCAGGTCGAGGGCGAGGCGGTTCAGCCGGCTTGCAACATTGCGCGACTGGTCGAAGCCCCACTCCAGCCTGATGCGCCCCGGCAGATCCGCCGAGAAATCCCCGGCGACGGCTGCGATCCGTTCGCGAACGCCGAGGATGTTGAAGCCGTCCTTCTGGTTCGCAGTGACGAACACGGCGCGCTGGCCGTTGAACCGGCCGATGTAGCTGAGTGGCTGGTTCGCCCAGCGCACCTCGGCGACGTCCCGCACGCGGGTCACGGCTCCTGCCCTGCCGGCAACGACCGTGTCGCGTACCTGGTCCAGTGATTCGTAGCTCCCGGAGGTCTTCAGCGTGAAGCTGCGGGGGCCCAGGTCGAGCGTGCCGGCCGGGAGATTGCTGTTCTCGCTCTGCAGGGCGTCCGCGAGCGCGCCGGGCGAGACGTTGAGCTCCGCCATGCGACGCAGGTCCACCTCGACGCGCAGCTCGCGGCCGGGAAACGCCCAGCTCTCCGCGGTCCGGACCCCGTCCACGGTCTTGAGGCGGTCCTTCAGGTCACGGGCCCGGTCCTCCAGTTCCCGGTAGGTGGCGGTCTCCGAGACCAGGGCAAACTGCACCGTATTGACCAGCGCGGGACTGAACTTGCGGATCTCGAGCCGGGTGATCTCGCCGGGCAGGCTGGGCCGCAGCGCATTGGTCTCGCGCTGCACCTCGTCGTACTTCTTGTCGGCGTCGGTGAAGGCCTCGAACTCGATCACGACCACGGCGACGTTGTCCCGGACGGTCGTCTCGATCTCCTTGACGTCGTCCAGCTCGGCCAGCTTGTCCTCCAGCGGCTTCGCGACGAGCCTCTCGAGGTCGATGGGATCGGCTCCCGGCAGGACCACGGTAATGATGAATGCCGAGATCTTGAAGTAGGGGTCCTCCTCCCGGGGAACGCCGAGGAACGCATAGATCCCCATCGCGACCAGGCACAGGAAGGCGACGAGCGTCGGCTGGAAGCGCCGGATCGGGTACTCGAGCAGGGTCATCGCGCAGCGGGCGCCGGCACGGGCACGACCTGGATCTTCTCGCCGTCCTCCAGGTACAGGGCCCCGTCGGTGACGACCGTCTCGCCCGCGCGGAGCCCGCTGGCGATGGCGACCGCCGTCGGCGCGATGAAGGCGATGCGCACCTGGCGCCGGCGGGCGACGCCATCCTCGACGACGTACACCGCGGCCTGATTACCGTCCGCCTCGATCACCGCGGCAATCGGGGCGTAGGGCAGCGTCGACTCGGCCGCGGCCGCGGGATCGATCCGCAGCCGTGCCGACAGTCCGCTCACCAGCCGCACCTGTGCAGGAGCAAGTTCGACCTCGATGTCGAACAGGCCGCTGGCCTCATTCGCAGCGCCCGGGAGCACGGTAACCTTGCCGTGCAATTCCTGCCCGGGGAAGGCATCCGCGGTGATGACCGTCGGATCACCGAGGCGCAGGCGAACCACGTCCCGGTCGGACAGCGCGGCGCGGGCGACGTAGCCGCCCGCCTTCGGCCCCACCACGAGAATGGCCTGCCCCGGCCGGACGAATTCCCTCTCCTCGACGAGCTTGCGGAGCACGATGCCGTCGCGGGGCGCAAGGATGGTCGAGAAGTCCCGGTTGAACTCCGCGGCCCTCAGGGCCGCGCGGGCGACGGCGGCCTGGGTGCGGATGGCCTCCAGCTCCTCTTCACTGATGACCTCGTCGGCGCGCAGCTTCGTGCTCCGGACGAGGTCGCGTTCCGCCTTGTCCGCCAGCTGCCGGGCCTGCTCCAGGCGGGCGTCCACCTCGGTGAGATCCAGTGCCGCCAGCGGCTGGCCCGCTGTGACGGCCTCGCCCTCGTTGACGCCGATCCTGCGGATGATGCCGGCGACCTTGAACGACAGGCGCAGCTCTTCACGGGTCGTGATCACGCCGCTGGTGAGGACGGGCGGCTGGGCCGGACCTGTGGTGACCGTAGCGGCGCCCACCCGGGTCGGCCCGCGCGCGGGCGCTGTATCTGGCGGCCCGCAGGCGGCGACCAGCGCGGCGAGGAGCATGGCGGCAGCTGCCGGAAAGCCGCGGCATCTGCCCGGCGGGGAGCAACCGTGAGGGATCATGGGGCGGGCGCTCCTTCGGGAAGCTGGAGGGGATTCACTGCCGTGGCATAGGCCAGCTCCGCCTGCCTCGACAGCAGCGCGAACCGGGTGAGATTCAGGTTGAGCTCCGCGCCGCTGAGCGCATTCTGTGCGTCCAGGAAGTCCACCTGGTTGATGACGCCGAGATCGCGCTTGCTGCTCGCGATGCGGAACCCCGCCCGCGCGGCCTCGGCGCGCGCCTCTGCGGTCGCCAGCGAATCGGCTGCCGTTCGCAGCCGGTCCAGCGCCTGCTGGACCTCCAGCTCGATCTGCCGGGCGGTTTCCTCCCGGCGCACCGCCGCCTGCCGGGCGACGGCCCTTGCGGCATCCACCCGGGAGCGGATGGCGCCACCATCGAATAGCGGCAGGGTGAGCTGGACCGAGGCCACCCCGAAGTTGTAGCCGCTGCCAAAGTCGTAGTCCTCTCCCTGGATTCCGCCATCCACGCCGATCGACACCTGTGGCTGACGGGCGGCCCGCTCCTGCTGCACCTGGAATTCGGCGGCCGCGCTGAGGGCCTCGAGCTCGCGGAGCTCTGGCCGCCGGTCGAGGGCGCCACTGCGCAGTTCCCTGTCATCCCCGACCCGGGAGGCCCCGGCCCACGCGGCATCCCGCGACTCCAGGCTCGCCATCTCCAGCGGGCTGTCGAGGGCGCGGTTCAGCAGGAAGTTAACGAGTTGCTGGTTGCGGGACGTCAGGTTGGTGACCTCGTTCAGCTGCTGCTGGACCTCCAGCAGCTCCGCGCGGGCCCGCAGGACCTGGTCCTGGGTGATCCGGCCATTGGCATACAGCGAGTCGTTCACCCGCAGGTTCTCCTGCAGCAGGCCGAGGCTCGACGCGACGATCCCGGCGCTGCTCCGGGCGCGGAGCCAGTCCAGATACCCGACGGTCACGTCCCGCTCGAGCCGGCGCGCCAGCGCCTGGCGGGCGAAGGTCGTGCTGTCCAGCGTCGCCTGCTGGGCGCGAAAGGCCGCCGGAATCGCGGGTGCGTAGAGCGGCTGCCGAAGCGTCAGCCGGGTTTCCTGCTCCCGCTCGCGCAGGAAGAGGAAGCTGGAGTCGGAGACGTCCGAAAAGCGGGGCGCCTCGCCACTGGCCGCCAGCAGCTCGTTGAGGGCCTGGTAGGCGGGGTTGACCAGGCCGGCGACGGGCAGGCCGAACTCCCGCCCGCCGTCAGCCCAGGAGTAGCGGGCGTCGAGGCCGACCCGGGGCAGGAAGCGGCTGCGCGCCTCCTCGAGCACCGCGAGCTCACGCTCGATGTCGAAGCCCTGGCTCCGCAGGGCCAGGTTCGATGTCAGGGCCTCCCGCACGTAGTCGTCCAGTATCTGCCGGAGCGGTCGCGTGGGACCTGCCTCCTGGGCCAGGGCGGAACCGCCGGCGAGCAGGAGCAGCAGCGCGGCCGGGTTGCGCATCACTCACCGCGCTTCAGGGACATGGTTGCCATGCGCAGCGTCTGCTCGACCAGGGCCCCGGGCGTCACGCCCTGCTGGGTGAGCACCGCCCGCTTCATGCTGGCGACCTGGATGGTGCCGTGGGTCATGGCCCAGAGTGACAGTGCGATCGTGCCCGGTGAGCCCGCGGACGGGGCGACGGAGCCGTCGCGCATGCCAGCATCCAGCGCCGCGGTCAGCAACGCATGCACGCGGGCACCGGCGGCCAGGCAGGCGCCATGATTGCTGCCGCCGACCGCGGCTGACGCATCGGTGGCCTCGAAGCGCGCGAGGATCTCGAACTGAAGGGGACATTCGGTGGCGAAGTCCACGTAGGCGCGGCCCATGGCAACCACCCGCTCGAGGCCGGTCCTGGTGTCGTCCGCGAGGGCCGCGAAGCGGCCATGCAGTCCGATCAGCGCGCGTTCGCAGATGCCGGCGACGAGGTCGTCCCTGTCCTGGAAGTAGACGTAGAGCAGGCCGCGGGAGAGCCGGGCTTCCCGGGCCACTTGGTCCATGGTGAGGCTCTCGAGCCCGGTGGCCGATGCCACGCGCTCGGCGGCGTCCAGGATGTCGTTCCGGCGACGTTCCTTTTCCTCCAGTCGCCGGGTCGCAATGGGGTCCATGGCCGGCAGACTAGCGACTGCGTTGACATCGTGTCAATTACCAGACACGCGTCAATTCCCGCCCCGGACAGGGTGTTTCAGTTGGTGGGTGGCGCCAGCCTCTCCGCCAGTTCGGAGCCTGCCGGAGGCAGCCCGGTGAGTTCCGGGGTCAGGATCCGGCGGAGCGCCTTGGGCCGGGCCGGTCCGTAGCCAAAGCGCAGCAACAGGGAGGGCCGGCCCGCCGGCTCGCCAAGCTCCATCCCGAGCCTGGGCCGCAGCGCCGGCTGCTCGGTCGGGGCGTTTACCCAGTCGTGCCGGATACCGAGCGCCGTCGACAGCAAGGCAAAGCGCTGGAAGGCCCGCCCCACCTCCACCCAGTGCGCCCGGTCATCCACCGCCGCCACGAAAGCCAGCAGTCCGGCCGAGGAACGCACGCGGGTGACCAGCTGGTCGAGCTGCCGGTCAGAGGCCGCCAGCAGGCCGAAGAGCGCGGAGCCAAGGGCCGGGGGCAGTGCCGCCCGGCCGGCGGGCCCCGGGGCGAGGCCGTCGCGGGTCGCGAGCGCGGTGGCCTCGTCGAAGCGGGTCCAGCGCTTCAGCTCGGCAAGCTTCGCCGCATCGGCACGCCACTCCCGGCTGGCGGCGGCGGCCAGCTCCAGCAGCCGCCGCTTCTGGACGGCACCAGTGGCGAACACCGGCGTGACTCCGGGCCCGCGGGCGATCCGTTCCAGCCGGCTGAGCTCCGCCGCCGGCACCGGCTTCCCGTCGTAGGCGGCGCGCGTGGTCTGCCGCAGGGGTATTGCATCGGCCATGAGGGACCGGGCCGGTGTGGCCAGTTGCAGGCGGACCGTGATGCCATCCCCGGGCGCCGGGCCCGTCTCCACGACACTCCCGAGCCCGATGGCCGCCGCGCTCTGCACGATGTTCTCGGCGGCGCAGCCGAGGCTGACGTGCAGGTGGTGGTCGTCTGGATCGACCGCGGGGGACCGCCGCGTCGGGTCCGGCAGGATCGTGATCGATTCCCGGGTGGCGACAAAGCGCCAGCACTGGCTGTTGTAGGTGGATGGGGCCAGCGTTGCGTAGCGGACGAGCTCTGCCAGCACGCCAGTCACCGTTTCCGGAAGCCCGGGCGAGTGCCGCCAGATGGCGGCCGCGACCGTGGCGTACTCGTCCCGGCCGGCGCTGCCGCAACCGCCGAGTGACGCGCTCGCCAGCGCTACGGCGCCCGCGCCAAGAACGTCGCGACGGGTGGGCATCCCGATCTCCCCGGGGAAAGCCCGGCAGTCTAGCGAGGCTCTCGATGTCCGGCGAGCTACCCAGTTACCAGGTCGAGGCGCCCCGCCATGGCCGGGCCCCTGGCTCAGGACTGCTGCGCCAGCGCCCGCAGGTGCTCACCGAGCCGCCGGAACTCGGCGCCACGGGTGGAACCCTGCCGCCAGGCAAGCCCGATCTCCCGGTAGCTGCGCTCTGGCAGCGCGTGGGTTTCCACCCGGGTCCCCGTCAACAGGGCGGAGCCCTCGGCCATTTCCGGCAGGAAGGTGATCCCCAGGTCGGCATCCACCATCTCGATCAGCGTCAGGAGACTGGAGGCCGCAAACGGGCTGACCTTCTCGGCGCTCTTGATGCGGCAGGCGGAGATGGCGTGCTCCCGCAGGCAGTGACCGTCATCCAGCAGCAGGACCGCGTCCCGGTCCAGCCGGTTGTAGCTGTAGCTGGCGGGATTCACGAGCTTCGTCCCCTTCCGGCAGGCGAGGCGGAAGGCATCGCGAAACAGTGGCTGCACCTCGGTGTTGTCCAGGTCGTAGGGCAGCGCGAGCAGCAGCACGTCCAGGTCGCCCTTGAGGAGCTTCGCGTGGATCTCGGCCGTCGTGCCCTCGTGGAGGAACAGGCGCAGCTTCGGCAGGGCCTTGCGGAGGCGGGGCAGCACGCGGGGTAGCAGGAAGGGCGCGATCGTGGGGATCACGCCGAGCCGCAGCGGGCCCTCGAGGGGCGAGCGCTCCGTCCGGGCCAGCGCCACCAGGCCCTCGATGTCCCGCAGGCAGAGGCGGGCCTGGGTCGCGACCTCCTGGCCCAGCGCCGTGATGGTGACCCGCCGGTTGGTCCGGTCCACCAGCCGGACGCCCAGCAGGGTCTCCAGTTCCCGGATGGCGATGCTGAAGGCCGACTGGGAAACGAAGCACGCCGTGGCGGCCTTCCCGAAGTGCCGGTGCTCCGCCAGGGCCGCGAAGTACCGGAGTTGCCTGGTGCTGGGCAGGTTCATGGCCGTCATCCTCATCTGTTTTATGAATCGTTATCGTAAAAATAATACGCTATGCAATGAGCATGGCGCACCGTAAGGTTCAAGCCCATTTCCCCACCCATGGACCTGAAGGAGTAACCGCTCATGTTGCAGAACCGCGAAGGCCAGCGCGTCCCCGACGTCACGTTCCGGACGCGGAAGGGCCACGAATGGGTGAACCGCACCAGCAGGGAGATCTTCTCGGGCCGGACCGTCATCGTCTTTTCCCTGCCCGGCGCGTTCACTCCCACCTGTTCTTCCACCCACGTACCGCGCTACAACCAGTTTGCGCCGGCATTCCGGGCGCACGGCGTTGACGAGATCGTCTGCATCTCGGTCAACGATGCCTTCGTCATGAACGAATGGCAGGAGGACCAGCGGGCGTGGAACGTGACTTTCCTGCCCGATGGCAACGGCGAGTTCTCCGACCGCATGGGCCTGCTCGTCGGCAAGGAGGACATCGGCTTCGGTCGCCGCTCCTGGCGTTACTCGATGCTCGTCCGGGATGGCGTCATCGAGAAGATGTTCATCGAGCCGGAGGAGCCGGGCGACCCCTTCAAGGTATCGGACGCCGACACCATGCTGGCCTACCTCGCCCCCGGTGCCGCGAAGCCACTGGACGTGACAGTCTTCACCCGCAAGGGCTGCCCCCACTGCTCGCGCGCCAAGGCGCGGCTGCAGGAGGCCGGCATCCCCTATGAGGAACTCACGCTGAACCGGGAGTTCTCGGACAGCACCCTGCGGGCCGTGGCCGGCACCACCGCCGTGCCGCAGGTCTTCGTCAATGGCATGCACATCGGTGGCGCCGATGAACTGGAGAAGTGGCTGGCGGCGCGCAAGGCCGCCTGACGCCCCCGTAGGAGCGGCTTCAGCCGCGACCGGCCTGGCCACTGGCGAGAGACTCGCGGACTCGATTCTCGCCAGTGGCCAGGCCGGTCGCGGCTGAAGCCGCTCCTACGGCAGCCTCTCGCAGGGGCCTACGCCCTCCGGCAGCACGCCTTCCCGGAGCAGCTGGAGGTTCACGGCGGCCCGCACGTAACCGGGGTCCAGTTCGAGCGCCCGCCGCCAGGCCTGGTCCGCCCGCCGCAGGTCGCACTGGTCAGCCAGGGCGATGCCCAGGTTGTTGAACGCGCGGGCGTTGTGCGGCGAGCGACTCACCACGTCCCGCCAGAACGTGACTTCCTCCCGGTAGACCTCGTTCCGCAGGTGCGTCGCCAGGCCGGTGAGGGCGAGTACCAGGACGAATGCCGTCACCGCCAGCGCCCGCTGCCGGACGGCCAGACGGCGGATCGCCGCGGCCAGCAGCAACGCCGGACCGGCCAGGGCCACGTAGAGCTGGCGATCGTTCACGAGGTCCAGCCGCGCCAGCAGGGAGTTCGTGGGCGCCAGCCAGAGCAGGAACCAGAGGACCGCGAAGGCCGGCAGCGGGTACCGGCGGACATTCGTGAGCGCCAGGCCGCCTCCGGCCACGAGCACCAGGAGCGTCAGGCCGTCCAGCGGGTCGAGCCCGGGCGTGACCGGCAACGCGGGGTCGGCATTCATCCGGTCGATGTGCAATAGCTGGCCGGCGAGGTAACGGATCCCCTGCAACTGGGCCAGGAAGTTCTCCGGCACCGAGCGGGTGGCAAGGCTGCTGGCAAGGAAGTCCCGGTAGGCGGGCAGCGACAGCGCCGCCGCCAGGCCGAGGGCCAGCAGCAGCCAGTGGGCGCCGGTCCTCGCCAGCGCCGCTCGCCAGCTGAAGGGCCGGGAGATGTCGGTGGCCTCCCAGAGCAGCAGGGCTACCGGCACGATTGCCACTGTTTCCTTCGTGGCCATGCCGGCCAGCATGAGCAACAGCGAGCCAGGCAGCAGCCAGGCGCGCCGGCGGGGCGTTGCGCGCCAGTTCACCCAGGCAGCCATGCTGGCGAGCGCGAACAGGGCACTCAGCGACGTCGAACGCCCGGAGGCATAGGTCACCGCCTCCGTCTGCACCGGGTGCAGCACGAAGATAAGTGCGGTCGCCAGCGCCAGCCAGCCAGCCACGGCCGGCGCCTCCCCCAGCTGGGCAGCAAAGCGCCGGGCGAGGTACAGGACAAGCAGCCCGTTACCAGCATGGATCACCACGTTCACGGCATGGAAGCCGGCCACGCCGGCTCCGCTCGCATGATTGAGCGCGTAGCTGAGCTTCAGAAGGGGCCGCATGCCGGGCATGGATGCCCACCAGGCCGCGAGGCCCTGCACCCGCGGATCCCGCACGATCACGTCCCAGTCGTCGAACTGGAAGCTCGCCTGCAGCGCGTTGGCGTATGCGACGCCAACGAGGAGGATGACCAGGAAGGGCGGCCACCAGCGCTGGAGCGGGTTACCGGCGGCGGGCATCGGGCGCCACGGCCAGTCGCCGGAACACGCGCAACCCCCGGGAGCTAGCGGCCGAAGAGGCCCTTAAGGCGCTTGGCGCCTTCCTTCAGGACATCGTCGGCAGAGGGCTTGGCATCAGGCGCAGCGGGTGTCGCGTGGTTCGCCGCGGCATCGCCGGCGCCGCCATCCATCATCCCCCGGGCATAGTTGCTGCAGAAATCCCGGTACTTGTCTGCGGGCGGGGTGGTGAAGCCCCGGCCCGCGCATTCGCTCTGCGCGATGGGCTGGGCCAGCGCCGGGCACTGCGCACCGATGAAATCCAGGTCCTCGGCCCTGTTCGCGTCACTGCACAGGCGCTCCCGGACCTGTTCTGCCTGCACGCCACAGTACTTCGCGACTTCGGGCAAGGTGCCGGAATCCATGATGGGCTCGCCCATGGGCTGCCGGGACGCCACCAGCCGATAGCCGTCCCTGGTGCCGAAGCGATCGCAGAGCTGCTTCCTGTACTTCGGATCGCAGTCCAGGCCGGCGAGCTGGCCGGGCAACAGCTGTTCGACCGTGGAACCACAGGCCTGCGCCATGCCGGCGGCCGCCTGGGCCTGCATCCCGGCAATCTGCTTCTTCACCTTGCTGGCGTCGCAGGAGCCGATGCGCTTGCCCTTCGTGGACATCTTCATCGTCGTGCCATCCATGGTCATGGTCGTGACCTGGGTGTAGCTGTCATTGCCCTGGTAGGTCATCTCGCCGGTGCCCGAGCCGTCAGGGCACTGGACCTTGTAGCTGAACCTGCCGGGCGAACGCCTGACGTCCGTCATCTGGCAACGGTTATCCTCCGACGCCATGGCTTCCGGGCCCTCGGCGTTCACTGGTGCGCAGACCTGCTGGGTCCGGCCAGGCATCGTCATGCCACCGCCCTCCATCGACGTCGTGACCTCCCAGAGGTTGCCCGGTTCCTGGGCCAGGGCCGGCGACGCGAGGATAACCAGTGTGAGTGCAGCGAATATCGGGCGCATGGACGTCCTCCGGAGCGGCATGGTCTTGATTGCGAGTATATGCCGGGTAGTAGGATGCGGGGATGACCGAGCTGGACGAACTGAGGCAGCGCCTGCGGGCCTTCGCCACCGCCCGGGACTGGGAGCAGTTCCACACCCCGAAGAACCTGGCGATGGCGCTGGTGGCCGAGGCCGCCGAAGTGGTGGAGCATTTCCAGTGGCTCACTGCCCCTGAGAGCCAGTCACTGGATGCGGGCAGGAGGGCCGAGGTGGCCCTGGAACTGGCCGACGTCCTGCTCTACCTGGTCATGCTCGCCGACCGGCTCGACGTGGACCTGGGTCAAGCCGCCCGCCGCAAGATCTCCATCAACGAAGAACGCTTCCCGCCAGCGCCCCGTCCTTAGCAGCGCCTTGTAGGAGCGCCTTCAGGCGCGATCCCGCTCATCACGGGACTCCCGCCACGCATCCCAAAGCAGCGACGCGCTGCTCCAGATCGTGGCGGCAAAGAGCGCGAACAGCAGCCCGCCAACCAGCACGGCAAGGCCCTGCACCACCCAGCTCATCTTTCAGAAGCACGCCGGGATTTGCTGGAGGGGCCTGGCCACGAACGCCAGCGCATTCACCACCACCAGCAGGTAGATCACCAGCGCACCGGCACGGCGGTCATGAGTCGCACCCTTGATGCTCGCAGTGATGCCATAGGCTGGCGCCAGCACGGAGAGGTTGAGGTACTTCAGCGTGGCGGCCAGGCCGGCCAGCATCGGCAGCAGGCCGGGATCGGCGCCCGCCGGGGCCACGGCGAGCGCATGCAGGCACAGGTCCTCCAGGCAATCGAGGGCCGAGGCAAGCAACGGCGTCCACATCAGCATGCGACCTGCCGGTTGCCAGCTCGCCGGCAGGCGCAGTGTCAGCAGGCCCAGCAGCCCGGTGAGCAGGAAGCCATAGCCCCAGGCGAACACGACGTCGCCGGGAATCAGCAACTGCGCGATGGCCGCCTGCTGCTCCAGCGTGAATGAGCCGAAGACCTCGGCAAAGCGTGCGCCGGTGAAGGCCACCTGCAGGCAGGTGAGTTCCGGGAGCCGGTCGCCCAGGAGCGGGGCGTAGGGGCCCATCAGCACGCCGGTGGCATAGCCAAAGATGCCGACGCCCGCGAGCGTCATGGTGGCGAAAATCCAGGCTGGTCGCGACGACTGATCCATACTTGTGCGGATGATCCGCCTCAACCCCGAAAAACTCCACCTGAGCAAGTGGACTGCCGTGAAGCCGGTTCGCAGGGAAAAGCACTTCATCGTCACGGCACTGGTCCGCAACGAGCAGGAGGCGGTCGTCGCCTGCCTCATCGAGGCCGTGCACAGCCGGAAGCCGCGGGAGATCGACTGGCGCGAGCTGAAGGACCCCGGGAAGTGGCGGCAAGGCTGGCTGTAGGAGCGCCGACCGGCGCGACTCGCCTCCCGCGAGAATCGAGTCCGCGAGTCTCGAGCGGGCGGGGAGTCGCGCCGGTCGGCGCTCCTACAGCGGCGGGGTGAGCCACTCCACTTTCCACCCGCTCCGGTCGTCGTTCTTCAGGGTGGCCCACAGCCAGGGCAGCAGGATATTCAGCTTCTGATCGAGGCCGAAGGGCGCATTGACGATGCAGAGCCCCGAGCCCCGCATGCCATTGAAGCCCTCGGCCTCCACGCGCAGCTCCGCGTGAAGCATCCTGGGGATGGCCGTGGCCCGCAGCTTTGCCGTGAAGCGCTCGGCCAGCGGGTGGCGTATCAGCGGGTACCAGATGACGTAGACACCGCTGGCCCACCGGCGGTGGCAGTTCTTCAGCAGCTCCACGATGGCCGTGAAGTCTTCCTTCACCTCGTAGGCGGAATCCACCAGCACGACGCCGCGCTTCTCCGCCGGCGGCACCAGCGCGGGCAAGCCCTCGAAGGCGTTGCGGTCGTGGATGTGCACGCGGGGATCCCGCCCGAAGTTCCGGTGCAGCCGGGCTAGCGCCGCGGGGTGCAGCTCCAGCAGTTCCAGGTGGTCCTGGGGGCGAAGCAGGTGGCGGGCCACCTGGGGCGAGCCGGGATACAGGCGCAGGTCCCTGCCCTTGGCCGCCCCCTCGCCGTTGAGGGCCTGGACGGCGTCCAGGTAGTCCGTCACTTCGGCAGGCTGGGGCCGGGCAGCCAGGACGCGCTCGATCCCGCCGGCGAACTCGGCGTTCTTCCGGGCCTCGCCGCTGCGGAGGTCGTAGATACCCGACCCCGCGTGGACGTCCAGCACCCGCAGCGGCGTGTCCTTCCGCTGCAGGGCGCGGATGACCAGCGCCAGCACGGAGTGCTTCAGGACGTCGGCGTGGTTACCGGCGTGGTAGTCGTGCTGATAGCTCAACATCTGACACAATTAGGCCATGGGACGCATATTCGAAACCAGAAAACACGTGATGTTCGCCCGCTGGAACCGCATGGCCAAGCAGTTCACGCGGATCGGCAAGGACATCACCATCGCCGTGAAGGCCGCCGGGCCCGACCCCGACAACAACCCGGCCCTCCGCCGGGTCATCGCCAATGCCCGGGCCGTCAACATGCCCAAGGACAAGGTGGATGCAGCCATCAAGCGGGCCTCGGGCAAGGACGTGGCGAACTACGAGGAGGTGATCTACGAGGGGTACGCGCCCCACGGGATCGCCGTGCTCGTCCAGACCGCCACCGACAACCCCACGCGCACGGTCGGCAACGTGCGCAATGTCTTCAACAAGAACGGCGGTAATTTCGCCACCACCGGCAGCGTCAGCTTCATGTTCCGCCGGATGGGCGTGTTCAGGCTCGACCCGGCGGGCATAGACCAGGATGATCTTGAACTGTACCTGATTGACCACGGCCTGGAAGAGATGGGCGAGAGCACCGGGGAAAAGGGCGAGCCCCAGCTGGTGGTTCGCTGCAACTTCGGCGACTTCGGCCAGCTGCAGAAGGCGCTGGAAGACCGGGGGATCACGCCCCTGTCAGCGGAGCAGGAATACATCTGCACCACGCCCATGGAACTCCCCGAGGACCAGGCGCGGGAGGTGCTGGAGCTCGTCGACAAGCTCGAGCAGGACGAGGACGTGCAAAAGGTCTTCCACACCCTCGTTTGAGAGGCACCGGGTTTGGCATGTGGACATTTGCGCGGCGATGCCGCGCAAATGTCCAC